>NZ_CP041243.1:1622242-1960863 GCF_006547065.1 Brevundimonas sp. M20 | reverse complement strand
GTTGTTGTTGGTCATGACCCGCAGGTCGATGTGCGGATGTTCGCGGTTGAAGGCCTCCAGTCGGGGGAGCAGCCAGCCCCCCGCGAAGGCGCCGACAACGCCGACGGTCAACACCTCCTGCAGCCGTCCTCCCGCATAGCGGTCCAGCGTGGCGCCGACCCGGTCGAAGGCGTCCGCCAGCACGGGAACCAGAGCCTGCCCCTCGTCCGTCAGGGCCAGACCGCGGGGCAGGCGACGGAACAGGGTGACGCCCAGGCGGCGTTCCAGCTGCGCCACCTGATGGCTGACCGCGCCTTGGCTGACACAGAGTTCGATGGCGGCGCGGGTGAAGTTCAGATGCCGTGCAGCGGCTTCGAAGGCGCGCAGGGCATTGAGGGGGAGTTGGGCGCGATCCATGATCAAGGCATGAGATCAGTTCATGGCTTTGTCCAGATATGATGGTTTGTGCGGGCGCCTGTCGCCGCTCATCCTCGCCCGCAATCCCCCATCCACGGAGTGAGTGATGAGACGAGTCCCTGGCCTGTTCGGCGCGGCGCTGGTGGTTTTGACGGCGGGCTGCGCCAATGCTGAACCCGAGCATCAGGAGCCTGCGGCGCAGGTCCGCCCCGACCCCGCTCATGATCCGCTGCTGCAGCCCATCGCCCCGGAATACGCCCGGCAGTGGCTGGGCGTGGAGGCGCCGATCAAGGTCTACGGCAATACGTGGTTTGTGGGCTTCTCGGGCCTGAGCATGGCCGTGATCTCGACGTCGGAGGGGCTGGTTCTGATCGACGGGGCGCTGCCGCAGGCCGTGGGCGCGGTTGAGGACAACATTCGCCGCCTCGGCTTCCGGATCGAGGACGTGAAGTACATCCTCAGCACCGAGCCGCACTATGATCACGCCGGGGGGCTGGCCGCCCTGGCGCGGGATACGGGTGCGACCGTGGTCGCCAGCCCGGAAGCCGCCGAGGTCCTGCGTCGCGGACGCAGTGGCGCGGATGACCCCCAGGCGGCCTGGCTTGAGCCCTTCCCGGGCGTCGAGCGGGTGCGGGCGCTCCGGGACGGTGAAGTTCTGAGGCTCGGGGATGTGGAGATCACGGCGCGCGCCACGCCGGGTCATACCCCCGGCAGCATGAGCTGGAGCTGGCGATCATGCGAGGGCGAGGACTGCAAGGCGGTGGTCTTCGGCTCCAGCCTGAACCCGATCGCGGCGGACGGCTACCGGTTCTCGGATCCGGCGAACCGGGCGCTGCTGGACGGGTTCCGCGGGACCTTTGCGTCGTTGCGCGCCATGCCGTGCGACATCCTGCTGACAGCCCACCCCGGCCAGTCGGACGGAGATACGCGGATGGCGCAACTGCGTCAGGGCGTGACGCCTAACCCATTCATCGACCCGACAGCCTGCCTGGCCTATGCGGACAAATATGAGGCGCTGCTGGACCGCCGACTGGAGCGGGAGCGGTAGCGGCGCGGGCGCGACTAGAACAAACGGGAGCGGCGCGAACCAAAGTCGGTTCGTATCGTTTCTGCCCCGCCTGTATGGAGTGGCGCCATGATCCCCGATCCCGTTTCCACTTCGCCCCGGTTTCGTGTCCAGCCCTGGATGGTCGGCGCGGGGGTGGGGCTTTTGGCTGTGGGGGGGCTGACCTTCGCGGTCCTGCGTGACGCCTCGGCGGGCGGCGTCCTTGGCGGTGAGCAGATGCAGGTCGAGGTGGTGGCGCCGGTCGAGCCCGAGGTGCAACCGGGCGAGACCATGGACGTGGGCGCCCTCGTCGACGGCTACACCCATGTCGCGCTTCCCGCGCAGGCGACCGGGGACGAGGTCCATGTCGCTGACTATGAGACGCCCTGGGTCGAGCCTCTGCCGCCGGTGCGCGAGGCGTCCCGTGTCGCCTGGCGCGGTGATGTGGTCGAGTCGGAGGCCCCTGAGCGCGTCGAGGTCACCCGATCCGACGGCGGCCGCTTCGGTTTTGATGCGCCGGAGCCCGATTATGCGGCCGAGCGTCGCGCCCGACAGGAGCGCCTGGATCAGATGCAGGCCGATCGGGCCGCCACAGTTCACCCCGGAACCCCCGTCCCCGGCGCGGATCTGGACCGCGAGTCAGCGTTCTACTGACATTCATGCAAGCAGATGGCGGGAACTTGACCCGGCGTGATCTTGGCAGCCGCCTTCGAGCGGTCTAGGTCGGAGCCTCAACCGTCCCTTAGGGAGAGACGCAAATGGTCGATCTGGCTCAAGTCACCGAACACATCCGCGGCGCCGTTGGCGACAACTCCGGTCTGGGCAAGACCGTGAAGCTCGACCTGGGCGATGTCGGCAAGATCTTCATCGACGGCGCTTCGTCGCCGAACACCGTGACCAACGAAGACAAGCCGGCCGACGCGACCGTTTCGATCAGCTGGGATGACTTCATGGCCCTGTCGGAAGGCAAGCTGGACCCGATGATGGCCTTCATGCAGGGCAAGCTGAAGATCGCCGGCGACATGATGATCGCCCAGAAGCTGGCCCCGCTGCTGAAGCGCTGAGCTTGAAAACGACGATCTGATTTTTGCGGCGCGGTCCCGGAAGAGGGCCGCGCCGTTTTCGTACCTGAGGAGGACGACCATGGATTTCCGTCACAGCGACAAGGGACTGCACTGGCAGGAGCGCGTGCAGCGCTTCATGGATGAGAAGGTGCTTCCGCGCTCGGCGGAATACTGGGCCGAGGTGAAGGCGGATCACACCGTCCAGCCCAGGGCCATGGAAGAGATGAAGGCCCAGGCCAGGGAAGCGGGCCTCTGGAACATGTTCCTGCCGGGCGATCACGGCGCGGGCCTGACCAACCTCGAATACGCCCCGCTGGCCGAGATCATGGGCCGTCATCTGTGGACGGCCGAGGTGTTCAACTGCAACGCCCCGGACACCGGCAACATGGAAGTCCTGCACATGTACGGCAACGCCGAACAGCAGGCGCAGTGGCTGAAGCCGCTGATGAACGGCGACATCCGCTCGGCCTTCCTGATGACCGAGCCCGCGGTGGCCTCTTCGGACGCCACCAATATCGAAACCCGCATCGAGCGCGACGGCGATCATTACGTCATCAATGGCCGCAAATGGTGGTCGACCAACATGGCGCACCCCAATGTCGCTATCGCCATCGTGATGGGCAAGACGGACACGGGCGCGGCGACGCACCAACAGCAGTCGCAGATCCTGGTGCCCACCAATACGCCCGGCTTCCGCGTCGAGCGGATGCTGTCGGTGTTCGGCTATGACGAGCGCCCGATCGGCCACGCGGAGGTCGTGCTCGACAACGTCCGGGTGCCGGTCTCGAACCTGATCGCAGGTGAGGGCAGGGGCTTCGAGATCGCCCAGGGCCGTCTCGGGCCGGGCCGCATCCACCACTGCATGCGCACCATCGGCGCCGCAGAGCGCGCGCTGGACCTGATGGTCGAACGTCTGCTCAGCCGCACGGCCTTCAAGAAGAAGATCGCCGAGCACTCGGTGTGGGAGCAGCGTGTCGCCGAGGCGCGCATCAACATCGAGATGTGCCGCCTGTCGGTGCTCAAGGCCGCCTGGATGATCGATCAGGCCGGCGCCAAGAACGCCAAGTCCGAGATCGCCCAGATCAAGGTCGCCGCGCCGCGCATGGCCCTGAAGATCATCGATGACGCCATTCAGGCGTTCGGCGGCGCGGGCGTGTCGGGCGACTTCCCGCTGGCCGAGCTGTACGCGGGTGTCCGCACCCTGCGTCTGGCTGACGGCCCGGACGAGGTCCACAACCGGACCATCGCCAAGCTGGAATACGCCAAGCACGGCGGTCGCTGAGCGTTCTCTCTTCCGCCCGGCCCCTGACGGGGCCATATGGCGGGGATGGCGATGAGAGGTGAACGCGGGGCCGGGCGACGGCAGGGATCGGAAGCAAAGGCGGCGCAAGCCGGGCTGACAACCCCCACCGACGGCCCGCCGACGCTCCAGGCGCTGGCCGACCTGCTACGGCTGGTCGGCCGCTCCAATGCGCCGCAGCTGAAACTGCGTCTGGTCGCCGCCATCGGAATGACGCTGGCCGGCAAGGGGCTGGGCGTTATGGCGCCGCTGGTGCTGGGGGCGGCGGTCAACCATCTGGCGGCGGGGCAGGGGACGGAGGTCGCCGTCGGTCTCGGCTTCGCGGCCTTTGCGCTGGGGTGGGCCATCGTCCGGTTGCTGTCGGCCGTCGCGCCGAATGCTTCGGACGTGGTCTTCGCCCCGGTTCGATCCGCGGCCCAGCGCACGGCGGCGACCGAGACGTTCGGCCACGCCCTCAGTCTGTCGTTGGACTTTCATCAGACCAAGCGGTCGGGTTCCCTGTCCCGGACCATGGATCGCGGCTCGAGGGCCGTGGATTTCCTGCTGCGCATTCTCGCCTTCAACCTCGTGCCCACCGGCGTCGAGCTCGTGCTGGCGGCGGGTGTTCTGGCGGGCAAGTACGACTGGCGCTTCGGGGCCGTGGCGGTCGCCGTGGTGGCCATCTACGCCGTTTCGACCTTCGCCCTGTCCAACTGGCGGATCGAGCACCGCCGGATCATGAACGCCGCCGACACCCAGGCGGCCGGGGTCTCGGTCGACGCCCTGCTGAACTATGAGACGGTCAAGTCCTTCGGCGCCGAAGCGCGCGCCGCGCGGAGCTATGACGCGGCCCTCGGCGACTACACGCGCGCGGCCTTGAAGGCGAACAGCTCGCTCGCCCTTCTGAACGTGATCCAGGCCGTGATCATGAATGTCGGCCTCGGTGTCATGGCGATCATGGCGGGGTTCGAAGCCGCCGCCGGCCGCATGGGACCGGGCGATGTCACCGCCGCCGTCCTGATCATGATCAGCCTGTATGCGCCACTGAACATTCTGGGCTTCGCCTATCGCGAAATTCGCCAGTCCTTCATCGACATGGAGGAGATGTTGAAGGTCACCCGTCAGGCGCCGCAGGTCGCTGACGCCGCTGATGCGGCGCCGCTGGATCGCGCCGCCGGGGTGAACGGCGCCGCCCTGACGTTCGAGCACGTCGGCTTCCGCCACGACGCCCGCGCGAACGGGCTGGAGAACGTCAGTTTCCACGCCGCCCCGGGCACGACCACGGCGCTGGTCGGGCCGTCCGGTTCGGGCAAGTCCACGATCGTCAAACTGGCCCTGCGCTTGATTGACCCACAGGAGGGGCGGGTGCTGGTGGACGGCGTCGATGTGCGTGCGGTGACGCAGGAGAGCCTGCGCGCGGCGGTGGCTCTGGTCCCGCAGGACGTGGCCCTGTTCAACGACACCCTGCGCGCCAACATCGGCTTCGCACGCCCCGACGCGGACGAGGCGGCCATCTGGGCGGCGGCTGAGGCGGCCGAGTTGGCGGAATTCATCGGCCAGTTGCCGGACGGTCTGAACACCGTTGTCGGCGAACGGGGACTTAAGCTGTCCGGCGGTGAGCGCCAGCGTGTCGGCATCGCGCGGGCCCTGCTCGCCGATCCCTGCATCCTGATCCTGGACGAGGCCACCAGCGCGCTGGACAGTCGCACCGAGACCGCCATTCAGAAGACCTTGCGCAAGGCCCGCGCCGGGCGGACCACGCTGGTGGTGGCGCACCGGCTGTCCACCATCGCTGATGCGGACCAGATATTGGTGCTGAAGGCCGGTCGGATCGTGGAACGGGGCGCGCACCACGAGTTGGTCGCCCGTCAGGGCGGCGAGTATGCCGCCCTTTGGCGGAAGCAGACCCGGGGCGCGCGGGTCAAAGCCGGGCTGGAGGCCTGATTTCCCCACACAAGTTTTTGTGTCTTGAGGTTGAGCAGGTCTCGTCCAGTGTTCTTTTGGTTGTGAACACTGGAGGATGCAATGAAGAGACGCGTTTCCATCAAGATGGCGGCCATGTCCGCTGTCGCCCTGGCCGCCTCGGCCGTCGCCGGCCCCAGCGCCGCCATGCTGGACGTGCCGTTCTATAACTACACCTACTTCAGCGATGCGACCTACACGACGGTGGTCGGCTACGAGATCGGGACCTGCTTCAATGGCCAGGCGGCTGTGCAGCAGATGGTCGGCACGGGCAGCGCCTATGTCATTCAGGAGCGCGCCGGCGTGTGTCGGGGCGATCTGACGATCTACGAATAAGGGGCAGGGCCGGGAGCCGGTTCAGCCCGGCTGCGCCAGCTTCCGGTCCACCATCTGCTCAAGTCCCTCGCGCACCTTTTTACGGGCGTCGGCGTCTTCCGGCAGCGCGAGCAGGAGTTGCAGCGACCGGGCGTAGATCGGCACGACACGCCAATCGAACGGGCGTTCCGCCGTGGTCGCGTCGATCAGGTCGCACAGGCCAACCGCGACCGCACAGACGTCATCCATTCCGAACGGCCCTGCGGCGTCGATCACGCCGTTCGCGACGTGATAGGCCCGAACCAGCGCGGTCTGGGTCTCTGCGACGTCTGCCGTGTCGGTCGGCGCGAGAGCCGCCAGTTCGGCGATGCGATCCGCCACCTCGGCCGCGCTGCGGGGTTTCAGGGCGTCCATATTGGCCCGGGCCTGCGTCAGTGCGGCGCCGACGCTGAAGCCGCCGGCCTGATCAATGATCTTCGACAGACGGGACTTGCGGCGTGAATGGGTGATGACAGTCATGCGGCCCCCCCGGCATTGGTCTGAGCAGCCGCCTGTTCGGCGTCCAGCTTCATCCGGCGGAGCACATCGGCTCGCCGTTCCTCCAACGGCGGCTTGCCCTCGCGGAAGCGGCGGTCGGGACCGAAATAGTCGCCGACCTCCAGGAAGGGGCGGGTGTCGCGCGCGACGAAGATGATCCGCTCCAGCAGGGTTGCGGCGCTGAAGGGCTTGGTAATCACGAAATTCGCTCCGCAGTCGCGGGCTTCGGCGACACGGGATCGGCGGATGTGGCTGGCGGTCATGATGACGGGGGTGAGGGCGTTCGGATCCAGCCCGGACCGGCGCAGCCAGCGCACCAGTGCATAGCCGTCCATTTCGGGCATTTCGGTATCGACCACCAGCAGATCAACAGGGTGATCCTTGAGGATTTCCATAGCTTCAATGCCGCTATGGCAAGCGTAACGGGTCTTGATGCCGAAGCCGAGCAGGGCGCTGGCGGTGATGTCGAGCCCGAACGGCGAATCGTCCACGACCATGGTCACGGCGCCGGTGAGATTGATCACCGCGCTCTCGCGCAGCCCGTCCAGCCCCTGACTCATCGCTACTCCACACGCCCCCGACCCGACTCGCGTATCGCCGGGCGCAGAATGCTTCGCAGTCGCGGGTATTCAGAGCGTTAACGCCGTAAACCTAGCTCAGGCGGCCGATGGCGTAGAAGCGGTCGGCGCGGGCCTTGCGCAGTTGCTCGGGCGATAGGCCAGCCATGGCGTCCAGTTCCTCGACCAGCACATCGCCAACAGCGGCGATGGCTGCCGCGCGGTCGGTGTGGGCGCCGCCCAGCGGCTCGCCGATGATGCGGTCCACGATCTTCAGCTCGACCAGATCGGGGCCGGTGATCTTCATCGCCATGGCCGCGTCCCGGGCCCGGCTGCCGTCGCGCCAGAGGATGCCCGCGGCGCCTTCCGGCGAGATGACCGAATAGATCGAGTGCTCCAGCATCAGCACGCGGCTGGCGGCGGCGATGGCGATGGCGCCGCCCGAACCGCCTTCGCCCGTGATGGTGGCGATGGAGGGGACGCCCAGCGTCAGGCCGCGCTCGGTCGAGCGGGCGATGGCTTCAGCCTGACCACGCTCTTCGGCGCCGAGGCCTGGGTAGGCGCCGGCGGTGTCCACGAAAGACAGCACCGGCAGGCCGTACTGCTCGGCCAGATCCATCAGGCGCACCGCCTTGCGGTAGCCTTCGGGACGGGCCATGCCGAAATTGTGGGTCAGGCGGGTCTGGGTGTCGTGACCCTTCTCGTGACCCATGATCACCACCGCCCGACCCCGCAGCCTGGCGAGACCGCCCAGAATCGCCTGATCGTCGCCGAACTGCCGGTCGCCCTTCAACTCGACAAAGTCGGTGAACAGACCCTCGACATAGTCGACGAAGTGCGGACGCTGCGGGTGGCGCGCGACCTGCGTCTTCATCCACGGATCGAGGCCGTTGTAGATTTTCTTGCGGAGCTGATCGGCCTTCTTCTTCAGGCCGTCGATCTCGGAGTCGAACGAGCCCGCGGTCGAGGCGAGCAGCGACAGCTCCTCGATCTTCGCCTCCAATTCGGCGATCGGCTTTTCGAACTCGAGGTAGTGCGTGGCCATCAAGGCGTCCGGAACTGGCGCGCCACATGGCGCATCGGAAGGCGGCGGAACCTAGTCAGGTCAACGCCGGGGAGCAAGCGGAGTTCAGTCATCCCGCGCCAGAGGGTGCTTCTCCTGCACCATTCTGGCCAGCCGATCCGTGGCGACGTGGGTGTAGATCTGGGTGGTGGCGATGTCGGCGTGACCCAGCAGAGTCTGGACGACGCGCAGGTCGGCCCCGCCTTCAAGCAGATGGGTGGCGAACGCGTGACGCAGGACGTGGGGGCTGACCCGCGCCGGGTCGATCCCGGCGTCGATGGCCGCCTGACCCAGCATCTGGGCGAAGCGGCGGGGCGTCAGCGCGGCCTTGCCGACCGGGGAGGGGAACAGCCACTGACTGTCCGGCGCTTCCGGCTTGCGGGCGGCCTCGCGGGCTTCTAGCCATGCCTTCACCGCCTCGCGCGCCGAGGCGTTCAGCGGAGCCAGCCGCTCCTTGCCGCCCTTGCCGCGCACGATCAGCCAGGCGGGATCGCGGCGAACGGCCTCGACCTTCAGCGCCAGCAACTCGGACACTCGCAGGCCGGAGGCGTAGGCCAGTTCCACCAGCGCCACCATGCGAATCCCGGCGGCGCCGTCGCGGGCGGCGGCGGCTTCCAGCAGGGCTTCAATCTCCTCGCGGGTCAGGACGTTGGGCAGGGAACGACCCTGTTTCGGGGCGTCGAGCCGGCGCGACGGGTCGTCCTGCCGCCAGCCTTCACCGAGAGCGAAGCGATAGAACTGACGCACGGCGGCGCGACGTCGGGACTGGGTCGCGGGGGACAGGCCGCGCGCCGCCAGACCGGCGTACCAGGTCTCCACCGCCGTCTCATCGGCCTGCATCAGCCCGCCGTCCACGCCACCCTCGGCGTCGGCCAGATCGCGGGCGTAGGCGGACAGGGTGTGGGGCGAGGCGTCCCGCTCCACAGCCATCATCTCGAGGAAGGCCTCGATCTGGGGACTGCTCATCGCGGCGCCTTCGCCATGGCGTGGCCCCGCGCCTGTGTTCGTGTAGAGGTGAAGGCGATCATGACGTGCCTGCGCCCATCCTTCCCGTCTCCCGACCGCCGCCCGCTCTCGCGAGGCGCGCGATGACCGAATTCGAGCCGATTCCCGTCCATCAGCGCACCATAGCGCTGGTCGGGCTGATGGGGGTGGGGAAATCGACCGTCGGGCGCCGGCTGGCCAGGCGGCTGGGCCTGTCCTTTGCGGACGGCGACGAAGAGATCGAGTCGGCGGCGGGCATGACCGTTTCGGACATCTTCGCCAGCATGGGCGAGGGCGAGTTCCGGGCGGGAGAGGCGCGGGTGATGCGTCGCCTTCTGGAGGGACCGCGTCTGGTGCTGGCCACCGGCGGCGGGGCCATGCTGAATCTCGAAACCCGGGCGCTGATGAAGACCCATGCGGTGACGGTCTGGATGCGGGCCGATCTGGAGGTCATCGCCCAGAGGGTGCAACGGCGCGACACCCGACCGCTTTTGCGAGGCAAGGACCCGTTGGAGACCCTGCGGACGCTGGCCGAGGCCCGGTATCCTGTTTACGGCGAAGCGGACCTGACGGTTGATGTGGCCGGCGGCGCCCATGCCGAGGCCGTGGAGGCCATAGTGCGGGCGCTTGAGGCCCACGGGGCGATGGAGATCAAGGCGTGACGACGACGGTGCTGGTTTCAGGGGCTGGCTTCCTGCCCTACGATGTCGTCGTGGGGGGCGGGCTCCTGCGCGAGTTGGGCCAGCACGTCGCGCCGCTGGCGAAGGGGCGAACCGTGGTCGTCACCGACGAGACAGTGGCCAACATCCATGGACCCACGGTGCTGAAGGCGCTGGAGGACGCGGGCGTGCGGGCCCGGCTGCTGGCGGTGCCGGCGGGAGAGAGCTCCAAGTCCTTCGCCGAGCTGGAGCGGGTGCTGGACCGGATGCTGGCCTTCGGGCTGGATCGTAGCGACATCGTCGTGGCGCTGGGCGGCGGCGTGGTCGGCGATCTGGCCGGACTGGCAGCGGCGCTCTACATGCGCGGCATCGACTTCGTGCAGGTTCCGACGACCCTGCTGGCGCAGGTCGACAGCTCGGTAGGCGGCAAGACGGCCATCGACACCCCGCGCGGCAAGAACCTGATCGGCGCCTTCCATCAGCCCCGGCTGGTGGTTGCGGACATCGACGTGCTGGCGACCCTGCCGGAGCGGCAGCTGCGGTCGGGCTGGGCCGAGGTGCTGAAGCACGGCCTGATCTGCGACGCGGCCTTCTTCGACTGGCTGGCTGGAGAGGGCGCGGTCGGCGTCAAGGGCGACCCGGCGGCGCTGCATCGCGCCGTGGTTCGCTCGGTCGAGATCAAGAGCCGCATCGTCGGCGAGGACGAGAAGGAGGCGGGGCGGCGCGCCCTGCTGAACCTCGGCCACACCTTCGGCCACGCCATCGAGGCGGAGCTGGACTTCGACGAGGAGAAGCTGGCCCACGGCGAGGCGGTGGCGCTGGGCTGCGCCATGGCCTTCCGCTACTCGGCCGCGACCGGGCTGTGCGCTCAGGCGGACGCGGACCGGGTCGAGACGGTGACGGCGGCGGCCGGTCTGCCGGTGCGTCTGGCCGAGGTGGGCCAGTTCGGGGCGGAGGCCCTGATCAGGCGGATGGAGGGGGACAAGAAGGCCGAGGGCGGCCGCCTGACCCTGATCCTGGCCCGGGCCATCGGCGAGGCCTTCACCGACAAGACCGTGGACCGTGCGACCCTGACCGCCTTCCTGAAGGCCGAGGGCGCGGCGTGATGCTCGATCCGGCCGCTCTGCAGGACGCGTAGAGGCGACCGACGGCCCTCTCCTAGTCGACCGCGCGGCAGGTGGTCGGGGGCAGGTTGTTCGCGGTCCAGGTCGCCTGGGTTCCCTTGCCGCGCAGTTCGTAGCCCGAGGCGCGATACCAGATGCCGTCGGCGGCACGTTCCTGGAACAGGTCAACGGCCTCGCCGTTCGAGTTGCGGACGGTGGCCATCTCCCGGGGGTTGTCGAAGTCCACCGACAGGCGCTGGCCGTCATTGCAGATATAGACGGCGCGGATGACCCGGTTCAGGGCGCGGTCCTGAAGCTCGGCGCCCGTGCGGCGGCGGGCGGTCTGGGCTTCCTCGGCGCGCTCACGGACCGAATCACCGTCGGTCGGGGCCTCGGCCGGCTGACGGCCGCAGGCGGCCAGCGAGAGGACGGCGAGCGCCGGGACCAGAAGCGTCTTCATACGTAACAAGCCTTGCCGTGACGGGAGCAGGCGGATCAACGCGCCGTATCGGGGGGCGTTCCCTTGCGGCGGGCCCGGAAGAAGGACCGCAGGAGGTCGCCCCCCTCGGCGGCCAGAACCCCGCCCTCGGCGACGGGGCGCCAGTGGCAGGTCGGCTGGTCGAAGAAGCGCGGGCCGTGGGCGACGGCGCCGCCCTTGGCGTCGTCGGCGCCCCAGACCACCCGGCCGATACGAGCGTGGCTGATGGCCCCGGCGCACATGGCGCAGGGCTCCAGCGTCACATACAGCGTCAGGCCTGTGAGCCTGTAATTGCCCAGCTTTCGGGCCGCCGCGCGCAGGGCGACGATCTCGGCGTGGGCGGTCGGATCGTGGGCGCCGATGGGGCCGTTCATGCCCTCGGCGACGACCTGACCGGTCGATTCGTCGACGATCACACAGCCGACCGGAGTCTCTCCGGCGTCCGCCGCCGCTTGCGCGCAGGCCAAGGCCATGCGCATGAACCGCTCATCATGGCCTTCCATCCCCGAGACAACGACAAGAAGCCGCGCCCTCGTCAAGACGGCGACCGCGACGGCCCCCGCAAACCCTACGTCAAACGCGTCGAGAGCGCGGACAGCGAGCGCGGTCCGCCGCGCGGCGGCAAACCCTTCGCCAAGGGCCCCCGCGCTGACAAGCCGGCCGGCAAGTTCGGCGCGAAGCCGGGCTCCAAACCGGGGGGCAAGCCCGCCGCCGACGAGGCCCCCAAGCGCAGCGAGCGCATCGCCAAGGCCATGGCCCGGGCGGGCATCGCCTCGCGCCGCGAGGTCGAGCGCCTGATCGGCCTGGGCCAGGTGGCCGTCAACGGCAAGATCCTGGACACGCCCGCGACCCTGGTGACCCGCGACGACGTGATCACCGTGAACGGCAAGCCCATCGGCGCGGCGCAGGCCACGCGGGTCTGGCGCTATCACAAGCCCGCCGGGCTGGTGACGTCGCACGGCGACCCGCAGGGCCGCCCGACGGTCTTCGACGCCCTGCCCAGCGGCCTGCCGCGGGTGATCTCGGTCGGCCGCCTCGACCTGAACACCGAGGGCCTGCTGATCCTGACCAACGACGGCGAATTGAGCCGCGCGCTGGAGCTGCCGCAAACCGAGCTGGTCCGCCAGTACCGCGCCCGCGCCCGTGGCCGCGTCACCCAGCTGCAGCTCGACAGCCTGAAGGACGGCGTCACCGTCGACGGCGTCCGCTACGGCCCGATCGAGGCGACCCTCGACAAGGCCAGGGAGAAGGCCGAGGGCGAGAAGTCGTCGGCCAACCTGTGGATCAGTGTCTCGATCACCGAGGGCAAGAACCGGGAAGTCCGCAAGGTGCTGGAGCATCTGGGCCTGACCGTGAACCGCCTGATCCGTCTGGCCTACGGTCCGTTCCAGCTGGGCACCCTGCCGGTGGGCTCGGTCGAGGAGGTCGGTCCGCGGGTGATCCGTGAGCTGCTGGCAGAGCACATCCGGCCCGAGAACCTGCCGACCGGCAATACGGTCAGCACCCCCGCGCCGATCCCCGGCCGCCGCACCTCGGCGCCGATCGTGAAGGGCGCCTCGGGCTCGGCCCTGTCGGACCCGTCGCGCAAGCCCAGCCGCGTCCGCGCCGCCGAGGCCGCCGCGACCGAGGGTGGCGACACCGGCCGTCGGGCCCCGAAAAAGGACGGCTGGGCCAAGGCCAAGCCGAAGTTCGAGCACACCAAGACCTTCAAGCCCCGTGAGCGCACCGCGCCCGCCCGCAAGGACGAGGACGGCGGCGACCGGCCGAAACGCGCCTTCACTCCCCGCGATGACCAGTTCATCGACGACCGCCGCAAGCCGGCGGGCGGCCCCCGCAAGACCGGCGGCAAGCCGGCCTTCGGGGACAAGCCTGCCTATGGCGCCAAGCCCTCGGGCGGCCGCACCTTCGGCAAGCCCGCCGGGGGCGGCGGGGCTCGCCCCGGCGGCTCGCGTCCGTCCGGCGGGGCCGGGCGGGGCGGTCCGCGTGGTCCGCGCTCGGGCGGCTGATCCATGCGGATCGTCGCCGGAAGCCTGAAGGGGCGGGCCATCACCGCCCCCGAGGGCCAGAACACCCGCCCGACCTCGGACCGGGCGCGTCAGGCCATCTTCAACGTGCTGGAACATGCCGGCTGGGCCGAGCCGCTGGACGGCGCGCGGGTCATCGACCTGTACGCGGGCTCGGGCGCCCTGGGCTATGAGGCCATCAGTCGGGGGGCGGCCTTCGCCCTGTTCGTCGAGATCGAGGACGAGGCGCGCGGCGCCATCCGCGAGAACGCCGACGCCTGGGGCCTGATGGGCCGCACGAGGGTGCACCGCCGCAGCGCCACCGATCTGGGCGTCCGTCCCGGCTCGGCGGGCGAGGCCTTCGACATCGCCTTCCTCGACCCGCCCTACCGCAAGGGTCTGGGGGAGCAGACGCTGGCCCGGCTGCTGGAAGGCAACTGGCTGAAGCCCGGCGCCACCGTGGTGTTCGAGCGCGGCTCGGACGAGCCGGAGATCGAGACCCCGGGCTACGAACGGCTGGACGCCCGCGACTACGGCGCGGCGCGGGTTCTGTTCCTCAGGGCCCTGCCAACCGGGGGCTGAGTGCACTCAATTATTTTTTGAGTGCACTTTAGTGGACATTTCCCGGCTCAGTCCTCGTCATGGACGTCACGCCGGGGCGCACTGAGCAGGGCCGCGTCTTCTTCGGTGTCCTCGTCCTCGTACTCGTGCGGTGAGGCATGAAAGGCGCTGATCTCCTCCGGGGTCATGTCCCTGAAGAAGGCTGCATCAAAGGCGGCGGACTCGGTCCGCAACTCCCCCCAGAGCTTGCGCCAGCGCAGGGCTTCCAGCGCCTTGCCCTGCTCCAGCGTCTGGAGAAAGCGCAGGCGGGCGGTCTCGATCTGCTCCTCGACCTCCACATCGTCATAGATGGAGCGGTCCCGTTCGGAGGCGGGGTCGCCGACATTGTCCATGCGCCGCCAGCTGTATTTGCGGGCGCGGCGCCGGAAGGCGGACAGGCCCAGATCGTACATGCGGCACACGGTTTCGGCGGTCAGGCCGCCGAGATAGGCGTCGCGCGCGAGAAGCCAGGTTCGGACGGGGCGGATGCGATAAGCGTCGGTCATTCGCGCACGATAAACCGCCGGTACGTCAAATTTGGTCGTACGGATCGGACGCGCGCAATTTTTGAGGGTGTGGGGTGTGGGGTGTGGGGTGTGGGGAGTAGGGAGTAGGGAGTAGGGAGTAGGGAGTAGGGAGTAGGGAGTAGGGATGAGCGGAACGCCGTGGGGCATGCCGACACCCCACACCCCACACCCAGGCGCCGTGGCGCGCCCTCCCGAGGATGAGCGGAAGAGAGGGAAGGTGGCGAACGTGCGCGAAGCCGTGTCAGTCTGACCCCATGACCCATCCCGACCGCCGCACCCTGATCGCCGCCGGAGCCGCACTCGGCCTCGTTCCCCTGACAACCCCCTTGGCGGCTCGCGCGCGGGCCGCGCCTCCGGGCGGCTGGACCAGCCGCGCGTCCCTGCCGTGGATCGTGCAGGAGATCTATGCGGCGGTGTGGGACGGGAAGATCGTCACGGCGGGCGGTCTGGTGCAGCGGCAGGGCGGGCTGCATGTCGAGGATCGCGTGGCCGCCTATGATCCGGCGGCGGATGCGTGGAGCGAGCTGCCGCGCCTGCCCGAGGCCCGGCATCACCCGATGGTGGTGGTCGCGGACGGGAAGCTGAACATCGTCGGCGGTTATGCGCGGACCGGGGCCGGGGACTGGGTCAATACGACGACGGCGTGGACGCTGACGGACGGCGGCTGGGTCGAGGCGCCGGGCCTGCCGACGCCGCAGGCCGAGGCGGTGGGGCTGGGGGTGGGCGACCGGCTGCACCTGATCACCGGGCGGACGCCGGCGGGCGCGGCCAACGCCCGCTGGAACGAGCAGGCCGACACCGACCGGCATCTGGTGCGGGTGGACGGACGCTGGGAGACGGCGCGGCCGTGCCCGATGGCCCGCAACAGCGCGGCGGCGGCGGTGCTGGACGGCGCGATCTGGGTGGCTGGAGGACGCACGGTCAGCGGCGGCGGGACGGGGCGGCTGGATCGCTATGACCCGGCGGCGGATCGCTGGGACACCTTGGCGCCGATCCCGCGCTCCCATGCGCAGAACAATCAGGTCGGCGGCGGGCTGGCTATGGCGGAAGCGGGCGGGAAGCTGGTGGCGTTCGGCGGGGAGTGGTTCGCCCCCAGAAACAGCGGGGGAGGGGGCGGCGGCGTGTTCGCCGAGACCTGGCTCTATGACCCGGCGCGCGATGCGTGGACGGCGGGACCGGACATGAAGACGCCCCGGCACGGGCTGGCGGCGGCGTCGGTGGACGGGGCGGTCTATGCGATCGCCGGGGGCTCGGTCGTGTCCGGCGGCGCGGCGACGGGAGTGGTGGAGCGGTTTGGGGCGTAGGGGATGGGGTGTGGGGTGTCGGGTAGGCAGTAGGCAGTGGGCAGTGGGCAGTGGGGATTGGCGGGACGCCGGGGCATGCCCACACCCGACACCCCACACCCCCAAAAGTGACGCTCAGAGCGCCCGAAGCTGTGCCGCCAGTCCCCGCGCCGCCGCCTCGACCTCGTCCCATGTGACCTCGAACCCGGCCTCGTCGCCGAACCAGGGGTCGGTGACGGCCTGACCCTCGCGGCCGGGGACGTGGTCCAGCAGCAGGCTGAGTTCGGCGGTCGAGTCTGACGGGGCCAGCTTGCGCAGGTTGGACAGGTTCTCATGGTCCAGCGCGATGATGTGGGTGAAGCGGCGGAAGTCGCCCTTGGTCACCTGCCGCGCGCGCAGGGCCGAGATGTCGACGCCATGCTTCAGCGCGGTGCGCTGCGCCCGCTCATCCGGCGCCTCGCCCGCGTGCCAGTTTCCGGTCCCGGCGGAGTCCACGATCAGGTCGAACCCGAGCCGGGCCGCCTCCGCGCGCAGGGCGCCCTCCGCCAGCGGCGAGCGACAGATGTTGCCGAGGCAGACGAAGAGGATGGAGGGCATGGGGGGCGACCTGGGGGCGGGATGGGCCGCGCAGTCTGAACGGTTCCGGGGCCGGTGGCGAACGCTGTTGAGCGCGTCGCGAAAGTGTCGGAGAAGCGGGCCGGACGCGGGCGATGAGGCCGGCGGGGGGATGCTGAAAATGAGAACTGTCGTGTCGTTGCTCGTGGTCGCGAGCGCTCTGGCCGGTTGCGCCACCACCTCCGGGCCGGTCGCCCCTGCTGCGCCCGTGGCGGCGGTCGCGTTGACGCCGCCGGAAGCGCCCCGGCCGCAGGCGCGCGCCTATCTGGTCAGCGACAATGCGATGGGCGACGTGGATGCGGCGCTGGAGCGCGCCCGGGCGTCCGGCAAGCGGGTCCTGCTGGTCATGGGCGCCAACTGGTGCAGCGACAGCCGCACCCTGGCCGGCTGGCTGGAGACCGAACGCTTCGCCGCCCTGATCGAGCGCAAATACGAGCTGGTGTTCGTCAACATCGGCATGCCCCGCACCGGCGACGGCCACAACCTCGCCATCGCCCGCCGGTTCGGCCTGCCGGAACTGCCCGGCCTGCCCAATGTGCTGGTCCTGACGGCCGACGGGATGCTGGTGAACCCCGCCACCGCCACCAACTGGCGGAATGCCGAGAGCCGGTCGGGTGACGCGATCTATGAGGAACTGGCGATGCTGGCGGATCGGGGGGTGTGAGGGGGAGGGGCGGTCGTCGTGCTGCTGGTGGGACGGGGCGCGGTCACCGCGATGGCCCGCTTATTCGGCAACTCGCCCGCATGCAGTTCCCGTTCCCGGTGAATTCGACGATCAGCTCAAGCCGGAGCCGGGTGGCTTTAGCGCGCAGGGCAACCTCGGTGAGCGGCGAGCGACAGAGGTTGCCGAGGCAGGCGAAGAGGATGGAATGTATTATGTTGCTTTACTCGATCAGCAATGTCCTTCGTACTCCATCTGAAACAAGGTGTGCGCTCGCTTTACTGACATCATCAGCGTCAGAACAAAGTGACCGTATAGCACGCACGAAATAACTGATGAAAATGAACCACGAAAAGGAAAAACAAAAAAAACTAAGAAAGTAACTAAAGAAAAGCA
Source organism: Brevundimonas sp. M20 (assembly GCF_006547065.1). NCBI lineage: Bacteria > Pseudomonadati > Pseudomonadota > Alphaproteobacteria > Caulobacterales > Caulobacteraceae > Brevundimonas > Brevundimonas sp. M20. Next base: position 1,943,336 of record NZ_CP041243.1, on the reverse strand, counting down.
GCTGATCAATATTAAGTAGGACAAATTTGAATTTAGCTCGCCCAATAAACTTCTGCGTTGCTCCAGCTTGGATTTTTGTATCTCGGCTAGGTTTTCATCTTCAGGTTTCTCCCATTTTCTTTGAAATATACCAAATACAGCAACCTGAACATTTAGCAGTAATGCTATAAATATTCCAAAAAATGTTATTGATACATTGTAAAAGTTGGAATCAAATTTTATTGAGCTGTAAGCTATTGATGCTCCTCCGACCAAAGGGGCTCCGTAAAACAACGCGAAATCGTTGAATGAGTACCGTCCGCTTCGGTCGTCTCGAAGCGTTTCGATGTGATCTTTTATTATCGGAATAATATCTATTTTCATCCTAAATGCTCTTTAAGCGCTTATAGAAATCTTGGATTATTAGATTTGATTGTTTTTTTATGCTGTCGAGCGTGGGGTGGCCGTCGGCCCCGTAAGTGATGGATTCTGAGACGTCGATGGCACCTGTCTCGGAGTTAGCTCCGATTAGGCCGACGGGGCGACGCCTATTACCAATCATCACTTCCGCTACCACTTCGTCGAACTCGCCACCTTCGAAAACGATAATGCCCTTGTCGTTTTCGTTCAGTACGCCGCCCATGTCCCGAAGGCTACCGAGCGCTCCGCCGCGTTTCGCTTTGTAGGAAATCTCAATATCGACCGGCCGCGGTGGCTTTCCGGGGCGGTAACTGCCGAAGCTATCGCTCTGTGCATTGTGCTTAGTGAGCTTTAACTTCTTAACGGGAGCGTCACCGTACAGGGTTATGGGCGAATCGTTGCCCATAAGTTTGTGTGCGTGAAGCCTAAAATCTTTGTTGGCTTTCTCAAATTCGATCTGCATGTCATGTAAAACAAGATGAACGCATGATCGTCCTCCAAAAGATTGTAACGCCAAAATTGCGAAATCTTCTTTCGGAACGCACCAAATGTCAAAATAGAGCGCTATTTCTTCGGTGTCGCTGCTAGCTCTCTTGTAAGCCACAGCCTTGGATTTGTATTTTTTAATTTTGCTTTCGAAACCGAAAGTTCCGTAGTGCACGTGACCTCGGATGCTGCCTATCCCGTAATTTTCGGCAGGCACGAAATAATAGCTACGCTCCTTCTCAGCGTCTGCAACCGTGTCATCTTCGGAATGGCTGTCTACGAAGTTGGACAGATAGTCAGGTATGGTCACCGAGAGATCGCTAGCGGTTGCGATTTCATCGTATTTTCCACGCAAGCGTTTTGCAAAAATCTTGTAAAATCTCAAACCAATAGCGGCGGGCATGTAGCGGTTCCGTAGAGTCCATTGCTTCAGTGATTCTAGGCAATGGGTATGACTTTTACGGGAAACTGGCAAATCGCCGTTGTCTCACCGCCGCCCGAACAGCTTCTCCAGATCGCCCAGCTTTAGCTCCACATAGGTCGGCCGACCGTGGTTGCACTGGCCTGAGTGTGGGGTGGCTTCCATCTGGCGGAGGAGGGCGTTCATTTCGGGGGCGCTGAGGACGCGGCCCGCGCGGACGGAGCCGTGGCAGGCCATGGTGCCGCAGACTTCGGCCATGCGCTCCTTGAGCGACAGGGCGGCGCCGTGTTCGGCGAGGTCGTCGGCGATGTCGCGGATCAGGCCCTGAACGTCGGTGTCGCCCAGCAGGGCGGGGGTCTCGCGGACCAGGACGGCGCCGCCGCCGAAGGCTTCGACGATCAGGCCCAGCTCGGCCAGCTCCTCGGCGCGGGCGGCGACGCGGTCGGCCTCGGCGGGGTCCAGCTCGACCACCTCGGGCGCCAGCAGGGCCTGACGGGTGACGGCCCCCTCGGCCATCTGGGACTTCATCCGCTCATAGACCAGCCGCTCGTGCGCCGCGTGCTGGTCGACCACGACCAGCCCGTCGCGGGTCTGGGCGACGATATAGGTGCCGTGCAGCTGGGCGCGGGCGGCGCCGAGGGGGAAGTCGAGGGGGTCGGGTGTGGGGTGTGGGGTGTGGGGCGCGCCGGGCGTGTAGGGCGTGGGGTGCAGGGTGTGGGGTGTGTCGAAGGTCTCGACGCGGGCGCTGCGGTCGTTGAGGCCGGGGAGGATCTGGGCGGTCTGGGTGGCGGGGGCGGCCCAGGCTTGCCAGCCGCTGTAGCCGGAGGCGTTTCCGCCGCCCGACCCCACACCCCATGCCCCACTCCCCACACCCGGCGCGGTCACGCCTTCGTGGGCGCGGAAGCCTGAGAGGGCGTCGGCGGCGACTGTGGTGCTGGCGCGGTGGCCGGCGGCGGCGAGGGCGTGGCGCAGGGCGCCGACGATCAGGCCGCGCACGAGGGCGGGATCGCGGAAGCGGACCTCGGCCTTGGCCGGGTGGACGTTCACATCGACATAGAGCGGGTCGATGTCGAGGAAGAGGACCGCCGCCGGGTGCCGGTCGCGGGCGAGGAAGTCGGCGTAGGCGCCGCGCAGGGCGCCTTGCAGCAGGCGGTCCTTCACCGGGCGGCCGTTGACGAACAGATACTGGTGGGCGGCGTTGCCCCGGCTGTAGGTGGGCAGGCCCGCGTAGCCGGTCAGCCGGACGCCGTCGCGCTCCTGATCAATCAGCAGGGCGTTGGCCTCGAAATCCCGGCCCAGCAGGGCGGCGAGGCGCTTCAACCGACCGTGGTCGCCGGGGTGTTCGGCGGGCAGGCGCAGGACGGTCTTGCCGTCGAGATCGAGGGTGAAGGCGACATCCTCATGCGCCATGGCCTGGCGTTTGATCTCCTCCGAGATGGCCATGGCCTCCGAGCGCTCGGACTTCATGAACTTCAGCCGGGCGGGGGTGGCGTAGAAGAGGTCGCGGACCTCGACGCGGGCGCCGTGCGGGCCGGGGAAGCCGGCGGGGGCGACAGGTTTCTGGTCGCCGCCCTCGACGGTGATCTGGTGGGCGTCGCCGCCTTCACGGGGGCGGCTGGTGATGGTCAGGCGGGCGACCGAGCCGATGGAGGGCAGGGCCTCGCCCCGGAAGCCCAGGGTGTGGATGCGCAGCAGGTCCACGTCGCCCGCGTCGTCGGGTTCCAGCTTGGAGGTGGCGTGGCGCTCGACGCACAGGGCCAGCTGGTCCGGGGCCATGCCGTGACCGTCGTCGGCGATGAGGATGCGCGACAGGCCTCCGCCGTCCGCCTGGATCTCGATACGGGTGCTGCCCGCGTCCAGCGCGTTCTCGACCAGCTCCTTGATGGCGCTGGCCGGGCGTTCGACCACCTCGCCGGCGGCGATGCGATTGACGGTCTCGGGGGGGAGGCGACGGATGGGCATGGATTCGCAAGTATGGCCTGATCCGGGAAAGGGAAGAAGGGGCGCGGGCCTTGGCGACCGGGGGCGGAGGCGCCTAGAGACAGGGCATGGCGATGACGAACCCCGACCCGGCCCGGCGTGGCGCGACCCTGAGACTGGTGCTGGGAGACCAGCTGTCGGACGGGCTGGCGGGGCTGGCCGATCTGGACGCCGCCCGGGACGTGGTGCTGATGGCCGAGGTGCGCGAGGAAGCCACCTATGTGCGGCACCACAAGCAGAAGATCGCCCTGACCTTCGCCGCCATGCGGGCCCATGCGGCGCGGCTGGAGGGGCGGGGCGTGAGCGTGCGCTATGTGCGGATCGACGCGCCGGACAACAGCCACTCCATCGTCGGGGAGCTGGCGCGCGCGCTGGAGGGCGGGGACTTCGAGCGGGTGGTGCTGACCGAATGCGGCGAGGTGCGGCTGGCCGGGGCGCTGGAGGCGTTCGCGGCGACGGCGGGCGTGCCGGTCGAGGTCCGCGAGGACCGGCGGTTCATCTGCTCACACGACCGGTTCCGGCGCTGGGCGGCGAACAAGCGCGAACTGCGGATGGAGTATTTCTATCGCGAGATGCGGCGCGAGACCGGGCTGCTGATGCACGGCGCGGAGCCTGAGGGCGGTCGCTGGAACTATGACACGGAGAACCGCCGTAAGCCGGCCAAGGGCGTGCGACCGCCGGAGCGGCTGAAGACGCCGCCGTCCGCGATGACGCGCGAGGCCATTGCGGACGTGGAGCGGCTGTTCCCGGCGCATTTCGGGACGCTGGAGGGGTTCGGCTGGCCGGTGACGGTCGCGGACGCCGAGGCGGTGCTGGAGGACTTTCTGACGCGCATCCTGCCGGGCTTCGGCGACTGGCAGGACGCGATGGCGGAGGGGCAGCCGTGGATGTGGCACGGGCTGATCTCGACCGCGATCAACCTGGGCCTGCTGGACCCGCTGGACGTCTGCCGCCGGGCCGAGGCGGTGTATGCCGCCGGGGCCGCGCCCCTGAATGCGGTCGAGGGCTTCATCCGGCAGATCCTCGGCTGGCGGGAGTTCGTGCGCGGCGTCTACTGGCTGAAGTCGCCGGAGTACGGACGGCGCAACTTCCTGGACGCCGACCGCGCCCTGCCGTGGTTCTTCTGGTCGGGCGAGACGGACATGGCCTGTGTGGCCGACGTTGTCGCGACCAGCCGCGACAACGCCTATGCCCACCATATCCAGCGGCTGATGGTCACGGGCAATCTGGCCATGATGCTGGGGGTGCATCCGGACGCGGTGGATGACTGGTACATGACCGTCTACGCCGACGCCTATGAGTGGGTGGAGATGCCCAATACGCGGGGCATGGCGACCTTCGCCGACGGGGGGATCGTTGGGTCGAAGCCGTATGCGGCGTCAGGGGCCTACATCAACCGGATGAGCGACTACTGCGGGGCCTGCCGCTATGACGTGAAGGGCAGGTCCGGCGACGGCGCCTGTCCCTTCAACCGGCTGTACTGGGGGTTCCTTGAGCGGAACCGGGGGCGGCTGCGCGACAATATCCGGCTGGCCATGCCCTACCGGACGCTGGACGGTTTCGGCGAAGCCAAACGCGCGGCCCTGCTGGCCGAGGCGGAGGCGACGCGGCTGGCGCTGGGGGCGACGCCGCTCGCGGACAACCCGGAATAGGGACGTCAGGTCCGTGGAAAAGACGAGGGCGGGTGGTCAAACGGCTTGCGCCGCGACGGATACCCGCCCAGCCTCGCGGCTTCCGAAAACCCCCCTTCGAGGTTCCCATGCCGGTCAAGACCGTCGCCGAGTTCGTCGCCGCCTACAAGGAGAAGGACGTCAGCCCTGAAGCCTTTGAGCTGGAGAGCCAGTATCTGCTGGAGGTGAAGCTGAACGGCGCGATCTGGGCCAAGGCGGGCGCGATGGTGGCCCGCACCGGCTCGGTGAAATTCACCCGTCAGGGCCTGATGGAGCAGGGCCTCGGCAATCTGCTGAAGAAGGCCGTCAGTGGCGAGGGCATGGTGCTGATGAAGGTGGAGGGGCAGGGGCGCGTCTATCTGGCCGACACCGGCAAGAAGATCACCCTGCTGCGCCTCGACAACGAGACCATCTTCGCCAACGGAAACGACGTGCTGGCGCTGGAAACCGGCGTCAGCAACCAGATCACCATGATGAAGCGGGTGGCCGGGATGATGTCCGGCGGTCTGTTCAATGTGAAGCTGAGTGGCAGCGGCATCGTGGCGATCACCAGCCACTATGACCCGCTGATCCTCAAGGTCAGCCACGAGACCGGGCCGATCTTCACCGATCCGAACGCGACGGTGGCCTGGTCCGGCGGCCTGTCGCCGGAGATCGCCACGGACATCTCGCTGAAGACCTTCGTCGGCCGGGGCTCGGGCGAGAGCATCCAGATGAAGTTCCAGGGCGAGGGCTGGGTCGTGGTCCAGCCCTATGAGGAAACCTATATGCAGCAGGGGCAGTCGTAGGGCCGGTGACGCGTCTCCGCGCCATCGCAGATGGGGAGGAGACGCGGGCCGGTCAGTCGGCGGCGGGAACAGGCATGATCGACATTTTCAGGATGTCACCCGCCTCGTCGCCGATGGCGATTTCGGCCATTTCGCCGCGCAGGAAGGTCAGGCGCGGGGCGGCGATCCGGGTCTCGTTCCGGGCCAGATTGGCCTCGACCATCATCTGGGCGTCGGCGCCGTCGCCCTGGACGGTGAACAGATTGGCCTCGAACTCATAGGTGGTGTCGCCGAGGGTCGCCGATGCGCTGGCCGGGGCGTTCTCCATGATCTGGGTGTGGGTCGACACGACCTCGACGCCGTTGCGCACGACCGACACGTCCAGTCGGTAGTGACGCGGCGCGGGCTCCTGGGCGAGGGCCGGGGTAGCGGCGAACAGGGCAGCGGCGAACAGGGCAGCGGCGATCAGGATGGGGCGGATCATGGACAACTCCTTGAGGGCGCCGGAGCGTCGGGGGATTCGCGTTCGCTGAACATAACAGTCTTCTCCCCATCGGAGATGGGTAGGGAAAGGTCTAGCCGCGCTCCAGCCCGGCGATGGCTTCGGCGATGTCGTCGGCCTTCTTCTTTACGATGGCCTGCGCGTCATAGAGGGCGCGGTTGTAGAAGAAGGGGCCGATTTCGCGGGCGAGGAAGTCGACCAGCATTTCAGCCGGGAGGTCGCGCAAGTCGACGTCGAACTCGTCCCGGAAATAGGGACGCAGTTTCGCGGCGATGGCGGTGATCTCCTCGCGGCTGAACCTGATGGGTGTCATGCGGTGGCCTCGGCCAGGGCTTCCTCGGCCTCAATCCATGCGGCCTCGGCGGCGTCGAGGTCGGCCTGGGTTTTGGCGCGGGAGCGGCTGAGGCCTTCGAGCTTCTTCGGATCGTTGGCGGCGGCGTTGGCGAGGTCGTCGTCGAGGCGCGAGAGGTCGGCGGCGAGCTGGGTCATGCGCTCCTCGGCCTTTTTCACCGCGTGACGCAGGGTGGACGGCGACGGTCCGCCTTTCTTTTGGCCCCTATCGCTCGCGGCGCGGCCGCTCGCTGCTTGAGGGGCGGAGGTGCTTGCGGCCGGCGCGGCTTCGGCCACCGGCTCATGCTTGACCTGTGACGGCTTCATCCCGGCCTGTTTGGCGCGGTCCAGGACAAATTTGGCGTAGTCGTCCATGTCGCCCTCGAACGGGGTCACCGTGCCGTCGGCGGCGAGCCACAGGCGGTCGGCGACCAGCTCCATCAGCGAGCGGTCGTGGGTGATGAGAATGACGGCGCCGGTGTACTCGTTCAGTGCGTCGAGCAGGGCCCGGCGGCTGTCGATGTCGAGGTGGTTGGTCGGTTCGTCGAGGATCAGGATGTGGGGCGAGTCCATCGCCACCAGATTGAGCAGCAGGCGGGCGCGCTCGCCGCCCGACAGGCTGGCGACCGTGGTTTCCTGCTTCTGGAAGGGCAGGCCGAACTGGGCCAGCTTCGACCGGCGGCTGGATTCGGAAGCTTCCGGCATGGCCCGGCGGATGATCTCCAGCGGCGTGTCGGTCGGGTCCATGGCCTCGATCTGGTGCTGGTGGAACCAGCCCACGCGCATCTTGCCGTCGCGGTGGAACTCGCCGGTCTCGACCGTCAGTGCTTTCGCGATGAGTTTGGCGAAGGTCGACTTGCCCGCGCCGTTGACGCCCAGCAGGCCGATCCGGTCGTCCAGGTCCATGCGCAGGTTGAGGTTCTTCAGGATCGGCTTGCCGGGCTCATAGCCCACATTGGCCCGCTCCAGCCGGATCAGCGGCGGGGGCAGGGGGCGTTCGGGCGACGGCAGGACGAAGGGGGCGACGCGCTCCTCTGGCGGCAGCTCGATCCGCTCCATCTTTTCCAGCTTCTTGACGCGCGACTGGGCCTGGGTGGCCTTGGAAGCCTTGGCCTTGAAGCGGTCGATGAATTTCTGAAGGTGGGCGCGCTCGGCCTCCTGCTTGGACTGGGTCGCGGCCATCAGGCGCAGCTTCTCGGCCCGGGTCTTTTCGAAGGTGTCGTAGTTGCCGGTGTAGAGGTCCAGCTTGCGGTTCGACAGGTGCAGGATGTGGGTGCAGACCTCGTTCAGCATCTCGCGGTCGTGCGAGATGATCAGCGCCGTCGCCGGATATTTCTTCAGGCGGGCCTCAAGCCACAGGGCGCCTTCCAGATCGAGATAGTTGGTCGGTTCGTCGAGCAGCAGCATGTCCGGCTCGGCGAACAGGGCCGCAGCCAGAGCGACGCGCATCCGCCACCCGCCCGAGAAATGGGCCATGGGGCGATGGATGTCTTCCTGCGAGAAGCCGAGGCCGACGAGGATTTCGGAGGCCCTGGCCGGGGCGGCGTCGGCGTCGATCTCGATCAGACGACCCCAGATTTCGCCCATTTCCTCGGGCTCGGCGGTTTCGAGGCGGGTCAGCAGCTCGTGGCGTTCGACGTCGGCCTCGAGAATCGTCTCCAGCACGGAAACGGGCGTGGCCGGGTGCTCCTGATCGACCGAGCCGATACGGGCGGTCTTGGGCAGGCTGACTTCATCGCCGCCCGCGACCAGTTCACCGAGGATGACCTTGAACAGGGTCGACTTGCCGATGCCGTTGCGGCCGACCAGGCCGACCTTGGCGCCGGGCGGCAGGCTGACGGAGGCGTCGTCGAGGAACGAACGGCCCCAGGCGTTGAGGGTCAGGCGATTGATCTGCAGCATAGTCCAGAACTCGGGCGCGCCCCCGACGCCGAACGACCGGGGATCGGTCAGCGATAGAGGCAAAATTGTGAGGCGGTTGGAAACCGGGGAGCGCGCGTCTATAAGCCCGCGACCTTCAATCTCCCAAACCAGAAGTCATCCCATGACCGAACGTACCTTCTCGATCATCAAGCCGGACGCCACCCGCCGCAACCTGACCGGCGCGATCAACGCCGTGATCGAAGGCGCCGGCCTGCGCATCGTCGCCCAGCGTCGCGTCAAGCTGTCGACCGATCAGGCCAAGAAATTCTACGAAGTGCACGCCGAGCGCCCGTTCTACGGCGAGCTGGTCGAGCAAATGACCGCCGAGCCGGTCGTCGTTCAGGTGCTGGAAGGCCCGAACGCCGTCGCCGCCTACCGTGAAGTCATGGGCGCCACCAACCCGGAACAGGCCGCCGAAGGCACCATCCGCAAGCAGTTCGCCCTGTCGATCGGTGAAAACTCGGTCCACGGTTCGGACTCGCAGGAGAACGCCGCCATCGAGATCGCCCAGTTCTTCACCGAAGATCAGATTGTCGGCTGATTTCAGCCCGGCATCTTGAAATGCAGCGGCCGGATCGGAGACGATCCGGCCGTTTTCAATTGGGCCGTTCGGGCACGCCATGAAGCACTACGGCAAAAGGGGCGTGTTGCTGGGGGCAAGCCTTTCGGCGCTGGCGGGCTATGTCGACGCCATCGGCTTCATGACGCTGGGCGGCTTCTTCGTCTCCTTCATGAGCGGGAACTCGACCCGGCTGGGCGTGGGCCTGGCCTCCGGCGATCCGGCGCAGGCGGGCATGGCCCTGATGCTGATCGGGCTGTTCGTGGCGGGCGTGGTGCTGGGGGGCACGGTGGCGCGCCGGTTCGGCGAGGAGCGTCGATCCCTTGTGCTGGCGACCGAGACGCTGTTGCTGATCTCAGGGGCGGCCCTGTGCGGCCTCGGTCGGCCGCACGTCGGCATGGTCTTCGTGGTCATGGCGATGGGGGTGGAGAATGCGGTCTTCCAGCGCGAGGGCGATGTCGGACTGGGCCTGACCTATATGACCGGAACCCTCGTTCGCATGGGGCAGAGGATCGCCACGGCGCTGCATGGCGGCGCGCGGTGGGACTGGCTGCCCTTCCTTTTGCTCTGGCTCGGGCTGGCGACCGGCGGTGCGCTGGGCGCGCTGGCCTTTCTGAAGGCCGGGGTCATGGCGCTGTGGGGCGCGGCCGCCGTGACGGGGCTGCTGACGGTCCTGACGGCCGTGGCGGAACGCGCGGCGCGCCGGGCGGACGGGCGGTCCTAGCAGAGCGCCCGGCAGAAGGCGGTCAGGGCGCGAGGATAGAGTTTGTGTTCGGCGGCCAGCACCCGCGCGGCCAGGCTTTCGGGGGTGTCCATCGGCAGGATCGGCACGAACTCCTGATCCAGGATGGGACCTTCGTCGACGCCCTCGGTGACCAGATGGACGGTGCAGCCGGCCTCGGCGTCCCCGGCCTCAATGGCGCGGGCATGGGTGTCCAGCCCCGGGTATTTGGGAAGCAGGCTGGGATGGATGTTGATCATCCGCGCCGCCCACAGACGCACGAGGAAGGGCGTCAGCAGACGCATGTAGCCGGCCAGCGCAACCACATCGATCGCATGCTCCATCAGGACGGCGTCGATGGCGCGCTCATGCGCCTCGCGGTCCTGACCATGGAGACGGTGATTGACGACGACGGTGGGAACGCCCTGCGCCTCAGCGATGGCGAGCCCGCCCGCGGTGGGGCGGTTGGACAGGACCAGGGCGATCTCGAACGGCGCCCCGGGCTTGCGGGACGCCTCTATCAGGGCGGCCATGTTGGAGCCCGCGCCTGAAATCAGGACGGCGACGCGGGTACGGCGCGGCGGAGATTCGGTCATCGGGCCAGCCTCGGGGAGGGAGGGGAGGAATGCCGCCCCGGCCCGGCCGGGTCAACGGCGGGGCGTTCGCGATCAGGCGCTTGCGTCGCGACGTTCGCTCGGAAACAGTGGCGCCGATTGTTTCGAGGGGAGTTCACCACATGCTTGCCGCCCTGTTCGCCGCCGCCCTGTTCAGCCCGCCGTTGCAGGGTGATGATCTGACGCGGGACGTGCTGGTCAACGTCTGCCTGCCGTTCGTCGGCGGCGAGAAGGACAGGGCGCCGGCCGAGTTCCTGGGCTTCACCGTGGTGAGCGAGGAAGGGCCGGTCGTGGAGATGGAGTCCGGCGACGCGGTGACCCGGAGCGGTGGCGACCGGATCGCGAAATACATGCTTCAACTGGCCGACGACGAAGGCGACGACGATGGCGAAGTCCTGCGGGCGTGCACGCTTCAGGGACGCACCATCGACTTCGCTTCGGCGCGCGGCGCGGTGCGCCGTCCGCTGGAGCAGGCGGGCTTTGTCGCCGAGCCGACGACGTCCGCCAACCGGGCGCTGTGGACCAAGGGCGCCGTGACCGTGTCGGTGCGTCAGGCGGAAGGCCGCGCGACCGTGGTTCGCGTGACCTACACCAGCACCGAGGAGTAGCGGCCTTTAGGCCGCTTCCAGCTGGCCGCAGACGAAGGCGACCTCGCCCGCGTTGAGCAGGGCGGCCAGCACCGGCTCGGCGTTTTCGGGCGATACGATCAGGATGAAGCCGACGCCGCAATTGAAGGTGCGGCGCAGTTCGTGATCCGAAATTCCGCCGACCTGACCCAGCCACTGGAAGACGTGCGGCATCGGCCAGGCGTCCCAGTCGAAGCGGGCCTGAAGGGCCTCGGCGATGCAGCGGGGCGGATTCTCGATCAGGCCGCCGCCGGTGATGTGGGCCGCGCCCTTGACCAGACCGGCCTTCATGATCGGCAGGACGGACTTCACATAGATGCGGGTCGGCTCCATCAGGGCCTGGGCCAGCGAGCGGTCCTTGGCGAAGGGCGCGTCGTCGGCCCACGACAGGCCCGACTTCTCGACCACCTTGCGGATCAGCGAATAGCCGTTGGAGTGCGGACCTGAAGAGCCGATGCCGATGATCAGGTCGCCCGCCTGCTGGCGGTCCAGCCAAGGCAGGGCCTGACCGCGCTCGACGGCGCCGAGCGAGAAGCCCGCGAGGTCATAGTCGCCGCCCTGATACATGCCGGGCATTTCGGCGGTCTCGCCGCCGACGAGGGCGGCTCCGGCCTGACGGCAGCCTTCGGCGATGCCCGCGACGACGCGACGGGCGGCGTCGATTTCAAGCTTGCCGGTGGCGTAATAGTCGAGGAACAGCAGGGGCTCGGCGCCCTGGGCCAGCAGGTCGTTGACGCACATGGCGACCAGATCGACGCCGACGCCGTCGTGGCGGCCGGTTTCGATGGCGATCTTCAGCTTGGTGCCCACGCCGTCCGTGGTGGTGACGATCAGCGGGTCTTCAAAACCGGCGGCCTTGAGGTCGAACAGGGCGCCGAAACCGCCCAGCGAGGGCTCCGAACCCGGGCGCGCCGTGGACTTCGCCAGCGGCTTGATGTGCTCGACCAGCATCTCCCCGGCGTCGATGTCGACCCCCGCATCCGCATAGGTCAGGCCGTTCTTGAGGCTTTCGGGGGTGTCGCTCATCGGTCACGGGCCTGAATCAGTGGGCGGAAATATGTCGCGGCTCTTGCCACAACCGCATTGCGCGGGGCTATAGCATCCGAATGACGCCGATCACCACCACCGAGGCGCTGCGCGAGTTCTGCGCGCGTCTGGCCTCCGAGCCCTTCATCACCGTCGACACCGAATTCATGCGGGAGACGACGTACTGGCCCAAGCTGTGCCTGATTCAGGCCGCCTCGCCGACCGACGCCGCGATCATTGATCCGCTGGCCGAGGGGCTGGATCTGGAGCCCTTCCTTGAGCTGCTGCGCGACGAATCGATTCTGAAGGTCTTCCACGCCGCCCGTCAGGACGTGGAGATTTTCGCCAAGCTGGGCGCCATGCCCAAGCCGATGTTCGACACCCAGGTGGCCGCCATGGCCGCCGGCTTCGGCGATCAGGTCAGCTATGAGGCGCTGGTTCGCCAGATGCTGCGTCAGGAAGTCGACAAGGGCAGCCGCTTCACGGACTGGGCGCGCCGTCCGTTGTCTGAGGCGCAACTGGTCTATGCGCTGGGCGATGTGACCCATCTGGCGGCCCTGTATCCCAAGCTGCGCGACCGACTGCAGAAGGATGGCCGTCTGGATTGGGTGATGGCCGAGATGGGCGACCTGACCGACCCGGCCCTGTACGACACCGACCCGGAGAAGGCGTGGAAGCGCCTGAAGCCGAAGAAGTTCTCGGCCAAATATCTGGCGCCCTTCGTCGCCACCGCCGTCTGGCGTGAGCGGGCGGCGCAGGAGCGGGACCAGCCGCGCGGTCGCATCCTGAAGGACGAGGCCATCGATGAGATCGCGGCGCAGGCGCCGACCGACCCCGACGCCTTCAACCGCCTGCGTTCGGTCCCCAAGGGCTTCGGCGCGTCGCGGCTGGGTCTGGAGCTGATCGCCGAGCTGAAACGCGTGATGGCCGATCCGGAAGCCCATGCGCCCAAGCTGGAGCGCCCGGCGCACAACCAGCCGGCCCCGCCCTCGGTGGTGGAACTGCTGAAGGTGCTGCTGAAGGCCAAGAGCGACAACGCGGGCGTGGCCACCAAGCTGATCGCCAACGTCGCCGATCTGGAGAAGATCGCGCTGGACGACAACGCCAACGTCGAGGCCCTGAAGGGCTGGCGCCGTCAGCTGTTCGGCGAGGACGCACTGAAGCTGAAGCGCGGCGAGATCGCCCTGGTCCTGAACGGACCGCGGGTCGAGGTCGTGGAGATCGAGTAGGGAAGGGGCCGTCCGAAGGGGCGGCCTTTTTCTTTGACGCGTCAGCCCATCAGTTCAGCGATCTCGCGCGCGATGTTCTCACGCGCCTGCGCCTCGTAGCGGTCCGCCCAGACCGGATCGGCGAACAGCGCGGGGCTGTCGAGGAAGCGGGTCATGATGGCCGCGCGGCCTGCCCGGTAGAAGGGCTCGGGCACGTGGGCGTATTCCTCGCGGATGGCGCGGGCGTAGGCGTCATAGCAGGCGGGCTCGGCGCCGAGGATCGACAGGTCGATGGAGACGAGACGGGCGCCCAGCGCGTCGCCGTCGCTGACCGAATGGCCGGCGGTGAGCAGGATCAGCCGTTCGACCTCGGCGACGAAGGCCGGATCGGCGCCGTCGGCGGACAGGCGTTCGCGCGCCAGATCGGCGCTGGCGGCCTCGTTGTCATTTCGGGTGGGGTCGTAGATCGCGTCGTGGAACCAGATCGCGGTCTCCAGCAGGTCGCGCTGGTCGGCGGTGAGGTCGGTTGAGGCCCTGATCTGGGTCAGACAGTCCTCGATATGCGCCATCGCATGATAGCGCCGGTGCGGTTCGCCGTAGCGCGCGATCAGCTCGTCGCGAACCGCACCGGAGATCATGATCAGGCCACCGTGGCCTTGACGATCTTGCCCGGAGCGCGCGGCGGCTCGCCCTTGGGCAGGTTGTCGACGTGCTCCATGCCTTCGATGACATTGCCCCAGACGGTGTACTGGCGGTCCAGGAAGGTGGCGTCATCGAAGACGATGAAGAACTGGCTGTTGGCCGAGTTCGGGTCCGAGGTGCGAGCCATCGACACGGCGCCGCGGACGTGCGGCTCGGCCGAGAATTCCTGCTTCAGGTTCGGCTTCTTGGAGCCCGAGGTGCCGGTGCCGGTCGGATCGCCGCCCTGGGCCATGAAGCCCGGGATCACGCGGTGGAAGACGACGCCGTCATAGAAGCCTTCCGACGCCAGTTCGGTGATCTGCTTGACGTGGTTCGGCGCCAGGTCCGGGCGCAGCTTGATGACCACGTCGCCGCCCGGGGCGTCGCCGTTGTCGAGGGTGAGGGTGAGGGTTTCGGCCATGGGCGCGCTCCTTTGAAATGTCGCGGGGTCATAGCCCGCAAACGCTGTCGCGGCTATGTGGGTGTCATGAGTGAAGACGAAAAGCCCGCCGAACGCCGCAGAATGGTGAAACCGCCCACCGGCGGAACCGCTGCCGGGCGCGGCATGGGCGCCAAGATGAAAACGGCGGACACCAAGTCGATGTCCAGCCAGCAGTGGATCAAGCGCCAGCTGTCGGACAAGTGGTCCGAGAAGGCGCGGGCCGAGGGCTGGCGCTCGCGCGCGGCGTTCAAGCTGATCGAGATCGACGACCGTTTCCGCCTGATCAGGCCGGGCAGCCGGGTGATCGATCTGGGCGCGGCGCCGGGCGGCTGGGTGCAGGTGGCGCTGAAGCGCGGCGCCAGGGCGGTGGTGGGCGTGGACCTGCTGCCGATCGAGCCTGTTCCGGGTGCAGAGCTGATCCAGGCCGACTTCACCCATCCGGGCGTGGATCAACAGATGATGGACCTGCTGGGCGGGCCGCCGGATCTGGTGCTGTCGGACATGGCCCACAACACGGTCGGCCATCGCAAGACGGATCACCTGAAGATCATCGCCCTGATCGAGATCGCCGCCGACTTCGCCATCCGCACCCTGCGGCCGGGCGGGGCCTTCGTGTCAAAGAATTTCCAGGGCGGCGACGCCGGGGGCGTTCTGGCGCGCCTGCGCGAGGAGTTCGAGACGGTGAAATACGTGAAGCCGGAATCGAGCCGCAAGGATAGCGCCGAGGTGTTTCTGGTGGCGCTGAACAAGCGATGAGTGTCGCTGCCCTGGCCCTGATCGGCGCGATGCAGGCCACGGCCCTGCCGCCGGTGCGCGTTCCGGTAGCCGACTTATTGCGACGTACACCCGCCGAGGTCGGCCTCATGACCGGCGCGCCGGGCGAGGTCGTCGAGGCCGACGCCGTGCGCATCCTTGAGGGCGGACGCCGGGTCGATATCTATCCCGCCCAACGCTTCCAGCGCGCCTGGCCCCGGGGCGGGGTGTGTGTGACGGGTTTCCCGGAGGTCCCCCCGCTGGCGGACGAGCCGGACCCCAATCCCCACGCCGAACTGATGCGCCGTAGCCGGGGCTGGTACGTGTTCGAGAACGGGGTGCTGACCGGGGTTTACCCCGAGATGCCGGTTCCGCGCCGCACCGGTCCGGCAAGTCCCGCGACGCGGGACTCGGTCGAAGCCCGGATTCTGGCGCCCCAGCCGCCGTCGCCGATGACGGTGGGGATGGGGCGGCTGCCGCTGTCGGATGGTCTGGGCGTGCTGGAGCGCCTCCCGCCGTCGCCCGCCGATCTGTCGGTGACCAGTCTGTGCATGCAGTTGCCGGAGCAGACGGCTCGGTCCGGCGACATCGGGACCGATATCATCTGGGCCATGGTCGGGCTGACCGTGCTGCCGTTCGTGCCGTTCCAGCGGGCGGAAGAGTCACGGGCGGACCGCGAGGGCGGCGCCCTGCTGGATTCGGTCGAGCCGGGATCGATCCTGCCGGGCGGGGTCGACGCCTTCGTGGGCAGGCGGCGCGGCGTTCGTATCCATCGTGATCCGGTCGATCCCGATTTCGCGGTGATCGCGGTCAAGCTGGGCGACGGATCGGACAATATCGCCGACGTCGGCCTGCTGGGCGTGCGCGGTGATCGGGTGGTATGGGAGGTCCGGCGCGAGGCCGGTCATCTGGGGCTGGCGTCGCTGATGTGCCGCGATACGGAGAACCGGCCGGGCGACCATCGCCGGGGCTGCACGGCATATGGCAATCTGAGGCCCTGAGGGAGCGCTCAGGCCTGGGCCAGTTCCTCGGCCCGCTTGGCCTTGCGGGCTTCGATGGCCGTCCAGATGCGGTCGTGGATGGTGAAGAAGACCGTCTGCACCAGAGGCTCGACCAGACCGATGGTCAGGGCCAGGCCGATGTTCCGCGTCAGGGCGAAGGCGACCAGAACGGCCACCGTGAAGTGCATGGCGCCGTAGGTCATCGACTTCAGCGCGATCTGCTTCAGCGAGCGGGGCAGGGCGTGACTGTGGCCATGGTGGCCGTGGCCGTGATGACCGTGGGCGCGCGTCTGCTCGGCCGGGTCCATGAGGCCAAGGCGGGCGGTGACGGCCTCGGACGCCTCCTCGACGCCGGACAGCATGCGGCGACGTTCGATCCGGTGCCAGACGCGGTCGTGGATCGAATAGGCGATGGTCTGGAAAAAGGGTTCGACCACCCCGACCGCCAGCGCCAGACGCCAGTCGCGCGTGATGGCGAAGGCCACCAGGATGGCGACCAGAAGGTGCATCACGCCATAGCTCGCGATCTTGAGCGCAAGGCGGCGGGCCGTGTTGAACAAGATGCGAACCATTATCGACAGATTGGGGCCAAAGCCTCGCGACGCAAGGCAATTTTTCTTATCCGTCCAATAGCCCGCCTCGGGCCTTGCGGTTCCGCCCCCGGTGCGGTTATACGCGGCCCGCAAAACGGAGACTCCTCATGGAGATACGCGAAGGCTTCACCTTCGATGATGTTTTGCTCGAACCCGGCCCGTCCGAGTTCATGCCGGCGATGGTCGATGTCTCGACCCAGCTGACCCGCGACATCAGACTGAACATCCCGCTGCTGTCGTCCGCCATGGACACGGTGACCGAAAGCCGTCTGGCCATCGCCATGGCCCAGGCCGGCGGTCTGGGCGTGCTGCACCGGAACATGACCATCGAGGAGCAGGCCGATCAGGTCCGCGCCGTGAAGCGCTATGAAAGCGGCATGGTGGTCAATCCGGTGACGGTCGGCCCCGAGACGACGCTCGGCGAGGTTCGCCAGATCGTCGAGCGCAAGAAGATCACCGGCTTCCCGGTCGTCGATCCGAAGACGGGCAGGCTGGTCGGGATGCTGACCCACCGCGACATGCGGTTCGAGAGCGACCTGAACGTCACCGCCGCCTCGCTGATGACCACCGGCGACCTGATCACGGTGCGCGAGGGCGCCAGCCGCGACGAGGCCCGCGAACTGCTGCGGACCCGCAAGATCGAGCGGGTCATCGTGGTGGACGAGGATTATCGGGCCGTCGGCCTGATCACCATGAAGGATATCGAGAAGGCGCAGGCCTTCCCGAACGCCGCCAAGGACGAGCAGGGCCGCCTGCTGGTCGGCGCCGCCTCGACGGTCGGCGATTCCGGCTTCGAGCGGGCGATGGCGCTGGCCGACGCGGGCTGCGACGTGGTGGTGATCGACACCGCCCACGGCCACTCGGCCTCGGTCGCCGCCGTGGTGGAGCGCATCAAGCGCGAGAACAACCGCCTGCAGATCATCGCCGGCAACGTGGCGACCTATGACGCCACCCGCGCTCTGATCGACGCGGGCGCCGACGCCGTGAAGGTCGGCATCGGGCCGGGATCGATCTGCACCACCCGCATCGTCGCGGGCGTGGGCGTGCCCCAACTGACCGCCGTGATGGACTCGGCCCGCGCGGCCAGGGGCACCGGCGCCTCGGTCATCGCCGACGGCGGCATCAAGTATTCGGGCGATCTGGCCAAGGCCATCGCGGCCGGCGCCAACGTGGCCATGATGGGCTCGATGTTCGCGGGCACCGACGAAAGCCCGGGCGAGGTCTTCCTGTATCAGGGCCGGAGCTACAAGTCGTACCGCGGCATGGGTTCGGTCGGCGCCATGGGCGCGGGCTCGGCGGACCGTTACTTCCAGAAGGAAGTGTCGTCCGAGAAGCTGGTGCCGGAGGGCATCGAGGGCCAGACCCCGTACAAGGGGCCGATCAGCCCCGTCCTGCACCAGCTGGTCGGCGGCCTGCGCGCCTCGATGGGCTATGTGGGCGCCGGGACCATTCCGGATTTCCAGGAACGGGCCCGCTTTGTGCGGATCACCGGCGCCGGTCTGCGTGAGAGCCACGTCCATGACGTGATGATCACGCGGGAGGCTCCGAACTATCGTCAGGGCTGAGCAAGGGAGTGCAAGCCATGGATATGACGCCTGAATTCATTCTGTTGGCTTTCACTCTCATTCTGGCGCTCGCCCAGATTCTGGCGGCCGGCATGGCCAGCACGGCGGAACTGGGCGGGAAGTGGAACGCGGGCCCGCGTGATGGCGACGCCCAGCCTTCCGGCAAGCTGGCGGGCCGCCTGAAGCGGGCGCAGAACAACCTGCTGGAGACCCTGCCGTTGTTCATCGGCGCGGTCCTCATGGCGAGCATCGAGGGCAAGTTCGGTTTCCTGACCGCCCTCGGTACGCACCTCTATTTCTTCGGGCGGCTGATCTATGTCCCGCTCTACGCCTTCGGCGTGCCCTATGTTCGTTCGCTGGTCTGGCTGATCGCCACCGGCGGACTGCTGATGGTCATCGCCGCCCTGTTCGTCTGAAAGATCTGAATTGACCCCAGCCGCCCGTCTCGCCGCCGCCGCCTCCATCCTGGACAGCATCGCCCAGGGGCGTCAGCCCGCTGAAACCGTGCTGAAGGCTTGGGGGACGGCCAACCGATATGCCGGGTCCAAGGACCGGCGGGCCATCGCCGACCGGGTCTACAAGGTGCTGCGCGCGCGCGGCCGCCTGGTTTGGGCCATGGGCGGGCGCGAGGACGGCCGGGCGCTGGTGATCGGTAGCCTGAGCCTGATTGACGGCCTGTCGCTGGACGAGATCGAGGCCCTGCACTCGGGCGACGGCTACGGTCCCCGTCCGCTGTCCAAGCAGGAGCGCTCGCGCCTGACCGCCGCCGGCGAAGGCGAACTGCCGGGCTGGGTCGCGTCGGGCCTGCCCGAGTTCGCGGTCGAGGACTTCAAGGCGACCTACGGCGAGCGCTGGGCCGAGGAGGCGCGCGAGCTGATGGCGCCGCGCGCGCCGATCGACCTGCGGGTCAACGGCCTGCTGGCGACGACCGCCGATGTTGAGGCCGAGCTGAAGGAAGCGGGTCTGTCGCCCGAGCCGACGCCGTTCTCGACCTTCGGCCTGCGCCTGCCCAGCGAGCCGCCGCCGAACGTGCAGGCGCTGGAGGCCTTCAAACAGGGCCATGTCGAGATCCAGGACGAAGGCAGCCAGATCGTGTCGTGGCTGGCCGGCGCCAGGCCGGGCGTGACGGTCGTGGACTATTGCGCGGGCGGCGGCGGCAAGACGCTGGCGCTGGCCCAGGCCATGCAGGCGCAAGGCACGCTGGTCGCCTGTGACGTGGTGCAGAAGCGTCTGGACAACATCCGGCCTCGCCTGACCCGCGCGGGCGTGGCGGCGGACCTCTGCCTGCTGGGCCAGAACGGCGGCGGGATCGAGGATCTGAACGGTCAGGCCGATGTGGTCTTCGTCGATGCGCCGTGCAGCGGCTCGGGCACCTGGCGGCGGCGTCCGGAGGACGCGTGGCGTCTGACGACCGAGGAGGTGGAGCGCTTGCATGCGTTGCAGGTCCGCATCCTGTCGCAGGCGTCCCAGCTGGTGAAGCCGGGCGGGCGTCTGGTCTATGTGACCTGTTCGATGCTGAGCCGCGAGAACGAGGCGTCGGTCGCGGCCTTCGAGGCGGCGCATCCGGAGTTCAAGCCGGTGACGGTGGCCTCGGCCCTGTCGGATGCGGCGCTGAACGGCGACGGCGCGGCGACGCTGGCGGCGAAGGCGGACGGGCATCGCCTGCGTCTGTCGCCCGCTTCGACCAACACGGACGGTTTCTTCGTCGCCCTGTACGAGCGCGCTTCGTGAGCGGGGCCTGGCGCATGGAGCGATACGGCGACGTGTCGGTCCTCTGCGTCATGGCGGCCCCGGCGGAGTACGGTGTCCATCTGAAGGCGCGCATCCAGCCGCTGATGACCGGTATCGGTCCGGTCGAGGGCGCAATCGCCCTGACCGCCGAACTGGCGCGGCTGGAGGCGAGGGGAGACCTGCCCGATCTGGTGCTGTCGCTGGGCTCGTGCGGCTCGCCGACGCTGGAGCATGCGGCGGTCTATCAGGCGTCGTCGGTTTCTTATCGAGACATGGACGCCAGCGCGCTCGGCTTCGAGAAGGGCAAGACGCCCTTGCTGGACCTCCCCGCCGTGATGGCCTTGCCGTGCCCGATCCCGGGCGTGCCGACGGCGAGCCTGTCCACCGGCGGGAATGTCGTCTCCGGGGCGGCCTATGACGCCATCGACGCCGATATGGTGGACATGGAGACCTTCGCCCTGTTGCGCGCCTGCCAGACCTTCGGCCTGCCTCTGGTCGCCTTGCGCGGGGTGTCGGATGGACGCGCCGAACTTAAGGCGCTGGAGGACTGGACCTCCACCCTGCACCACGTGGACGAGAACCTGGCGACGGCGCTGGATCGTCTGATCGCCGTGCTGGAGGCCGACGGCCTCGCCGCCCTTGCTATTGCGGTTTCAGACCGCCAAGACCCCGCCCATTCCACGCCCTCCCCGGAATCGCTCGCATGACCCAGCCGACCCACCAGAAAGTTCTCATTGTCGACTTCGGCAGTCAGGTGACCCAGCTGATCGCGCGTCGCCTGCGCGAGGCGAGCGTCTATTGCGAGATCCATCCCTACGCCAAGGCCGAGGCGGCGATGGCGGCCATGAAGCCGGCGGCGATCATCCTGTCTGGCGGGCCCGAGAGCGTGCACGAGGAAGGCAGCCCGCGCGCGCCGCAGGGCGTGTTCGAGGCGGGCGTGCCGGTGCTGGGCATCTGCTACGGCGAGATGACCATGTGCGAGCAATTGGGCGGCAAGGTCGAGGGCGGCCACACCCGCGAGTTCGGACGTGCGGCGATCACCGTCGAGAAGACCTCGCCCCTGCTGGCCGGTCTGGCTCCGGTGGGCGAGGAGGAGGAAGTCTGGATGAGCCATGGCGACAAGATCGTCGCCATCCCCGAAGGCTTTGACGTCGTCGCCTCATCGTCGGGCTCGCCCTATGCGGTGATCGCCGACGAGACGCGCCGCTTCTACGGCGTGCAGTTCCACCCGGAGGTGATGCACACCCCGCGCGGCCACCAGATGCTGAAGAACTTCACCCACGGCATCGCCGGGCTGAAGGGCGACTGGACCATGGCGGCCTATCGCGACGAAAAGATCGCCCAGATCCGCGAACAGGTCGGCGACGCCAGGGTGATCTGCGGCCTGTCGGGCGGCGTGGATTCCTCGGTCGCCGCCGTGCTGATCCACGAAGCCATCGGCGACCAGTTGACCTGCGTGTTCGTGGACACCGGCCTGCTGCGCAAGGACGAGGCCAAGCAGGTCACGACCCTGTTCCGCGAGCATTACAACATTCCGCTGATCCACGTTGATGCGTCGAAGGAATTCCTCGGCGCGCTGGCCGGTCAGTCGGACCCCGAGACCAAGCGCAAGACCATCGGCCGGGTGTTCATCGAAATCTTTGATCGCGAGTCCGCCAGGATCGAGGGCGCCGAGTTCCTGGCGCAGGGCACCCTGTATCCGGACGTGATCGAGAGCGTCTCGTCGTCCAGCGGCAAGGCCCACGTCATCAAGAGCCACCACAATGTCGGCGGCCTGCCGGACTATATGAAGCTGAAGCTGGTCGAGCCGCTGCGGGAACTGTTCAAGGACGAGGTCCGCGCGCTGGGCCGCGAGTTGGGCCTGAGCGACGCCTTCGTGGGCCGTCACCCGTTCCCCGGACCAGGGCTGGCCATCCGCATCCCCGGCGAGATCACCCCGGACGCCGTCGCCACCCTGCAACAGGCCGACGCCATCTATCTGGAAGAAATCCGCAACGCGGGTCTTTACGACGACATCTGGCAGGCCTTCGCCGTGCTGCTGCCGGTCAAGACGGTTGGCGTGATGGGCGACGCGCGCACCTACGAGAAGGTGCTGGCCCTGCGCGCTGTCTCTTCGACCGACGGGATGACCGCCGACTTCTACCCGTTCCCCTGGGATGTGCTGGGCAAGACCGCCACGCGCATCATCAACGAGGTCCGCGGCGTGAACCGCGTCGTCTACGACGTAACCTCCAAGCCGCCGGGGACGATCGAGTGGGAGTGAGTCACGCGCTCCCTGCAAGTCCTCGCTGACGCGGGACGGGGCACCGGCACGGGCGGTCGGCGCCGTGGTCTGACTCAGCCGCAGTTCGGGCCGAAGCGTTCGCCGCCTGTCCAGAGGCAGGCGCCGTCGAGGCAGTCGATCAGGTTGCTGGAGAACGCTCCGGTGTCGTGATCGTAGAGCTGGAACCAGCCGCCATCGTCCCAGACCGCCGTGGGCATCTGGAAGGCGCGCGCGTGGACGACATCAAAACGCGAGTACCAGAGCCTGATGTTGTTGCAGTCCATGGCGGGCAGGGTGCTCTTCCAGCCGACGCCCCATTCGCCGATGAAGACCGGCATGCCCCCGCCGATGGTGGAGGCCCAGGCGGCCATCGTCGCCATCGGATCGGCGATGTTCGCGTCGGTCCATGCGTCGGCATAGTCGCCCTGATTGTCGCCGCTGAAGGTCCAGGGATCGTAGTGGTGGAAGGTCGCCATCAGATAGCGGTCCTGTCCACCGCCAACGGCGGCCAGGTCGGGCCAGGTCAAGGCCATTTCATGCGCGCCGAACCACTGGTTTCCGCCGATCACCACCAGCCGTCGCGGATCGTTCTGGCGGATGCGCGCATAGGCCAGACCGGTTATCGCCCGCAGGGAGGCCGGCGCCATCGCCGTCTTGTCGCTGAGATGGGGCTCGTTCAGGATTTCGAAGATCAGCCGCCCGTCCCGGTCGGCGAACCGGGCGCTGATGTCGGCCCAGAGCGCCGCGAGCACTTCTCCCCGCGCGCCGTCCTTCAAGCGGGTTTCATGGTGGGCGTTGAGGACGACATAAAGTCCGGGACGGGACAGGGCGTAGTCGACGACGGCCTCGAGCTGGGCCAGCCGCGACGAGTCCGGATCGAGGCGGCCGGTGTCAGGATCGGCCAGGGTCGAGCCGTGGACGGACTCCGTCCAGGTCACCGGGATACGCACCACGCGGAAGCCCCGGGCATAATAGGCGTCGATCTTGGGACGGGCGGTCAGGAGCGTCGGCGGATGCTGGCTGCTCTCGAACATCTGTCCGAGATTGAAGCCCTTGCCCATGCCGTCCGCCGCCTCGCGCGCGGTGGGACGCTCCGCCGCCGTCACTGTCGAGAGGGAGGCGAGGCACAGGGCGATCGCCAGCAAGATCTGGCCCAGTGGACGGAACATCGGATGACTCCGGCGGATGGAACGCGGCGCAGGCAATCGTGAGCGGCCGTCGGCGTCAAGACGCGGCGAGAAGAGGTAAGGCAGGATCAACGCACACGACGCACGCCCAGAACGGTCAAGCCGCCTAGTACGGCGATAAGGGCGGCGGCGCCCATAAGGATCGGCCAGCCCTGTCGGTCCGGCCCCAGCGCGACCAGGGCAAGCAGAGGCGCCAGAACCGCCGGAAGGGTGTTGGTCAGGTTCATTACGCCGAGATCCCGCGCGGCGTCACGGCGCGAGGGCAGCACCTGCGCGACCAGGGCCGCGTCCACCGTGCTGTAAATGCCGAATCCCACCCCATACAGGGCGTAGCCGACCAGCGGTCCGGGCCAGTCAGGCCAGATCGCGAACACCGAAAGACCCGCGGCCATCAGGGCCGCGGCCAGAAGAATGAAGGCGCGGCGGCGGTTCAAACGGTCCGAGGCCAGCCCTCCCAGGAAGCCCGCCGCCACGATCAGCACCGTCGACAGGGCGATCAAGCGCGCCAGTCCCGACTCGACGGTCGATCCGGGGAATCGCTCCGCATAGCGGGCGTAGTCCGCCAGATAGTAGAGCATGTAGGCGTTCACGACGCTGGCCGCGATCTGGAGGCAGAAACGCGAGGTCCAGGCGAAGCCGAAGTCGGCGGAAAGCGCGCCGCGGCTCGCGACCGTGCTTTCGGGGGCGGGGCGAACCGGCTCCCGATAAGCCAGCAGGAAGGGCAGAACGCCGGTCAGAACCAGACCGGTCAGCAAGGCCATTCGCAGCACCCCGTCTCCCGGCGCCGTGATCAGGACGCCGCTCACCGCGCCCATGGGAGCGGCCAGTCCGAGAAAGGCCGAGACGCGTCCCTTCTGCCGGTCCGGCACCCGATCCGCCAGGGTGGCGGTCAGGGGCGCGAACATCATGTTGAAGGCCACCTGAAAAGCCACGACGCCGACGATCAGGGCGCCGGGCGACGCCGCGACGGCGATCAGGGCGTAAGCAAGAACGAGCCCGGCCAGTCCGGCGGCGATCCATGGGCGGCGGCGGCCCCAGCGGTGCCGCGTCCGGTCACTCGCCCAGCCCACCGCCATATTGGCCAGGCTGGCGGCGACCGCGCCCCAGAGGGCGACCTGACTGAGCAGGCCGACCTTGTCGGCGGGCGCCAGCACCTCCGCGCGCAACGGCACGAGAAGGCTCAGAAGCGGTACGAAGGCGATAAAGGCGCCGATGTTGGCCCAGGTCAGCAGGGCGATAAAGCTGATGCTGACAGGCGTTTCGGGGTCAGGCCCGGGATCCACGGATGCCCTCATGGGGGCGGACCATGTCGAAAGCCTCGTCCGGATGCGAGGGGAATCTTGCGTGCGCCGAACTCTCCACGGCATATCAGGCGAGTTCGGTCGCGTGTCGCGGCCCCGGGAAGAAGGCCGCCACGATGAGCGCGACGATCTACGATGTCGCCGCCCTTGCCGGGGTGTCCATCAAATCCGTGTCCCGCGTCCTCAACCGTGAACCCAATGTCCGCCCCGCCCTCGCGGCGAAGGTCCGCGCGGCGGTTGAAACCCTCGATTATCGCCCCAATCTGTCGGCGCGGACGCTGGCGGGAGCCTCTTCCTACCTGATCGCCGCCTTCGTCGACGCCGAGCTGACGCTCGAGCACTGGCGTAGCGGTCGGGGCAACGACTATCTGAGCCGTCTGGAGTACGGCGCGCTCGTGGAGTGCCGCCGGGCCGACCACTACCTCATGGTCGAACTGATCGACTACGGCTCGCAGAGTCTGGAGACCCGCCTGTCGTCCCTCCTGCGGGCGCTCCGCCCGGACGGCGTTCTGCTGACGCCGCCGAACTCGGATGATCCCCGGGTGATGGACGTTCTGGAACGCCACGGGACGCCCTTCGTCCGCCTTGGCGCGGAAACCCATCCCGAGCGGGGCATGCGTGTCTTCATGGACGATCGTCAGGCCGCCGGCGACATGACCGACCACCTGATCGCCCTCGGGCACCGGAAGATCGGCTTCGTGTCCGGACCGGCGAGCTACGCCGCCAGCCGTCGGCGTCAGGAGGGATTCGAGACGGCTCTCAGGGCCCGGGGACTGGAGGCACCCGCCCGGCTGATCGTCGAGGGAGACTTCACCTTCGAATCCGGGCGGCGGGCAGGGGAGCAACTGCTCGGTCTCGGTCTGCCGGACAGGCCCACGGCGATCTTCGCCAGCAACGACGACATGGCCCTTGGCGTTCTCAACGCGGCGGTCGCCATGGGGGTACGGATTCCGGAGGATGTGGCCGTGTCCGGGTTCGATGATACGCCCAGCGCCATGTTGAGCACTCCGCCGCTGACCACCATCCGTCAGCCCGTCACCGAGATGGCGGCCGCGGCCACCCGGCTGCTCCTCCCCGGAAGCCGCGGCGCTCCCGGGCAGGCCGAGGAAGTGTCCTATTCCCTTATAGTCCGGCGCTCGTCCCAAGGGACGCCGTGATTTTCGGGCTGAATTTGACAGCGCTGTCAAAACAGGACAGTTTGAGCCAGGGAAACGGGCGCCTCCGGGCGCGGCACGATGGAATCCTGAAGAACAGGATCCACGGGGAGGAAAGATCATGATCGAATTCAAACGCTCGCTGCTGCTCGGTTGCGCGTCGTTGGCTCTGAGCGCGGGCGTCGCCGCGGCCCAGACAGCTCCCGAGGCCACCCAGACGCGTCCGCAGCCGGCGACGCAGGAAGAGGCGGCTGACCTGGGCGAAGTCGTGGTCACCGCCGAGCGTCGCGAACAAACGCTGCAGAACTACGCCGGCGTCGCCCAGGCGATCTCGGGCGAGGACCTCCGGGCGGTCGGCATCGACCAGATCGAGGATCTGCAGTCGGCTGTGCCCGGCCTGTCGATCGCCAACCAGGAAGGCAACGTCCAGATCTACATCCGGGGTGTCGGCACGGCCAACAACACCGAGCTGGGCGACCCTTCGGCGGCGACCCACCTCAACGGCGTCTACCTGCCGCGTCCCCGGGGTCTGGGCGGTCTCTTCTTCGACCTCGCCCGCGTCGAGGTCGCCAAGGGACCGCAAGGCACCCTGCGGGGCCGCAACGCCGTCGCCGGCACGCTGAACATCATCCCCAATATGCCGCGGCTCGGCGTGAGCGAGGGCTTTGTTCAGGGCGAGGTCGGCAATCTGGACACCTACGGCTACGAAGGCGCCGTCAACATGCCGATCGGCGAGGATCAGGCCCTTCGTCTGGCGGTCTACGGAGTGGATCGCGGCACGGCCTACGAGAACGTCGGCAACGATCAGAGTCTGGATCCGACCGGCGAGCAGCAGCTGTTCTCCGCTCGCGCCACCTACCTTTACCAGCCCAATGACCGCTTCCGCCTGACCTTCATGGGCGACTTCGAGTCCGAGCGCGGCACCGGCTATCCGGCGACGAACGTGCGCAACGGCCTGGTCGGCGGCGGCACGCCGGACCAGTTGGAATTGCGCGAGGTTCTCTACCGGGGGCCTCAGGGCCTGGTGGAGAATGACAACTGGGGTCTGGCGCTCAACGCCTCCTATGATTTCGGCCCGGCTGTGCTTGAGTACACCGCCAGCCGACGCAGCGTGGACTACTATCAGGTCAATGCGGCCAACGAGGGCGTGGTGCGTCCCGGATACGGCGCGGGCGATGTGGACTACGACAATTTCGGCACCCAGTACTGGCTGACCCTGTCCGAATCCGATGTGCACGAGCTGCGCCTGTCCTCCGCGCCCGACGCCGAGGTGGTCTGGTCGACCGGCCTGTTCTACTTCAAGGAAAGCCAGCAGGTCGGCTTCCTGTCGGTGGTCGACAAGGGACAGTTCTATTCCGGAACCGAGTTCACCTTCCCGGACGTGCAGGCCGATTCGTTCGCCGCCTATTTTGACATCACCTATCCCGTGACGGATCAGCTGCGCCTGAAGGCCGGCTATCGCTACACGGAGGAGAACAAGTCCCGGCGCGGCATCGGCGGCAACTGGTCGCTCGGCCTCGGGTCGGAAGCCTTCAACTGCTGCTTCACCTCCCGTCTGGGCACGGAGGGTTTCCGCCCGATCTTCACAGGTCGGGACAGCTACGCTCCGCCGACCCCGGGCGATAACGCCGCGGCGGCGCGCTACTTCGCCGGCGCCTTCCGGCCCGGCGCGCGCGACACCTTCCTGGACCAGATCGCGGGGGTGGCCGACGGCTCGCGCCCCAACGGCACCTGCATCAACCGTCCGGACACCCAGCCGGGCGGCGGCGGGCAGGTCTGCCCCGCCAACGGCCAGCACAGCTTCTTCCAGATCACGGCCCCGGGCGAGCAGGTCGGCTCCTACGAGGACTCGTTCAGCGACTATCGCCTGGGCTTCGAGTACGATCTCACCCCCGACAACCTGTTCTACGGAACCGTCTCGACGGGTCACAAGTCCGGCGGATTCAACGACACCATCGTCGTCAACGGCGTCTCGACCGCACCGACGTTCGCGCCGGAATCGGTGACACTGTTCGAGCTGGGCACGAAGAACACCTTCCGTCCCGCGACCGGCCGGATCGACGTCAACGCCAACATCTTCTTCTATGACTACGCCGACCAGGTCTTCCAGACCCTGGTATCGCTCGGCACGGGCCCGGGCGGGGCCAGCGCCGGCTTCTCGCAGCAGAACATCAACGTCGCCCAATCGACCATCCAGGGCTTCGAGCTCGAGACCCGCTTCGACCTGCCGTTCGGCATGCGGCTGGACATCATCGGCGCCTATATCGACGCCCAGGCGGACGAAGGGTCGCTGACGGACACCCGCGGCACCGACTACGGCGACGGCACGCCCAATTTCAACATCGATATCGGGGGCAACGACCTGCCGAACGTGTCGAAGGTGAATCTGAACGCTCACCTGCAGCAGACGATGGATCTGTTCGGCGGCCGGGCGGACTTCCACCTGCTGGCCAACTACCGCTCGTCCTACTACCTCAACATCTACAATGAGCTTCCGGTGATCCAGTTCACCGCGCGGCCCGGAGATGCGGCGGGGCAGGCGGCCTATGACGCCTTCAAGGCGTCGGTGGCGGGAACCACGATTGATCCGACCGCGCCCTTGACCAGCCCCTATCTGCGCAGCACCGAAGCCCGCGACGGCGGCTTCTGGGGGCGGCAGGGCGGCTATGTGACGGTCAACCTCGGCGCCGGCTGGGAGCCGTCCAGCGGTCGTTACCGCGTCGAGGGCTATGTGAACAACGTATTCGACGAGACCGTCGTTGAGAAGCAGCTGGTGTCCGATCAGGTCGTCAATGTGCTGTTCCTGAACCAGCCGCGCACCTTCGGCGTGCGTCTGCGCGCCAACTTCTAGTCTCCTGACCCTGGGGCGGCGCGGATCTCCGGATCGCGCCGCCCTTTCCTTGTCCGTACCGAGCCGTGTTGAGGTCCCCCATGCCCGCGTCCCGTCGAGCGCTCGTCTCCGCTATCGCGCTGTCCGCCGTCCTGGCCGGCTGCGCCTCGACCGGCGGGCCTTCGCCGAGAGCCGCTGTCGCCGATCCCGCCGTCTGGCCGGTCGCCGCCAGCCCGGCGGCGATCACCGACGCCGCGACCGAGGCCCGTATCGACGCCCTGATGGCGCGCATGACGCTGGAGGAGAAGGTCGGGCAGTTGATTCAGGCCGACATCGCCTCAATTACCCCGGCGGATCTCGCGACCTACCCGATCGGCTCGATCCTGGCGGGAGGCAACTCGGCGCCCGCGGGTAACGAGCGCGCGCCCCTTCAGGACTGGGTCTCGCTGTCCCGGGCGTTCCGCGACGCGGCGGCGGCCCGGCCCGGGGCGGCGGTCCCTCTGATGTTCGGCATCGACGCGGTCCACGGGCACAACAATATCGTCGGCGCCACCCTGTTTCCGCACAACATCGGCCTGGGGGCCGCGCGCGACCCGGATCTGATCCGGCGCATCGGTGCGGCGACCGCACAGGAAGTCGCCGCCTCGGGCGCGGACTGGACTTTCGGGCCCACACTGGCGGTGCCGCGCAACGACCGGTGGGGGCGCGCCTATGAAGGTTACGGCGAAAATCCCGAGATTGTCGTCAGCTATGCCGGGCCGATGACCCTCGGCCTGCAGGGGGCTCTTGTCCCCGGCCGCCCGCTCGGCCCTGACCACATCGCCGGATCGGCCAAGCATTTCCTCGCCGACGGCGGCACCGCCGGGGGGGTGGACCAGGGCGACGCCGTCATTCCGGAAGCCGAACTCGTCGCCATTCACGCCCAGGGCTATGTCCCCGCCATTGACGCCGGCGTGCTGACGGTGATGGCGTCGTTCTCCAGCTGGAACGGCGTCAAGATCACCGGAAACCGTTCCCTGCTCACCGACGTCCTGAAGGACCGGATGGGGTTCGAGGGCTTCGTCGTCGGCGACTGGAATGCTCACGGACAGATCCCGGGTTGCGGCAATGAAAGCTGTCCCGAGGCGATCAACGCCGGGCTGGACATGTTCATGGCGCCCGACAGCTGGCGCGGGCTGTACGCAAACACCCTGGCCCAGGCGCGCTCAGGGCAGATACCGCAGGCGCGCGTTGACGATGCGGTGCGCCGGATTCTCCGGGTGAAGTTCAAGCTGGGGGTGTTTGATCGTGACCGATCGCTGGAGGGCCGTGCTGACATCCTGGGCTCGCCGGCCCACCGCGCGTTGGCGCGCGAGGCGGTCCGCAAATCCCTCGTCCTGCTCAAGAACAATGGCGTGCTCCCCCTCCGGCCCGGCGCCCGCGTTCTCGTCGCCGGAGATGCGGCGGACTCGATCGGCCAGGCCTCCGGCGGCTGGACGGTGACCTGGCAGGGGGCGGACACCACCAATGCTGACTTCCCCGGCGGAACCTCCATATGGGCCGGTCTCGAGGCGGCGGTGAAAGCGAGCGGGGGACAGGCCGAACTCAGCGCCGACGGGGATTGGCGGACGCGTCCGGACGTCGCCATCGTCGTGTTTGGAGAGACGCCCTACGCGGAGTTTCAGGGCGATATCGAGACCCTCGACTTTGGTCCGGAGACGCCGCTGGCGCTTCTGAGGCGCTACAAGGCCGCCGGTATTCCGACGGTCTCCGTCTTCCTGAGCGGTCGCCCGCTCTGGACCAATCCGGAGATCAACGCCTCGGACGCCTTTGTCGCGGCCTGGCTCCCCGGAACGGAGGGCGGGGGCGTCGCCGATGTCCTGGTCGCCGGGCCCGATGGCCGCACGCGCTTCGACTTCTCCGGCCGATTGTCTTTCTCGTGGCCGAAGAGCGCCGCGCAGGAGGTGCTGAACGTCGGAACGCCGGGCTATGACCCCCAATTCTCCTATGGCTACGGCCTCAGCTACGCCCGGCCGGCGTTTGTTGGCCGTCTTTCCGAAGAGGCCGGCGTCGCGCCGGGTCGCGGGAACGCCGACCGCTACTATGCTGACGGTCGGGTGTTGCCGCCCTGGTCGCTCATTCTTCGGGACGAGGGCGGCGACAGTCGGGCGGGAGCCATCCTGGCGGCGGCGAGTCCCCGCGGGCGTGTGAGCGTTCGCCCGACCGACGGCTCGGCCCAGGAGAGCGCGGCCGCCCTTGCGTTCAGCGACAGGGCGGAAATGAGGATCACCGGACCCACGGTCGATTTGTCACGTCAACGTAATGGGGACATGGTCCTGGGGCTGTCCGTTCGACTGGATGGTCCGCTGTCCGGGCCGCTCGAACTCGGTTTTGGCCGCGACTGGATTGATCTCGCACCCCTGCTGGCTGACGCCAGACCGGGGGTCTGGACAGCGATCCGCATTCCGCTGGCCTGTTTCAATCCAGACCGGGCGGGCGTGACCGCCGTCGATACGCCGTTCGCCCTGCGGTCGTCGGGCGCTGCGCGGATTTCGGTGGAGGATATCGGCCTGCTCAGTCGCACCAGCGATGCGCGGTGCCCGGGATAGACCGTCAGGCCGGTACTTCTTGTGGGATTATTCGCCGGTGGCCCAGGCGACCGCGTCGGGGCCGGCGGGCAGCAGCATCGGGCAGGCCGGGTCAGTGGCGGCGCGATAGACGGCTTCGGCCACATCACGGGCGACGGTGACCGGGCCGGCCGTGGCGGCGTGGAGGGCGGCCATGGTGCGTTGGGTGAAGTCGGCGTAGGCCTCGGGGAAACCACCTGCGCCGAAGACCTGTTCCTGCGCGTTCGCGGCGAAGGCGGTGGACGGCGCCATGCCCGGCAGGACAACGCGGGCGCGGATGCCGAACTCGGCCAGTTCGGGCGCCGCCGACTCGGTCAGGGCGTTCATCGCCGCCTTGCTGGCCCGATAGACCGAGAGCAGGGGCAGGGGCTTGTAGGTCGAGCTGGAGCTGACGTTGACGATGACGCCCGAGCGCTGGGCGCGCATGCCCGGCAGCACCGCCTGCATCATCGCGATGGCGCCGAACAGATTGGCCTCGAACACCCGGCGGGTGGCCTCCATCGGCGTGCCTTCGATGGCGTTCAGCCAGCCGATGCCGGCGTTGTTGACCAGCACGTCGATGCGGCCGGCGGCGGCGACCGCCTCGGCGATGCTGTCAGGGTCGGTGACATCCAGCGGCAGCACCCGCAGGTGGTCGGAGGCGGGAAGGTCGCCGGCGGCCGGGTTGCGCATGGTCGCGACGACGGACCAGCCCTTTTCGAGGAAATGGAGCGCGGCCTCGCGGCCGAAGCCGGTCGAACAGCCGGTGATGAGGACGGTCTGCATGGGAAACTCCTTGTGGGGGGTGAACTGAGGCTTCAGAATATGAAGCATCCTTCAGGTTTGGAATTCGCATTTGAACCGGCCCCGGCCCGCGCTGCTGCAGCCCCGCAAATCGCCACGACAGGCCCGATCCGCCGCCACCATCGAGGCGATCCGGCAGGCGACCATTCAGGTTTTGCTGGCCGAGGGCGTCGGGCGGCTGACGACGACGCGGGTGGCCGAACGGGCGGGTGTCTCGGTCGGAACGATGTACCAGTACTTTCCGCACAAGCAGGCCCTGTTGTTCGGGATCGTCGAACGGCAGATGGCGCTGATCGAGGCGGCGATGTGCGCGGCGGCCGAGCGACTGAGGGGGAGTGATCTGAAGGGGATCGCGGAGGGGCTGTCGGCCGCCTGGCTCGACGCCAAGCTGGCGGACATGGTCTCGTCGCGGGCCATCTACGGCATCGCCGCCGAGTTCGATCTGTCGGAACACATGAACCGGGCCGCGAAGATGCTGTCCGGCCTGTTCGAGGACTTGTTGGCCCACGCGCCCGAGGCCCGGTTCGAGGATCGGCCGTCCGCGGCCTTCATGCTGACGGCCATCCTGGGCGGATCGGTTCGGGTGGTCATGGAGGCCGATCCGTCCGAGGAGACGCTGGATCGGCTGCGGTGTGAGCTGCCGCGGGCGTGTCATGCCTATCTGGCTTCGGCCAATCAGGGCGGCGTTGAGATTGAGGCCTGATCAGGACCGGCTGTTGTCCATCTTGCGCTCCGCCAGCGTCGCCGTTTGATCCTGATCAAGGCGTTGCTCCGGGTGCGGGTGGAGAAGGCGGGCAGAACAGGAGCCTGTCATGCCCGAATCCGCTGTCCCCGTCGTCATCGCCATCGTCGGCCTTTTTTCCGTCTTCATGCTGGTGGTCGGCGGCGTCTCCATCTGGAGCAACCTGCCGGACAGGAAATAGTCCGCGTCAGAACACCGGTCCGATGTGATGGCGCGAACCAACCTGTGCTGTTAGGCATTCCTCCTCGCGAGCCCCGGTCGGGATGATCGGGGCGGGCCGGAGAGGATCATGGTTCGCCCATCAGGACTGAGCGGATGGCCGGGTATCGGGATCATCGTCGCGCTGGCGATGACCCTGTCGGCCTGTGGCACGGTGGCGCGACTTGAGCCGGTGCCCCTGCGCCAGGTCGAGGCCTCGGTCTTGCCGACAGAAGACCCCCGCATTCGCCCCGGCGATCAGGTGCTGGAGCATGAGGTCATCGACCTCGTGGCCCGGCGGCTGGCCTCACATGAAGGCAGCGGAGCCATGCTGGCGCTGTCCGGCGGCGGGGCCAACGGAGCGTTCGGCGCGGGGCTTCTGATCGGCTGGACCGAGATGGGAACCCGGCCCGAGTTCGACATCGTCACCGGCATCAGCACGGGCGCGCTTTCGGCTCCGTTCGCCTTCCTGGGCTCTGACTGGGACGACGAGTTGCGCGAGGCCTATACCGGCGGCGGCGCCTCCAGCATCCTGAGTCCGCGCGCGCTGGCGGGGTTGGTCGGCCCGAGCATGTTCAGCGCCGCCCCGCTGCGGCGGCTGGTCGAACAGAACGTCACGCCCGAGCTGTTGCGCGCCATCGCGGTGGAGCATGCCAAGGGGCGGCGGCTGCTGGTGGTGACGACCAATCTGGACACCCAGGAGTCGGTCATCTGGGACATGGGCCAGCTGGCCAGTCAGGGCGACGAGCAGGCGCTGGTGCTGTTCCGTGAAGTGCTGGTGGCGTCGGCCAGCATTCCCGGCGTCTTCCCGCCGGTTCTGATTTCATCGCTGCAAGGCGATCAGATTGTTCAGGAAATGCATGTGGACGGCGGGGTGAACATGCCCTTCCTCGCCGTGCCCGAAGAACTGCTGGCGACCTCCAACCGGTTCCCCGGCGCGGAGCGGGCGTCGCTCTATGTGGTGGTCAACGGACAGGTGGGGCGGACGTCCGGCGTGGTGCGGGGAAACCTGTCCTCCATCCTGACGCGAACCTACGAGAGCATGAGCAAGGCGACGGCGCGGACCTTCATAGCCGCCAACGCGGCCTTCGCCGAGCGCAACGGCGTGACCTTCAGGGTCGCCTCCATCCCGGCGGACGAGGATGCGTCGTCATTGAAATTTGACAATGAGTCGATGACGCGGGTGTTCGAACTGGGCCGTCAGCGGGTTCTCGGCGGCGACGCCTGGGTCAGTCCGGCGACGGAACTTTCGGCGCCTCCGGTCGTGATCGCGACGCCGCCGACGAGTTGAGATCGTCAGCGCGCTAACGAAACGTCAGCTTTGGTCCTCCAGAATTCACCGGGCGTACCCGAGAGAGTTCCAATGGACGAAGCCCAACGCCTCGCGACTCTTCGCTCGCTGAGAGCGATCGGCGCCCCGCCGGGTCCGGCGATCGAGGGCGCGGTGCGGCTTGCGGCCCATCTGATGGATTGCCCGATCGGGCTGGTGACCCTGATCGAGGACGAGATCCAGTGGGTCAAGGCTGTGTGCGGCGTCGATGTCTGTTCCATGCCGCGCAAGGATTCGTTTTGTGTTCACGCCCTGGAGTTGCCCGCGCATGCGGTGATGGTGGTCGAGGACGCCACGCAGGATCCCCGCTTTGTGGACAATCCGAACGTCACCGGGTCGATGAACGTCCGCTTCTACGCCGGGGCCCTGCTGACCGCGTCGGACGGCGCCAGTCTGGGCGCCCTTTGCGTGATCGACACCAAGCCGCGACCTAGGCCGAACGAAACCCTGCTGGACCGACTGCGTGATCTGGCGCGGTTGGTGGTCGGGGAGCTGGAGCGGGCGCGGGCGGACCGGTTGCAGCGCGAGAACCAGCATATGCTGGCCATGGTCGAGGGCCTGTCCGGTGTCGGCCATTGGCGGGTCGATATGATGGATCAGAAGGTCGTCTGGTCCGATGAGGTCTACGCGATCCACGGCCTGACCCGGGAAACCTACAGCCCGACCTTTGAAAGCGCTCTGAACTTCTACCCCGAGGCTGATCGCGCAATCCTGTCGCAGCATTGCGAGCGGACCATGGCGGGCGAGGGGGCTTTCTCGGTCGAGCTCAGCATCACCCGGGCCGACGGGGTGAAGCGCCGGGTGGTGGCCAAGGGGGCGGCGGAACTGTCCTTGGACGGCCGGTCTCCGGCGATGTTCGGGGTGTTCCAGGATGTGACTGACCAGCGCGAGGCGATGGCGGTGATGGAGCGCAGCCGGGGCCGTTACAAGTTGCTGGCCGATCACGCCGCCGACGTGATCGCCCGGGTTCAGCTGGACGGTTCATCGAACTATATTTCGCCGGCCATCGAGCGCCTGCTGGGCTGGACGCCGACCGAGATGGCGGGTCGGTCGGCGGCGGCCTTCGTACATCCCGAAGACCGCGCGCAACTGGACGAGACCTTCGCCGAGATGGGGCGGGGGCTGGACTCGGCGACACTGGAGCATCGCCTGCTGCATCGTGACGGACGTGAGGTCTGGGGCGAGACCCGGATGCAGCTGATCCGCGACGACGCCGGGCGACCGGTCGAGACCGTGGTGGTGATCCGTGACATCTCCCGCCGCAAGTCGCTGGAGACGCAGCTGCAATTGGCCCGCGCCGAGGCCGAGGCCGCCGCGACGGTGAAGTCCGAGTTTCTGGCCAATATGAGCCATGAGCTGCGGACTCCGCTGACGAGCATCATCGGCTTCACCGGACTGGCCCTCGAGCAGGACCTGCCAGACGCGGCGCGCAGCTACATCGGGCGGGTGGACAATGCGGGCCGGGCCCTGCTGTGCACGGTCAACGACATTCTGGACTTCTCCAAGCTGGAAGCCGGGCAGGTCGTGATCCGGCCCCAGCCGATGGACGTCGTCGCGCTGTCAGCGGCCACGCTGGAGCTGTTCACGCCGCAGGCGGGCGCGAAGGATCTGGCCCTGACGCTGGACGCCGATCCGGCCCCGCCGGTGGTCGCGGATGCGGACCGTCTGCGCCAGATCATGCTCAATCTGGTCGGCAATGCGGTGAAGTTCACGGCCACCGGCGAGGTGCGCCTGGAGGTCCGCTGGTCGCCGGAGAGCGAGCGGCTGCGCGTGGCCGTCCATGACACCGGGGCGGGGATTCCGGCGGACAAGCTGGACCGGTTGTTCCGTCGGTTCTCGCAGGTGGACGGAGCCCAGAACAAGGCGGTCGGCGGCACCGGTCTGGGGCTGGCGATCTGCAAGGGTCTGGCCGAGGCCATGGGCGGCGCTATCGGCGCGGAGAGCGTCGAGGGACAGGGCAGCGTCTTCTGGTTCGACATTCCCGCGCCGCGCGCCGAGCGGGAAGTCGCGCCGGCGACGACCCCGATGGCGGCGGCCGAGGTGGGTGGACTGAAGGTGCTGATCGCCGACGACCACCCGGCCAACCGCGAGCTGGCCCGCGCCTTCCTGAGCGGGATGGGGGTCGAGGTCGAGGACGCGGTCGACGGTCTGGCCGCCGTGGAGTGCGCCGGACGGACGACGTATGACGTGATCCTGATGGACATGCGGATGCCGGGGCTGGGCGGCCGCGAGGCGTTGAAGGCGATCCGCGAGGGCGCCGGGCCGAACCGCCTGACGCCGATCCTTGCCTATACGGCCGATGCGGGAGAAGGTCTGGAAGCCGACCTCCGGGCGGAAGGGTTCTGTGGCGCGGTGTCCAAGCCGGTCGCCGCCGAAGCTCTGATCCGCGCGGTGGCCGAGGCGCTCCAAACCAAAGACTTCACGGCCTGAGAATGCTGAAGACACTGATGACCGCCGCCGCTGCGGTTCTGGCCGTCGCGGCGACGCCTGCGGTCGCGGACGAGCCCCTGCCGCTGCATATGGGCGGGCGGGTGATCCATGAGGCGGACGGGAGCCTGCGCTTCGGCTGGCCGGGCGTTTACTTCGAGGGCCGGTTCCACGGCGAGGCGGTACGGGTCCGCTTTGAGGCTCCGGCCGGTGGTATGCGACTGTTGCTGGACGGGCAGGAGCGCGCGGTGTTCCGGCAGGCCGGCGCGGTCGACCTGACCCTGACCGGGATGGCGGTCGGCGACCACGTCGTGCGGCTGGAGAAGCAGGGCGAAAGCCAGACGGGCGGCGGGCGGTTCATCGGATTCGAGGTGATCGGCGCGGGGCATGCGCTCCCTGCTGTCCCGAAGACGCGCCAGATCGAGTTCATCGGGGATTCCTACACCGTGGGCTACGGCAATACCGCGCGCGGGCGGACGTGCTCGCCGGACGAGATCACGGCGACCACGGACACCCAGAGCGCCTTTGGGCCGCGCGTGGCCCGCCATTTCGACGCGGACTACCGGATCAACGCCTATTCCGGCTTCGGCATCGTGCGAAACTATGACGGCGGGTCGCGTGATCTGAGTCTGCCGGAGCTGTACGGAAGACTGAAGCCGGACATGGCCGAGGCGCTGGACGGGGCACCGGGCGACTGGAAGCCGCAGGTCATCGTCGTGAACCTGGGCACCAACGATTTTTCGACGCCCCTGCATTCCGATGAGCGCTGGGCGGATGATGCGGGTCTGCGGGCGGCCTATCGTGAGCGCTATGTGGCCTTCCTCGGCGAACTGGCCGGGCGGCAGCCGCAAGCGCGCTTCATCCTGATGGGCGGGGACGCCTTTGTGGGGGATGTTCGTCAGGTGGCCGAGGCGGTGAACGGGCGGACGCCCGGACTGGCGACGGTCGTGCCGTTCACCGGCCTGGAGCTGCAGGGCTGCGACTGGCATCCGTCACTGGCGGACGAAGTCGTGCTGGCCGGGCTGATCGAGCAGGAGATCACGGCGCGCGGGCTGTTCTGAAGTCCGGCGCACGGCCAAGGGCGGAAACTCTGGCGTCGATCCGAAACCGGCCCTATGTGCGTGACCCCCGGCGGGCGAGCGTGCTCTCCGGCGCTGAGCAGAGTTCTATCGTGACCCACACCATCTTCATCGACGGCGAGGCCGGAACCACGGGGCTGGAGATCCGCGAGCGTCTGGAAGCGCGCGCCGATCTTCAACTGCTGCTGCTGGGCGATCGCCGTCGCGACGTCGAGGCGCGGCGCGAGGCGCTGAACAGCGCTGATGCGGTCATCCTTTGCCTGCCGGACGAAGCGGCGAAGGAAGCGGTGTCGATGATCGAAAACCCGAAGGCGCGGGTGATTGACGCGTCGACCGCCTATCGCGTCGATCCGGAATGGACCTACGGCTTCGCCGAGATGGCGCCGGACCAGCGCGACAAGATCGCGGCCTCGACGCGGGTGTCGAACCCCGGCTGCTATCCGACCGGCTTCATCGGTCTGGTGCGGCCTCTGGTCAGCGCGGGGATCATTCCGGCGGGCTGGCCGGTGACGGTCAATGCGGTCAGCGGCTACTCCGGCGGCGGCAAGGCCATGATCGCCGAGTTCGAGAGCGGCGAGGCCGAGGCCTATCGCGCCTATGGCCTGACGCTGAAGCACAAGCATGTGCCCGAGATGACGACGCACACGGGGCTGGAGCGCAAGGTGCTCTTCACCCCGGCGGTTGGATCGTACCGGCAGGGGATGCTGGTCGAGGTTCCGCTGCATCTGTCGGCTCTGCCGGGCTCGCCCTCGGTCGAGGTGGTGCACGGCGCGCTGGTCGAGGCCTATGCGGGTCAGCGCTTCGTCGAGGTCGCCTCGCTGGAGGAGACCGAGGCCATGACCGGGATCGACCCTGAAGGTCTGAACGGCACCAATCGCCTGCGCCTGCATGTGTTCGGCGATCGCGGCGGGGAGCAGGTGCGTCTGGTCGCCCTGCTGGACAACCTCGGCAAGGGCGCGTCCGGCGCGGCGGTCCAGAACCTGAACCTGATGCTGGGTCTGGACGAGGGTGCTGGCCTGAGCTGACCGCTACAGCGGTCGGGGTTTACGGCTGCGGCGCGGCGTCCACCGCGCGGACGACATCGGCGAAGAAGGCGCGACGGGCGGCGCTCTGGGTCCGGCCCACGGCCTGGGGCCATGCGGACAGCAGGACGATGACCAGCCTGCGCTCGGGGTCGACGCGGATGCTCTGGCCGAAGATGCCGTAAGCGCCATAGACGCCGTCGTCCTGGGTCCACCACTGGAAACCATAGCCCTCGCCGGGCTCGCCGGTTTCCGCCTGTTTGCGGACGGCCTGGGCGAACCAGTCGTCGGGGACGATGCGCTCGCCGCCGAGGACGCCGTCCTCCAGCGCCATCAGCCCGATGCGGCCCCAGTCGCGCAGCACGGCGGAGACGCAGCAGCCGCCGATCTCGCGCCCGCCCTGATCCAGCGCCCAGACGGCGTCGGCCTGCATGCCCGCGCGCGACCAGATGTGTTCGCTGAGCAGTTGGGCCAGAGGCTTGTTTTCGGCCGCGGCGACGAGGGCGCCGACCAGATTGGTTTCGCCGGTGGAGTAGCGCCACCGCGTCCCGGGCTCGGCCGCCCGGGGCAGACGGGCCATATAGGTCACCACGGGGTCCTGTCCGGGAACCGGAGGCTCCTGAAGGAAGCGGGCCACGTCGGCGTTCGGGTCGAAATAGTCCTCGTTCCAGGCGACGCCCGAGGTCATGGTCAGCAACTGACGAACGGTCACGCCGTCATACCCGCCGCCGGCGAGGGCGGGCAGGTAGCGGGTGACCGGATCCTCCAGCGAGGCGATGGCGCCGCTTTTCAAGGCCGCGCCCACCAGGGTCGATGTCAGGCTCTTGGTCATGGAGAAGGAGACCCAGCGGGTGTCCGCGTCGATGCCCAGGCCGTAGCGCTCCAGCCTGATCTTGCCGTCCTGAAGGACCAGCACCCCGGCGACCCGCTGATCCACCATGTAAGCGGCCGGGTCGAGATCAAGGGGCGCGCCCTGCGGCAGGGGCCGGACCGGGCCGTCGCCGCGTGACACCGGCGCGTGCGGCATGATGGTGTCCATCGTCCGGAAGGCGCGCTCGCGATCGGCGGGCGACCAGAACAGGACGCCGGACGGATTGGTCTCGGGCGTCGGCTGCTGGGCCGGCGCGGGCGTGGCGGCGGCCAGCAGGGCAAGGGCGGCGAGGGCGGCGGTGATACGGCTCATGCGAGTAGCTTAGCAGCCCGCGAGAGCGTGAACAGTCAGCGCGGGCGCAGCACCTTGAGGGCGGACTCCACGGTCGCGCCGAACCATACCGCGGCGATCAGGACGAGGAGGCCGTAATCCTGACCGGGCCAGAACACCGGCACGGCGGCGGCGAGGATGATCGCCATCGGGAACAGGGCGGCCCACAGCATGGTCGACGGGCTGTCCGGGTGGATCAGCGGCGGACGCGGCGCGATCTTCATCATCTTGAGCATGATCGGGTTGAGCAGCACGAAGCCCCCGGTGCAGATGATCACCAGCAGGATGTTGCGCAGATCCTGGCCCGGCGCGCCGAAGAGATGGATGGTCGCCAGGACGAGGATCAGGGCGCTGGCGGTCGAGATCGCCAGCAGCAGATTGGGTTCGATACGCTTCAAGACTTTACTTTCACATAGCTGCCGGGGGCCGGTTCGAGCGGCTTGAGCGGGCCTGATTTCGGATCGCGGGCGGGGACCTGCGGGCCGGACTTGTCATGCAGCCAGTCGGCCCAGTGGTTCCACCAGCTTCCGGGATGTTCAACGGCTCCGGCCTGCCATTCCTCGAGCGTGGCGGGCAGGGCGG
Organism: Brevundimonas sp. M20; assembly: GCF_006547065.1. Classification (NCBI taxonomy): domain Bacteria; kingdom Pseudomonadati; phylum Pseudomonadota; class Alphaproteobacteria; order Caulobacterales; family Caulobacteraceae; genus Brevundimonas; species Brevundimonas sp. M20. The sequence continues at coordinate 1,902,633 of NZ_CP041243.1, read as the reverse complement.
GGTTGATCCAGTGCTGGTACTTATTCGCCGACGGCGGGTTCACGACCCCCGCGATATGGCCGGAGCCGGCCAGTGTCAGGGTCACGTCGGCGCCGGAGAAGGCGCGGGCCGAGCGATAGACCGAGTTCATCGGCGCGATGTGGTCCTCGCGGCTGGCCTGGAAATAGAGCGGGATGGTTACCTTCGACAGGTCGACGGTGACGCCGCCGATGGTGAAGTCGCCACCGGTCAGGGCGTTACGTCCGTACATGGAGCGCAGATAGTCCATGTGCAGGGCCTTGGGCATACGGGTCTGGTCCGAGTTCCAGGCCAGCAGATCGAAAGCGGGCGGCGCTTTGCCCATCAGATAGTTCGAGACGAAGAACGACCAGATCAGATCGTTGGCCCGCAAGGCGTTGAAGGTGTCCGCCATGGCCGCGCCGGGCAGCACGCCGCCCGCGGCGTCCATCTGCTGCTCGATTTCGGCCAGCCAGTGCTCGTCGGTGAACAGCAGCAGGTCGCCGGCCTCGGCGAAGTCATGCTGGGCCGCGAAGAAGGTGTTGGCCGAGACCCGGTCGTCGCCCTTTTCCGCCATATGGGCCAGCGCCGCCCCCATCAGGGTGCCGCCGATGCAGTAGCCGACCGTGTTGACGTGCTTAGAGCCAGTCTGCTCCAGCACCTTTTCGACAGCGCGGTAGACGCCCTTCTCCAGATAATCGTCAAAACCGTAATCGGCCTTGTCCCTGTCCGGATTGACCCATGAACAGACGAAGACCGTGAAGCCTTGGGCCGAGAGCCAGCGGATCATCGAGTTCGCCGGCTGAAGGTCCAGAATGTAGAATTTGTTGATCCACGGCGGGAAGATCAGCAGCGGGACGGCGTGCTGGGTCGGGGTAGCCGGGTCGTACTGGAGCAGTTCGAACAGATCGTCGCGCCAGACGACCTGACCCGGGGCGGTGGCGACATTGACCCCGACCTCGAAGCCGCCGTCGTCGGCCTGACTGATCTTCAGCTTGCCGTGGCCGCGCTCCAGATCGGCGGCGAAATTCTGCATCCCGCGCACGAGCGACTCGCCGTTGCTCTCGGCCAGCGCCTTCAGGGCGACCGGGTTGGAGGCGAGGAAGTTCGAAGGCGAGAAGGCGTCGGTCAGCAGCTTGGTGAAGAACTCGGCGCGGCGCTTGGTGCGCGGATCCACATCGTCGACCGAGGCGACCAGTCCGTTCATCCAGTCGGCGGTGACCAGATAGGATTGGCGCATGACGTCGAACATCGGGTTCTCGGACCAGGCGGGATCCTTGAAACGCTTGTCCCGGGAGGCGGCGGGGGCGACGTCATCGCCGGCCGCGCGGCGGGCGGTGCTGGCCCACAGGTCCATATAGCGGTTGAACAGGTCCGCCTGGGCGCTGAACAGCCGGTCGGGACGCGCGGCGAGGCTGGACATCACCGAAGTCATGGCCGGGCCGACGTTGAACGGATCGGGCGACAGGGCCGCCGGGCGATCCGCCTGACTGAGCGCGGCCTCCGCGATGGCGGTCTGGGCGGTCATCACCGCCTTGGCGAGATTGAAAGACAGGGTCTCGAGCATTTCCCGTTGCTCGGCGCCGTAGGCCCCGGCGTCCGGCCCGGCTTGCGAGCCGGGGTCCGGTTCCTGTCGCGGCTCAGGTTGAGGCGTGGGAGCGGGATCCGGCTCAGGCGCGGCGGCGGCCTTTGACTTGGCGGCGCGGGGACGAGGGGGCTTGGCCGAGGTCGGGCGGCCGGAGCGGCGCGGCGCCTTTTCCGCCTCCCCGGAGGAGGCTGCGGGCGGCGGGACGGTGGGGCGTCGGGCCATGCTGCGGTTCCTGCTGCGCGTCATTATTGGACGTAAAGGACTCGCGCCGCCCTTCCGCCTGTCACGATCATGGCATATGACCGCCAGTGAAATGAACGCGCTGATCCGGAAAAATGCTGCGCTGTGCGTCGTCCTGACGGGCGCGGGCCTGTTGTCGGCCTGCGGGGCCGCGTTCTCTCCGCGCGGCGACATGAGCTCGCCGGTCTTGCCGCAGGCCCAGGCGCTGGTCGACGCGAACCGCGAATATCCCCGCTGGGAGGATTTTCCGAAGGGCGAGGCCGCGCCTGAGCCGGTTCAGCTGGCGGTCGAGGTGAACACCTTGCGTGTTTCCGCCGGTGCCCTGGCGGGCGAGGCGGCGCGAATCGACTGGCAGACCACCGGCGACGCCGCCGCTTTCGCCGATCAGGTGCGCGAGCGGGTCGCCGCCACGCCGGTCGCTCCGGCCACCGCCGAAACCCTGGCGGAGATCGAGGCGAATCTGCGGGCCGCGCGCGAACGGGGCCGCGCCCCGCCGCCGGTCGCCCGCCGCTAATCCCCTTTCAGAATCGCCCGGGCGACAGAATCCGGGGATCAAGCTCACGGAGACCGCCCATGGCCGACACGGCCCCCTACGCCTCGACCCTCGCCGCGGACGCCGCCCGCGTCACGGAACTGGCCGCCATCGCCAGCTACGCCCAGATCGGCCGCGGCGATGAGAAGAAGGCCGACCAGCTGGCCGTGGACGCCATGCGCACCGCGCTGAACGCCCTGGATATCGACGGCAAGATCGTCATCGGCGAGGGCGAGCGGGACGAGGCACCGATGCTCTACATCGGCGAGAAGGTCGGCACCGGCAAAGGCCCGGCCATCGACATCGCGCTGGACCCGCTGGAAGGCACCACCCTGACGGCCAAGGCCATGGCCAACGCCCTGTGCGTGCTGTCGATGTCGCCGGGGGGCGGCATGCTGCACGCGCCGGACACCTACATGGACAAGATCGCGGTCGGCCCGGGCTACCCCGCCGGCACGGTCGATCTGGACTTCACCCCGCAGGACAACGTGCGCAATCTGGCCAAGGCCAAGGGCGTCTCCCCGACTGAGATCACGGTCTGCGTCATGGATCGTCCGCGCCATGCCGAGCTGATCGCCGCCCTGCGCGAGGTCGGCGCCAAGGTGGTGCTGATCACCGACGGCGACGTGGCGGGCGTGATTCATACCGCCGAGCCGGAAACCGGCATCGACCTGTACCTCGGTCAGGGCGGCGCGCCGGAAGGCGTGCTGGCGGCCTCGGCGCTGAAGTGCGTGGGCGGCTTCTTCCAGGGGCGTCTGGTCTTCCGCAACGATGACGAGCGCGAGCGCGCCCGCCGCACCGGCGTGACCGACTTCGACCGCAAATACGACTTGCACGAGCTGGTTTCGAAGGACGCCATCTTCGCCGCCACGGGCGTGACCAAGGGCGCGATGCTGGACGGCGTCCACTTCCGCGACGGCTTCGTCACCACCCATACGCTGGTGATGGATTCCTCGACCCGCACCGTGCAGCGCATCCGCACGACGCGTCCGGTGGCCTGATGGCGAACGGCGGCGGGAGCTCCCCGGCCTCGGCGTCTGCGTTTCTGGGCGTCTCCCGCTCGCTTTCCGGTCGCCCATGGCGGCAAAGGCCCGCCGAGCCGGGCGTCATCCGCGCCCATATGCAGGCGCTGGGGCTCGATGAACCGCTGGCGCGAGCGCTGGCGTCGCGCGGCGTGCGCGCCGATCAGGGGCAGGACTTTCTGGCGCCGACGCTGAAGGCCCTGTTCCCGGACCCGTCCAGCTTCACCGACATGGACGCCGCCGCGACGGCGATCATCGACGCCCTGCAGGCCGGATCGTCGATCCACGTTTTCGCCGACTATGACGTGGACGGCGCCTCCAGCGCGGCGCTGCTGGTGCGCTGGTTCCGCCAGATGGGGGCCGAGCTGCCCATCTATGTCCCGGACCGCATCACCGAGGGCTATGGCCCCAGCGCAAAGGCGTTCGACACCCTGAAGGCGTCCGGCGCCGATCTGGTCGTCACCGTGGACTGCGGCGCGGCGGCCAATGAGGCGGTCGCCCATGCCGCGGCGATCGGGCTGAAGGTCGTGGTCATCGACCACCATATGATGCGCGAGCAGCCGCCGGCCTGTCTGGCGGTCGTCAATCCTAACCGGCCCGGCTGCAACTCCGGGCAGGGCAATCTGGCCGCCGCCGGGGTGGTCTTCGTCCTGCTGGCGGCGCTGAACCGCGAGGCGCGGGGCAGGGGACTCTTTGAGGCGCGCGAGCAACCGGACATCCGCCAGTGGCTGGATCTGGCCGCGATGGGCGCCATCTGCGACGTGACCGGTTTGACCGGTTTCAACCGGGCGCTGACCAGTCTCGGGCTGAACGTCATGTCCAGCTGGAGCAATCCGGGCCTCAAAGCCCTGCTGGCCGCCGCGGGCGCCGAGGAAGGTCCGGCCAAGGTCAATCACGCGGGCTTCATTCTTGGGCCGCGCATCAATGCGGGCGGACGCATCGGCAAGTCCGATCTGGGCGCGCGCCTGCTGTCCACCGACGATCCCGCCGAGGCCGCAGAGCTGGCCCGCGAACTGGACAGCCTGAACATCGCCCGGCGCGAGGTCGAGAAGGCCGTCATCGATCAGGCCATCCGCCGCGTCGAGGCGACGGGCGCGCATGACGACGGCTCCGCCGTGGTCGTGGTCGAGGGCGAGGACTGGCATCCGGGCGTGGTCGGCATCGTCGCGGGTCGCCTGCGCGAGCGCTGGCGCAAGCCCGTCATCGTTATCGGCGTGGATGCGGTGAACGGCGTGGGCAAGGGCTCGGGCCGGTCCCAGCCGGGCATGAACCTGGGCAAGGCCGTGCAGGCGGCGTGGGAGGAGGGCGTGCTCCTCGCCGGCGGTGGGCACGCCATGGCGGCCGGGCTGACGGTCAAGGCGGACCGGATCGGCGAGCTGCGCGACTTCCTGAACGGCCGCATGGCCGGCGAACAGGCCGCCGCCGAGGCGCTGGACGCGGTCGAGGTCGACGCCCTGATCGAGCCGCGCGCCGCCACCCGCGCCCTGTTCGAACAGTTCGACGCCCTGGCGCCTTTCGGGCCGGGCAATCCCGAGCCCCTGTTCGCCATGGAGCATGTGCAGGTGCGCGAGCCCGTGGCCATGAACGGCGGCCATGTGCGTTGCCGCCTGACCGGCCCGGACGGCGCCTCGGTCAAGGCCATCGCCTGGCGCTGCGCCGACCTGCCGACCGGTCAGGCCCTGCTGTCGGGCGGCGGCGGGCTGAGCGTGGTCGGTCGTCTGAAGGCGGACGACTGGAACGGCCGTCGCGGCGTGCAATTCGAGATCGAGGACGTCGCCGATCCCCGCATGGCCCAGCCCTGAGCCCGACCGGAACGGCGATCTGAACTTTTCTCGAAAAAGGCGTTGCAGCCTTCGGAGGCGTTGGCTATATCGCCGCTTCCCCGCGCCGCGGTCCCTTCGTCTATCGGTTAGGACGTCAGGTTTTCAACCTGAAAAGAGGGGTTCGATTCCCCTAGGGACTGCCACGCGGGGTTAGCCTTTCAAAGGCTTCTGGTCTGAACAGGCCGCCCCCTCCAGGACATTCCGAACCGCTTTTCCGCACAGTCAACGCGACTAGCCTCGTCGTGTCCGCCATCCGGTTTCAGGATGAGGCAGGGACGCTGTCGTCAGATTGGGGATTGGCCTGCGGGATGGGCTCGGCTATATCGCCGCTTCCCCGCGCCGCGGTCCCTTCGTCTATCGGTTAGGACGTCAGGTTTTCAACCTGAAAAGAGGGGTTCGATTCCCCTAGGGACTGCCACGCGGGGGCTTCTCCCCACATCGCCGACAGACTCGCCCCCGCCGCCGGATGCGTCGGGTCCGGATCAACATGGCCGTGGCGCGCGCGGAGAGATGTGTGGGGCAGGGTTGAACGATCGCCGCCCTACAACTTAGAAAAATGGACATTTTTCGCTTTTCAGGGGTTCGAAGAACCGTGTTAAATAAGCCGTGCCCGTACTGATCCCGGGCAGGGGGAAAGTTGTGTCGGACTACGAGGTTGGGGAGGCGGCGGTCGCGGTGCGTATCGCCGGACGGGTCAAATGGTTCGATCCCGGCAAGGGATACGGCTTCATCGTACCTGACGATCCGGGGCTGACGGATCTCAAGGACGTGCTCCTCCACATCTCCAGCCTGCGGGACAGCGGGCATGAGACCGCCGCCGAGGGCGCGCCGATCTCCTGTGACTGCGTGCGCCGTCCGAAGGGCTGGCAGGTGACCGAAATCGTGGAGCTGGGCGCGGGCGATCCGGCCGCCGCCGCCGCGCCGCCCGCGCGGCGGAACGGCTATGACAGTCTGCGCCAGCAGGGGGCCGCGCCTCCGGCGGGCTCCGGCGGTCCGCTGGAGCCCGCCGTGGTCAAATGGTTCAATCGCACCAAGGGCTACGGATTCGTGGTGCGCGACGGACAGGCCGGCGATATCTTCGTCCATGTCGAAACGCTGCGGCGCTGCGGGCTGGACGATCTTCTGCCCGGAGAGCCGGTTTCGGTGCGGTTCGCCGATGGCCCCAAGGGGCTGGTGGTCGCTGAAATCAGAATGGGCGGATAAGGTATCCGCCCTCGTGCAAGGGCGGATGCGTATGATCTATCGTCGTGGAATTCTGGCGGCCATCGCGGGCGCCCTGCTGCTGGCTGGTTGCGCCATGGGCACGCCCAAGGGGGCGAACGGCGAGCCGATGGAGCCGCTGTCGATCACCACCTCGACCGGCGAGCACAAATTCATGGTCGAGATCGCCGATGACGACGCCGAGCGTCAACGCGGCCTGATGGAGCGCCCGCCGCTGGCCGATGATCGCGGCATGCTGTTCCAGTTCCCGGACGTGGCCGAGCGCGGTTTCTGGATGCACAACACGCCCAGCCCGCTGGACATCCTCTATCTCGACCCGCACGGACGCATCGTCTCGATCGTCAAGAACGCGGCGCCGAACAACGACACGGTCCTGCCGTCCAACGGTCCGGCCATGGGCGTGCTGGAACTGCGTGGCGGCCGCTCGGACGAGATCGGCGCCAAGCCGGGCGACAAGGTTCATCACCCCTTCTTCGCGGAATAAGCACGCGGCGCATTGCGGTCGGGGGCGGCGCGTGGCAAGACGCGCCGCTCTGGATCGGAGTGTGGCGCAGCCTGGTAGCGCATCTGTTTTGGGAGCAGAGGGTCGGAGGTTCGAATCCTCTCACTCCGACCAGAGTTTACGGGGTCAGAAGATCCCCACGGCCCCATCGGCCCACACCAGCAGCACAGCGCCGATCAGGACCGCCGCCAGCACCAGACGGCCGGTCAGGTCGCGCACCTTCCACGCCGCCAGTTCGAACAGCGCGCCCGCGCCGACCAGCAGGATGGCCGCGAACAGGAAATCGGTCGCGGTCCAGGCGACCTCGCTGGTGAACTGCATCGCGATCAGCGGCAGCACGAGAAGGGCGGCGATTCCGCCCCAAAGTCCGACCCGCCACAGCGGCACGCCCGCTCTGTCACTGGTCCTGGTCATGTCCGTCATCCCCGGCTTCATCCCTCAAGGTGTCGATGACCACTCATGCGCTGTCCGGGCGCAAGAGGCATGTGGAGATTCGAAGGATTTTCCGCGCAGGCGGCGTCGCGGAGCCCATCCGCCTTGATCCTGATGCCGAAGGCTTTTAGGACGCGGAGACCGGTTTCGGCCGGACGAATGAGGATTCCGATGGCCATCGCTCGCATCTACCGCCCCGCCAAGACCGCCATGCAGTCCGGCAAGGCCAAGTCGAGAGACTGGCGGTTGGAGTTCGAGCCGGCCTCGGCCCGCACCATCGACCCGCTGATGGGCTGGACCTCCTCGTCGGACATGAACGGTCAGGTCCGCCTGACCTTCGACACCAGGGAAGAGGCCGTCGCCTACGCCGAGCGCCACGGCATCGCCTTCCGCCTGCACGAGCCGCAGGAGCCGCCGGTGATCATCAAGGCCTACGCCGACAATTTCGCCACCAACCGCAAGCAGTCGTGGACGCACTGACCGCATAGCGGTCAGTGCTTCTTTGTTAGGCCTGTCGCCTATCGGCTACTTGAGGCCATTTCTGTTTGGCCTACCGCGCTTCGCGCGACTTGAGGCCGGACGACCGTGCAGCCCTTGAGCCATTTTGGTCTTACGGGTACGGCCTTGCCATCCCTTCAGCGCCCTTAGCTCAGCTGGATAGAGCACCCGCCTTCTAAGCGGACGGTCGCAGGTTCGAATCCTGCAGGGCGCGCCAGGGTTTCAGCGGGATCGGCCTGAAAAGTTTTACACGGCCCGGCGGGTGCTCACGCCGAAAGCGGACTCTCTGAATGACCGCTAAGGGTAGAAAGCTGACTTCCGCAGAGCTAGCATCGGCAGATCACGATGCCGGGGGATGAGTGGACGGTCGATCAATCTACGGGGACCCACTGCTCTGGTGGACGCTCCTTGCCTTCGTAGTGTGCGCATCAGGATCAGCTCGCTGGTCGGCACGCGGCGCCATCGCGGGCCTGTTGGGCGGCTGCTTGCTCGCAGTTCTTATTTGGGCAGGTTTGGCCGCCGCCTCATTCATGTCTTCGGGAGCCGCATCGTCAGATTTCAAGTTTGTCCTCTGGGCCGGTTTGTTGATGGTGGCCGGCTTGCTGAGTGGCTCATGGCTTGTCGTCGGCTGTGTGGGCGCGGCATTCGGTTTGACGCTAAGGGCGGCATTTTTGCGATTTTGGCGAACGAAGCCGAAATCAATCTAGTCCGCTCTGGGTCGAAAGCGGACATTGGCGTCCTTGAAGTTTTACACCCCGTCCGTCGGTTTAGCGCTGGCGAGGTTAGATAACGCGCGGTTTTACACCTAAGGCGCTGAAATTTCGGACTATCGCACTATCTTCTAAGCGGACGGTCGCAGGTTCGAATCCTGCAGGGCGCGCCAGGGTTTGAGCGGGATTGCGGCTGATGGTTTTACAGCCGGTTTTACATCTGCTCAGCTGACCTCGCACAGAGCGGAGCATCGCACTCTCGCTAGGACCGGGGAGAGGAGAGTTCAGTTGGCGATGACGCCTGTTGAACCGTTCGCCCTGACGATCCAGTGGACCGAGCCTCCGCCAGTGCTCGACTGGAGCGCCGTGCGTATCTGGGAGCTGAAGGAACTCGACTACGATTTTCAGGGCGCGGTCGTGGACGCGCTCGAAGCCTTGGGACGACCGGATTTCTGCATAGATTGGGCAGGGGTGCGCTTGACCCTTTGCTGGGACGATTTGGCCATCAATCTTTCTGACCTGATCCAATTCGGTCGCTGGCTGATCTGGCCGACGGGAGCCCGGAAGTTCGGCATTTACGAACAGGGCTTCGATGTGACTTTCAATACCGTGTTGGACGGCGAAGACGTTACACTGGATGCCGAGTGGTTGAACGCCTACCGCGTGCCCGTCGAGAGCCTTGCGCCGCGTGTCATCGTCAGCCGGGAAGTGGCGATCCGGCAGGTGGGCGGGCTATTGGGGCAGATCGAGCGGCTGCTGCTGGCTGACCACAAGGTCTATGCGCCGCTATCGTTCGTCTGCCGCTTCCTGTCAGCGTCAGGTGATGGGCCGGAACAGCGCTAGTTTGACGGCCTAATTTCCATCGGCAGGATTCAGCGTCGAAGCCCGGAGAGCGTGCCAAGGCCCGCGAAGTTTATTCTTTCAGGCGCGGTCCCGCCCGCAACGCCGTGACATCCCATTCGAACACTTCGCCGGTCGTCTTGCTGACGGCGAACCAGCCCATGCTGGTGCTGCCGCAGACCGCTTCCTTGCAATGGGCGTAGAGGGCGAGGGGGTAATAGCCGTTCGCCTCACCCAGCTTTTCGCAATGCGCGACATGGCTGGTCGGGAGGCCTCTTAGCTCAGTGACCTTCTGTGTGGCGATGTCGCAGGCGGCCTCGGCCCTGGCTATCGGCTGCGGCTTCGCGCAGCCGGTCGACAGGGCCAGAAGCGCCAGACAGGCTGCCGAAACCGCGCTCATCGTTCGCCCCAGAATCATCGTCGCGAACAAGGATCGCTCAGGTCGTCGCCGCCGTCCACGCCGCCAGCCCGACTTCCAGATCGACGATCAGTTCCGCCGGGTCTTCCAGCCCTACATGCAGGCGCAGCAGTTCGCCCGCCAGCTTCGGCGGTGATCCGCGCATCGCCAATTGCGCGGTCTCGTGGGTGATCAGGCTTTCGAAGCCGCCCCAGGAATAGCCGAGGCCGAACAGGCTGAGGGCCGACATCAGGGCGTGGGCAGCGGCCGTGTCGCCGCCCTTCATCACCAGTCCGAACAGGGACGCGGCGCCGGTGTAGTCGCGGCTCCACAAGTCGTGGGCGGGTGAGCCGGGCAGGGCGGGCCAGATCACGTCGGCGACCTCGGGCCGGGCCTTGAGCCAGTCGGCGACGATCCGCGCCGAGCGGGCCTGTTCGGCATAGCGCAAGGGCAGGGTGCGCAGGCCGCGCAGGGCCAGCCAGGCGTCGTCGGAGGTAACGCGCCAGCCATGGTCCTCAATCGTCTCGAAGATCGGTTTGCCGACGATGTCATCGGCGACGGCGATGGAGCCCATCAGCAGGTCGGAGTGGCCGCCCGCGTACTTCGTCAGGGCCTGAACGCTGACATCGACGCCATGGGCCAGAGGCTTGAAGGCCAGACCCGCGCCCCAGGTGTTGTCCATGATCGTCAGGACACCGCGTTCGCGACAGGCGGCGGCGAGGGCGGGGACGTCCTGCATCTCGAAGGTCAGGGAGCCGGGCGACTCGATCAGCATCACCTTCGTCCGGTCGGTCAGGGCGGACAGGATGGCTTCGGTCCCGGCCTCGGCGGGGTGGAAGACGGTGTCGATCCCGCGCGGCCGCAGGTGGCGATACAGGAAGCGGCGGGTGGGGCCGTACAGGGCGTCGGTCGTCAGCACCTGATCGCCGGGCTGGAGCAGGGCGGTCAGGGGCACGGTGACGGCGGCGAGGCCGGACGGGACCAGCCAGACGTCGGAAGCCCCCTCCAATTCGGCCAGCGCCGCGCGCAGTTCGCGCCCCGCGGACAGGTCCTCGATGCCGTAGGTCGGGCCGATGGAGCCGTCCCGCATGGCGGACGGCGAATCGTTGAGCAGGGTCGAGGCCCGCTCGACCGGCGGGGAGACCGGGCGACGGCCGAGCCCGGGGCCTGATGTGCGGCGGGTGGCCCCGGCGATCAGGCGCGTGCGGTCGGAACGGTCGGTCATGGCGGCTCGCGGGGTTGCGGTTCAGGGCTCAAAGGCCTCTAAAAGGGGCGGGGCGCAAGTCTGGCGGACACACTGACGAGGCGCGGCATGCGGACAGGCGGGATGAAGGTTCGGACGGCGGCGATGGCGCTGGTCCTGACGCTGGCGGTCGCCGCCTGCGGACGGGGCGCGCGCGAGGATGACGCCGCGGACGAGACCGTCGCAACCGCCCCGACCGAAGCCCCGGCCTTTGACAGCCCGACCCTGCAGGCGGTGAAGCGGCGCGGCCGTCTGAACTGCGGCGTGCACGAGGGGCTGGTCGGTTTCGCCTACACCGACAATCGCGGCCAGTGGCGCGGCTTCGACGCCGACTTCTGCCGGGCGCTGGCGGCCGCGGTGCTGGGCGATGCGAACGCGGTGCGCTTCGTGCCCCTGACCACCAGCCAGCGTTTCGACGCCCTGCGCGCGGGCCGGGTCGACGTGCTTTGGCGTGAGACGTCGTGGACCCTGTCGCGCGAGGCGCAGGAGGGCGTGCGCTTCGCCGGGATCAACTATTACGACGGTCAGGGCTTCCTGGTCCGGCGGTCGCTGAACCTGTCCAGCGCGACGGAGCTGAACGGAGCGCGCATCTGTGTGCAGCGGGCCTCGACCAGCGAGCTGAATCTGGCGGACTGGTTCCGTGCGCGCGGCATCGCCTACACGCCCGTCGTCACCGACAATGAGGAAGCGGCGCGCGAGGCCTATGCGAAGGAAGACTGCGACGCCTTCAGCGCCGACATTTCCGCACTGGCCGCCGCCCGGACCCTGCTGCCCGATCCGGATCAGCACGCCATCCTGCCGGAGGTGATCTCCAAGGAACCGTTGGGCCCGGCCGTGAAGCGGGGCGACGAAGCCTGGACCTCGGTCGTGCGCTGGACCCTGAACGGCCTGATCCTGGCCGAGGAACTGGGCGTCACGCGCCAGAACGTCGGCGCCCTGGCCGCTGAAAGCCGTGATCCGGCGGTCCGGCGTCTGCTGGGCGTGGAGGGCGACTTCGGCCCCATGCTGGGCCTGTCCAAATCCTGGCTGAAGAATGCGCTGGAGGCGGAAGGCAATTACGGCGAAATCTTCGCGCGCAATATCGGCCCGGATTCGTCGCTCGATCTGGAGCGGGGCCTCAATGCGCAATGGAACCAGCGGCCTGCCGGGTTGATCTACGGCCTGCCCATCCGATAACCACACGGCTCAATCGCCGGGGGACCACTGTATGCAAACGAGCAAAAAGGGCGGGATCGCGCTCCACTGGCTGATGCTGATCGGCTTCGCGGTCGGCCTCGGCGCCGGTCTGTGGGCCAATTTCGCGATCCAGCCGGACGCCGAATGGGCGCCGATCGTGATCGCCGGGACCATCGGTCAGATCTTCCTGAAGCTGCTCTTCATGATGGTCATCCCCCTGCTGTTCTCGGCCCTCGTGGTCGGGGTGGCCGAGATGGGCGACCTGAACTCGCTCGGTCGCGCGGGCCTGAAGACCTTGCTGCTGACGATCATCGTCTCCGGCATCGCCGTGGTCATCGGTCTGGGCATGGTCAACTTCTTCCGTCCCGGCGACGGGGTGCCGCCCGAGGTGGCGCAATCGCTGCTGGCCCAAGGGGCGCAGGGAACCAGCGAGATCGTGGCCAAGGCGCAGGGCGGCGTTCGCTTCGATGATTTCTTCCTCGACCTGATCCCCTCGAACGTCGTCACCGCGGCGGCGGAGAACCAGATCCTGCCGGTGATGATCTTCGCCCTGTTCTTCGGGATCGGGCTGGTGATGGCCAAGTCCCCGCAGACGGACGGCCTGCAGAGCACCATCGAGGGCCTCCTCGAGGTCACGATGAAGCTGATCAACCTCTTCATCAAGCTGGCCCCGCTGGCCATCGCCTGCCTGATGTTCAAGCTGGCGGCCGTGTTTGGCTGGGATCTGCTGGTGCGTCTGGCCGCCTTCGTCGGCGTGGCCGTGGGCGCCATGGCGATCCACATGTTCGTGGTCTATCCGCTGGTCGTCTGGATCGGCGGCGGCGTGAACCCGATCAAGTTCTTCCGTGGCGTGCGCGAGCCGATGGTGATGGCCTTCTCGACCGCCTCGTCCAACGCCTCGCTGCCAGTGGCCCTGCGCGCCGCCGATGAGGAACTGGGTCTGCCGCGCAAGATCGCCCGCTTCGTGCTGACGGTCGGCGCGACCGCCAATCAGAACGGCACCGCCCTGTTCGAGGGGGTGACGGTTCTGTTCCTGGCCCAGTTCTTCGGGATCGAGCTGTCGCTTACCCAACAGGTCGTGGTCATGCTGGTCTGCATCCTGGGCGGCGTCGGCACCGCGGGCGTGCCCGCCGGCTCGCTGCCCGTGGTCGCGATGATCCTGGCCATGGTCAATGTGCCGGTCGAGGGCATCGGCCTGATCCTGGGCGTCGACCGCTTCCTGGATATGTGCCGCACGACCCTGAACGTCACCGGCGATCTGGTGCTCGCCACGGTCGTCTCGCGCGGCGAGAGTGATGACGCCATCCCCGGCGACGGCTCGACCGACCCGGAAGGCCTGCCGGGGCAGGCCCGCCGCGGTCTGAAGGAAGGGACCGTCGGCCAGGTCTGATCAGCCGGTCTGGACGGGGCCGCCTTCCGGCGCGCCCCATTCGGCCCAGCTTCCGTCGTAGAGGCGGGATGTCCGGCCCAGCTCATGCAGGCCCAGCGTCAGGATGGCGGCGGTGACACCCGAGCCGCAGGTGGTGATCGCCGGACGGTCCAGATCCATTCCTGCATCGGTGAAGGCGGCTTCCAGCGCCGGGCCGCGCTTCATCGTGCCGTCCGCGTTCAGCAACGCGCCGTAAGGCAGGTTCAGCGCGCCGGGCATGTGCCCGGAACGAACGCCGGGCCGGGGCTCGGCGGTCTCGCCCCGGAAGCGGCCGGCGCCGCGGGCGTCCAGCACCTGCGTCTCTCCGCCCAGCGCGGCCCGGACCTGATCGAGGCCGACGACGGCGTCGCTGTCGAAGCGGGGGCTGAAGACGCTGAAGGACGGTCGTTCAGGCGCCCCGGTCTCAAGCGGTAACCCGCGCGCGGTCCAGGCGGGCAGGCCGCCGTCCAGCACCCGCACATCGCGCGCGCCCATAATTTTCAGCATCCACCAGACCCGCGCCGCCGAGAACAGGCCCGCCGTGTCATAAACCACGATGCTGTCCCGATCAGACAGGCCCAGCACGCCCGCTGAGGCGGCGAAGGCGGCGGGCGACGGCAGGGTGTGGGGCAGGGGGCTGTCGCCGTCCGACACCACGTCCAGATCAAGGAACACCGCGCCGGGGATATGCCGGTCGGCGAAGTCCGCGCGGGCGTCATGTCCGTCCAGATGCCAGCTGGCGTCCACGATGCGCAGGTCAGGATCGCTCAGACGGTCGGCGAGGTCGGCGGCGGAGATCAGGGCGGAGGTCATGCGACCGATATGCGCCCCGCCTCAGCCCTTCGCCAGAGCCAGCTGGACCACATCGGTGCGTTGTGACCGGAAGCCGGCTTCGCAATAGGCCAGATAGAACCGCCACAGGCGGCGGAACCGCTCGTCGAACCCGGCCATGCGGCTGATCTCGCCCCAGGAGGACTGAAAGCGCTCGTCCCAGAGCTTGAGGGTGTCGGCATAGTCGAGACCGAAGCGCTCGATGGCCTGCCACTCCAGACCGGCCCGTTCGATCACCGGCTTCAGCCGGTCCTCGGACGGCAGCATGCCCCCGGGGAAGACGTACTTCTGAATGAAGTCGGTGCGGCGATTGTATTCCTCGAACAGGTCGTCCTCGATGGTGATGATCTGCAGACCCGCGCGACCGCCAGGCGCGAGCACATCACGGATCTTGCCGAAATAGGCGGGCCAGTACTCCTGACCGACCGCCTCGAACATCTCGATGGAAGCGACACGGTCGAACTGGCCGGTCACGTCGCGATAGTCGACAAGCCGAATGTCCGCCCTCTCCGACAGGCCCGCGTTGAAGAGGCGTTGTTTCGCGAAGTCGTATTGCTGCTGCGAGATGGTGATGCCGGTGACCTTTGCGCCGACCTCCTTCGCCGCGAACTCGGCGAAGCCGCCCCAGCCGCAGCCGATCTCCAACACGGACTGGCCGGGACGCAGGTCCATCATGCGGGCGAGAGAGGCGTATTTCTCGCGCTGCGCGGCCTCCAGCGGCGTGTCCGGCGTGGCGAACCGGGCCGAGGAATAGGTCATGGAGGGGTCCAGCCAGCGGCTGTAGAAGTCGTTGCCCAGATCATAGTGGGCGTGGATGTTTTTCTTCGATCCGGACCGGCTGTTGCGGTTCATCCGATGCGAGAGCCAGTTGATGGCCGTCATCACGGGGTTGCCGTCGAAAAGGCGGCGGATGTTGTCGTAGTTCCGGGCCAGAACCTCGAGCAACGGCGCCAGATGCGGCGTCTCCCACTCACCGGCCATATAGCCTTCCGCGAAACCGATATCGCCATTGGCCAACACCCGGCGGGCAAAGCGGTAGTCGCGGATATCCAGCACGGCGGCGGGCCCGGGCTCTTGCCCGGACATCCGCCGGGTTTGTCCGTTCGGCAGAAGGATAGTCAACTGGCCGAAGGTCCAGTTGGCGGAGAGCAGGCGCAACAGCAGGGCCACCCCTCGCGGGGTACGGGCCGCAGCCTCGGGCCGTTCGGCGGTCAACGACGTCATGTGCGGTGATGTGGGAAGGCCGCCCCCGGGGCGTCAATGCCCGGGGTCGTCGTGACGGGACGCGGTGACGGTCCGCAAGGCCTCCAGCGCGCGGTCCCGCGCCTCCGCATGGTCGAGGATCGGCCGGGGATAGTCGTGACCGAGGCGCAAGCCGACGCCGCGCAGGACTTCCGCGGGCGCGGTCCACGGGGCGTGCAGCCATTTGTCGGGCAGGGCCGCGATCTCGGGAACCCAGCGGCGGACATACTGTCCCTTGGCATCAAACTTCGTCCCCTGGGTAATCGGATTGAACACCCTGAAATACGGCGCAGCGTCCGCTCCGGATGCCGCAACCCACTGCCAATTCTGCACATTGCTGGCCAGATCGGCGTCCACGAGGGTGTCCCGGAACCAGTCCTCGCCCCGTCGCCAGTCGATCAGCAGGTCCTTCACGAGGAAGGATGCGACGATCATGCGGACGCGATTGTGCATCCAGCCGGTCGTCCACAGCTGGCGCATGCCCGCATCGACGATGGGATAGCCGGTCAGGCCCCGCTGCCACGCCCGCAGCCCCGCCGGGTCGTCGCGCCAGGGCATGGCGTCGTACTCGGGCCGGAAGGCGGTGTCGGTGATCTGCGGGAAGTGGTGCAGCAGGTGGGCCGAGAAATCCCGCCAGCCCAGTTCGGCGATGAACTTGTCAGCCTCGGCCCGCGGGACGTCGCCCCCGTCCACAGCCGCCTGAACCCGGGCGATGGCGCGCCAGGGATGGATTTCACCGAAATGCAGATGCGGCGACAGTCGGCTGCAGCCGGGCGCGGCGGGGAAGTCGCGGTCGCGGCTGTAGTTCTTCAGGCCTCCGGCGATGAACCGCGACAGGGCTTCGGACGCCCCGGCCTCGCCCGGCGACCAGTCGAAGCCGGTGGACCAGTCGGGTTTCGAGGGATGCAGCCCCCACGCGTCCAGCGCCTCGCTGTTCAGATCGGCGGGCGTGTCGAGCGTGCGGGGTCCCGTGGTGTGGGTCGGCGGTTCCGTCGTGGCCAGCAGCGCCTTCAGGAAGGGCGTAAACACCTTGTAGGGCTGGCCGGACCCGTTCAGCACCCCGCCGGGGCGGCACATCAGCGACCCGTTCCAGCCCCGCACCTCCACATCATCCGCCTTCAGCGCATGCGCGATGTCGGCGTCGCGGGCGAACAGTTCCGGCTCGAAGCGGCGGTTCATGAAGACCTTGGCGGCGCCCGTCTCCCCGATCAGGCGGCGCAGCTCGGATTCCGAATCACCGGAGCGAAGGATCAGGCGCGAGCCGCGCGCCTTCAGACTGTCGCCGAGCGCCCGCAACGACTTGTCGAGCCACCACAGGGAGGCGCCGCCCGCGCGCTCCTGAACCGGCCCCTGATCGTGAATATAGACCGGAATGACCGGCGCACCGGTCTCTGCCGCGTGATTCAGCGCCGGGTTGTCGGACAGGCGTAGGTCGCGGCGAAACCAGACAATGACGGGGGCGGGTCTGGTGGTCATGCGGTCTGGCTCCGTGGTAGCTTGCGATCCTCAAAGTCCGACGCCACCTGATCGCCGCATAGGTGCGGCAAGGGCCGCGCGTCGCCAAGTCGCTTTACGCAGGAATTCGCCGTGTCCAAGCCCAACGCCGTCATCGACATCAAGGGCGTCGCCCGTCCCGTCAGCATCGGCGGCGGTCAGCGCATCGTCTTCATCGCCGGCCCGTGCCAACTGGAGAGCCGCCAGCATGCGCTGGAGATGGCTACGGCGCTGAAGGAGATCGGCGAACGTCTGAACGTCGGCATCATCTACAAGACCAGCTTTGACAAGGCGAACCGCACCAGCGCCAACGCCGCCCGCGGCTTCGGCCTGGAAGGCTCGCTGCCGATCTTCGCCGAAATCCGCGAGAGCATCGGCCTGCCGGTCCTGACCGACGTGCACACCGAGGAACACTGCCGCATCGCCGGTGAGGTGGTCGACGTGCTGCAGATCCCGGCCTTCCTGAGCCGCCAGACCGATCTGCTGCTGGCCGCCGCCGCGACCGGCAAGGCGATCAATATCAAGAAGGGGCAGTTCCTGGCCCCGTGGGACATGAAGAACGTCATCGCCAAGGTCACCGGGGCGGGCAATCCGAATGTCATGGCCTGCGAGCGCGGGGCCAGCTTCGGCTACAACACCCTCGTCTCCGACATGCGCGCCCTGCCGATCCTGCGTGAGATCGGCTGTCCGGTCGTGTTCGACGCCACCCACTCGGTGCAGCAACCGGGCGGGCAGGGCACCTCATCGGGCGGCCAGCGCGAGTTCGTGCCGGTTCTGGCCCGCGCCGCCGTCGCCGTGGGCGTGGACGCCGTCTTCATGGAGACCCATCAGGACCCGGACAACGCGCCGTCCGACGGCCCGAACATGGTGCCGCTGAACCAGTTCGAGGCTCTGGCCGCCGACCTGCTGGCCTACGACGATCTGTCGAAGGCGCGGATGGCGAAGGTCGCCTGAATCCGGTAGGCCAGCCGGATGGCTGAACGCACGCTCGATCTGGGAGAACTGCAGGCGCTTCTGGAGCGCGTGCGCGGGCTGAAGGTGGCCTGTGTCGGCGACCTGATGCTGGACCGCTACGTTTACGGCGAGGTCAGCCGCATCTCGCCCGAAGCGCCTATTCCGGTGCTGAAGACGAAGCGCACGGTCGCCATGGCCGGCGCGGTCGGCAATGTGGCGCGCAACGTCGGCTCCCTGGGCGGCGCGGCCCGTCTGGGCGCCGTCGTCGGGCTGGATCGGGCAGGCTCGGAACTGACGACCCTGATCGGGCAGGACGACGGTGTCGTCAGCTTCGTCGAGGCCAGCGCGGCCGCCCCGACCATCGTGAAGACGCGCTACGTTTCCGGCGGCCAGCAACTGCTGCGGCTGGATGACGAGGAGCCGGGCGACCGGACCCTGCCGTCCAACGGCGTGTTCGACGGCGCGGCCTCCATCCTGATTTCCGACTATGCCAAGGGCAGCGTCACCGCCGCCCTTATGGCCGACGCCCTGTCGGCGGCGCAGGCCTCCGGCGCGCCGGTGATCGTTGATCCCAAGGGGACCGACTTCGCTCGCTACGGCGCCGTCGATGTCATCAAGCCGAACGCCAGCGAACTGGCCGGCGCCACCGGCCTGCCGGTCGATACGGACGCCGAGGTCGAGTCTGCGCTGACGGCCCTTCTGGATGCCACGACAGCCAGGGCCATCATCGTCACCCGCGCGGGCAAGGGCATGAGCCTGATGCGGCGCGGTGGTGCGGCGAGGCATTTCCCCGGACGTGCGCGCGAGGTCTTCGACGTTTCGGGCGCCGGCGACACCGGGCTGGCGGCGCTGGGTCTGGCGCTGGGCGCGGGCGCCACGCTGGAGACGGCGGTGGAATTCGCCATCCTCGCCTCGGGCGTGGTGGTGGGAAAGGCGGGCACCGCCGTGGTCAGCCCCGCCGAACTGATCGACGCCGAGATGAGCCAGCACGCCTCGGGCGCCCACGCCAAGGTCATGCCGCTGGAGGAACTGGCGCATGTGGTCGAGGGCTGGCGCCGTCAGGGGCTGAAGGTCGGCTTCACCAACGGCTGCTTCGACATTCTGCACCGCGGCCACGTCGCCTATCTGGCGCAGGCCCGCGGCTGGTGCGACCGGCTGGTGGTGGCGCTGAACACGGACGCCTCGGTGCGCAGGCTCAAGGGCGAGGGTCGTCCGATCAACGATCTGGACAGTCGCGCCGTGGTCATCGGCGGTTTGCAATCGGTCGATCGCGTCACCAGTTTTGACGACCCCACCCCCTTGGCGCTGATCGAACGCCTGCGTCCCGATGTCCTGATCAAGGGCGCGGACTACACCCGCGAGGGCGTGGTCGGCGGCGACCTGGTGGAAAGCTGGGGTGGCGAGGTGAAGCTGGCGACGTTTGAGGACGGCTTCTCCACGACCCGCACAATCTCCAGGATGAAGGACAGCTGATGGCCCGGCGAATGATCGTGGTGACCGGCGGCGCGGGCTTCATCGGCTCGAACATCGTCGCGCGCCTGTGCGCCGAGGACCGTCGCGACATCGTCGTGTGCGACCGCATGGAAGACGCGGCGTTGGGCAAGTGGAAGAACCTGGCCAAGCACGGCATCGCCGACTTCTGGCAGCCGGAGGAGCTGTTCGAAAAGCTGGAACAGCACGCCGACCGGGTCGAGGCCATCGTCCACATGGGCGCCATCTCCTCGACGACCGAGGCGGACGCCGACCTGATCATGCGCACCAATTTCAGCCTGTCCCGCGACCTGTGGGACTGGTGCGTGCTGCGCGACGCCCGGCTCATCTACGCCTCCTCGGCCGCCACCTACGGCGACGGAGACAGCGGGTTCGAGGACCGGGATGACATCGAGTGGCTGTCGGGTCTGCGCCCGCTGAACGCCTATGGCTATTCGAAATACCTGTTCGACCAGTATGCGGTGAAACAGGCCGACGAGGGCAATGCGCCCAGCCAGTGGGCGGGGCTCAAATTCTTCAACGTCTATGGCCCCAACGAATACCACAAGGGCGGGATGAAGTCGGTCGTGGCCCAGATCTGGCCCAAGGTTCAGGCAGGCGAGCCGGTCACCCTGTTCCGGTCGCACAACCCGAACTACGCCGACGGCGGTCAGATGCGTGACTTTGTCTTCGTCGAGGATGTTGTCGACATTATCGACTGGCTGCTGGAGACCCCGGCCGTTTCGGGCGTATTCAACGCCGGTTCGGGGCAGGCGCGCTCCTTCCTCGATCTGGCCAACGCCACCTTCAGCGCGGCGGGCAAGACGCCGCGGGTCGAATACGTCGACACCCCGCTGTCGATCCGGGACAAGTACCAGTACTTCACCGAGGCCCGGATGGAACGCATCCGCGCCGCGGGCTACAGCGGCCAGTCGACGCCGCTGGAGGAGGGGGTCCGCCGCTATGTGCAGGACTTCCTGATGACCTCGGACGCCTACCGGTGAGATTGGCGACGCTGACAGCCCGGCAGTGGGTCGGCGTCGTGGGCCTCGCCCTGGTCCTGCTCGTCGTGACAGCCGTCGCGGTGTGGCGGGGCGACATTCTGCGTGCCGGGCTCGATCCCCAGGTGCCGTTCCAGACCTATTCGCCGCCGCCGGCCCCGGATTACGGCAGGGCGGAAAGCTGGGCCCTGCTCGACGCCCGCGCGCCGGAGACCGGGGACGCCTCGGTCTTCTACGTTCACTCCACCACCTATGACGGCGGGCGCGACTGGAACGGACCCATCGGCGAGCGTCGAGGCGAGCGCTGGCTGCGTGAGGTGGTCCTGCCCAATTACGCCGGTCCCTTCGCCCGCGCGGGCAGGGTCAGCGCGCCCCGCTACCGGCAGGCCAGCCTCTATACTCGTCTGACCCTGCGTGAGGACGCGCGCGAGGCCCGGGCTTTCGCCTATCAGGACATCGCCGCCGCGTTCGAGGCCTGGCTGAAGCGTCACCCCGCCGGTCCACTTGTGCTGGCGGGCACCGAGCAGGGCGGCGAGCTTCTGGAACGGCTGGTGCGCGAGCGCGTGGCAGGCGACAGGGCGCTCAGATCCCGGATCGCCGCGGTCTATCTGGTCGATGTGGTGGTTCCGGTGGATCGGCTGTCCCCGGCCGTCCCCGCCTGTTCGCGCCGGGATCAGGTCGGCTGCATCGTCGCCTGGTCGCCGGTCGATGACGGCAATGACGGCGCGGCCCGGCGTCGGCTCCGACGCGCCCTGGTCTGGGACGACCGGGGGCGTCTGGTCGAGCTGGAGGGGCGCCCGGCGGTCTGTGTGAACCCGCTTACCGGCTCTACCGACGTGGCCCTCGTGGCCGCCCGCGCCCAGCGCGGCGCCACCAACGCGACCGGGCTGGAGTGGGGCGCCCGCCCGGCTCTCATGGCCCGCGAGGTGTCCGCCCAGTGTCGTGGCGGCCTGCTGCGCCACAGCGCGCCGCGTCTGGAGTCGCTCCAGCCGACCGGCAGTTGGGCCGACCGCCGCAAGGCGCGGCCGTACAACCTGTTCTACGGCGATACCGAAGCCGACGTTCAGACCCGCCTCAATGCCTGGCGCAACGCGCAGCCTGACGGGGCGTGAAGCTCGGGAAACGTCGGAAGCTTACGGCAGGCTGGCGCCGGGCGGAGATTCGGCTTTCCCGTTTTGTCGCGCAAAGTCGATGAACGCCTTGAACGCGGCGGTCGGGTTACGACGGCTGGGATAGTAGAGGCTCAATGGCGACAGGGCGGGCGTCCAGTCCTCGAGAACGGGTATCAGCCTGCCGGTCTCAAGGTCGTCCCGCACGTCGGCTTCCATCGCCAGGGTGAGGCCCATCGACGCGATGGCGGCGGTGCGGGCGAGGCTGGCTTCATCGAGGGTGAGGGGGCCTTCGACGTCGATGTGAATGGACTCGCCCTCCTTCTCGAACGGCCAGCGATAGAGCGCGCCATTCGGAAGACGGACGCGAAGACACGAGTGGCGCAACAGGTCCTGGGGAACCCGTGGCCTTCCATGGGCCTTCAGATAGGTCGGTGAAGCCACCACCACATTACGTCGCGCGACCCCCAGGGGAAGGGCGATCATGTCGACGGGCACCCGATCAGCGCTCCGGACGCCGAAATCGAAGCCACCGGCGACGATGTCCACCATGCGACCCTCCGTGACGATATCGACATGGACCTGGGGGTGCTGATGAACGAACGGCAGGACGAGCGAAGAGAAAATTTCCCGCGCCGCTGTCGGAAAGGCATTGATGCGCAGGGTGCCCGAGGGTGTGGCCTGTCGGGAGCGCACCATGTCCATGGCCTCATGGATGTCTCGCATGGCGGGCGCGACCTGGGCGACGAACTGCAGACCCGCCTCGGTCAATGAGACGCTTCTTGTCGTCCGGTTGAAGAGCCGAACGCCAAGCGTGCGCTCCAACTTCCCAACGGCGTTACTCAGCGCGGTTGTCGATACACCGAGTTCGATCGCGGCCGCGCGGAACTTGCCGCAGCGGGCGATGACCAGAACGGCGTCCAATTCGGTCAGGCTGCTTCTCATGATTGTCCCGAATTTCGTGACGTCTCATCCAAATTTGTCCCGATTATCGCACGATCTGTCCATCCCTATCTTGGCGTCATCGAAAGGCGCGGCCACCCGGCTGTGACCCAAACAGCAGGACAGACCAATGTCTCCAGAGCTTCCGTCCCCGATCGCCGACTATGTGGAGGCCAATGCAAGGCTGGACCTCGACGGTATGATGAAATCATTCGCCGCCGACGCAGTCTTCCTCGACAACGGCAAACGCTTCGAGGGTCATGCCGAAATCCGCGCCCTGCTTGAGGAGATGGTCGTTGGCCTGAAGGCGATCTTCAGCCCCGACGCCGTTCGTCATGAAGGTCAGGCGGTCGTGGTCGAAGGTCCGGCCCATGGTGAGTTTCCGGGCAGTCCGATCCGCTTCACCTACCGCGTGGAACTCGACGGCGACGCCATCAGGACCATGGAGGTCTCGGCGTGAGGGCCCCGGAGAATGCCACGGAGTTCGCGGGCAAGCGTGTCCTCATCACCGGCGGCACCAAGGGTCTGGGCCGCGCCACCGTCGAGCGCTTCCTGGCCGGCGGCGCACGGGTGATCACCTCGGCGCGCGCGAACCCCGAGCCCATCGACGGCGTCGAATTCGTTGAGGCGGATCTGACGACGGCGGCAGGGGGAGAAGCTCTCGCCGGTGCGGCGCTTCAGCGTCTGGGCGGGATCGATATCCTCGTCCATGTCCTTGGAGGCTCGAACACGCCGGGCGGCGGCTTCGTCGCCTTGACCGACGAGGATTGGCTGTCCGAGCTGAATTTGAACCTGCTGGCGGCGGTTCGTCTCGACCGTCTGCTGATCCCGCAGATGATCGAACGGGGCTCCGGCGCGGTGGTGCATATCACCTCCATCCAGTCGGTCCTGCCGCTCCCCGACGCGACGACGGCCTATGCCGCCGCGAAGGCCGCGCTACGGACCTACAGCAAGTCCATCTCCAAGGAACTCGGACCAAGGGGAGTGCGCGTCAACACCGTGTCTCCGGGCTGGATCATGACCGAGGGCACGGATGTGTTCCTCGAGCGCATACGGGCGGCTAATGGCGGAACCCTCGAGGACGCGAGACAACTTGTCCTCTCCGGGCTGGGCGGCATCTCGATCGGACGCGGCGCCGAACCCTCCGAGGTCGCGAACGCCATCGCGTTCCTCGCCTCGGACCGGGCCAGTGCGATTCACGGAACGGAACTCGTCGTCGATGGAGGAACAGTGCCGACCGTCTGACTGTGAAGGCCTGTCCGCACTCGGCCCAGCCGGCCGGGACGGACAGGCGCCGGGCTCCGCCGCAGTTTCAATGTCCGCTTTCCAGTCTGAACGGAAATCTGGAGGCTTCACCATGAAGGTGGCGGACAGGGTGGGATTCGAACCCACGGTAGGCTCTCACCTACGGCGGTTTTCAAGACCGCTGCCTTAAACCACTCGGCCACCTGTCCGTGTCCCGTGAGCGGACAAGCCGCATACCCTCAAACGGCGCGTTAACCAAAGCGGAAATGTCCGTGTGGCATCCGGATCTCCACAAGGATCGGGATGATGACGGCAAGACTGCTCAAGGGCGCCTGTATCGTGGCGCTGCTGCCCCTGATGGCGGCGTGCGCGACCGGGGCGCGGTCGACAGGCGGGGCGCGTCTTCCGGTCGTCACCGATCCGGCGCCGATCGTATCGGGCACCATGCGGCCCTATCAGATCCGGGGGCGCTGGTATCGCCCGGCGGAGCAGCCGAACTACGACGAGACCGGAACCGCCTCCTGGTACGGGGACCAGTTCAACGGCCGCCCGACCGCGACGGGCGAGCGGTTCGACATGTACGCCCTGACCGCCGCTCACAAGACCTTGCCGCTGCCGGGTCTGGTCGAGGTCACCAATCTGGCCAACGGACGCAGCATCGTGGTGCGGATCAATGATCGGGGACCGTTCGTGGACGGGCGGATCATCGACCTGTCGCGCGGCGCCGCCGACCAGCTGGGCATGCTTCAGCAAGGCGTGGGCGAGGTGAGGGTGCGCTACCTCGGTCCGGCGCCGCGTCTCGGCTCGGCCCAGCCGCTGCAGTACGCCGCCACCGTCGCGCCCGGGCCGCCGCCGCCGCGTCCCGAGCCTGCCGCCGAGGCCGGTCGGTTCTGGATTCAGGCCGGATCGTTCAGCGACCGCCGCGCCGCTCGCCGGGTGGCGGATCGTCTCGGCGACCGGGCGACCGTCGATGTGGCGGGGCAGGGCGATTCGCCCGCTTACCGGGTTCTGGTCGGCCCCTGGACCGACGCCAACGCCGCCGAACACGCCCGTCAGGCCGTGGTCGCGCGCGGATATGCGGACGCCCTGTTGATATCGGGCCGCTAAGGCTTGTTTCAGTCGGCGGGGTCGCCATTGTGCGCCGGTGACCCACGGCAGATTCATTACGTTCGAAGGCGGCGAAGGCGCCGGCAAGTCCACGCAGGTCGGCCGGCTGGTCGATCGGCTGCGCGAGCGCGAGATCGACGTCGTGCGCACGCGTGAGCCCGGCGGTTCGCAGGGCGCTGAAGAAATCCGCAATATCGCCCTGAACGGCGACGCCGGGCGCTGGTCGCCGCTGACCGAGACCATGCTGATGTTCGCCGCCCGCAGCGATCATCTGGAGAAGACCATCCGCCCCGCGCTCGAGGCCGGTCGCTGGGTGGTTTGCGATCGCTTCGCCGATTCCAGCCGCGCCTATCAGGGGGCCGGCGGCGGCACGCCCGCCGACTTTATCGAAACCCTCGACGCCGCCATCGTCGGCGACACCCAGCCGGACCTGACCCTGATCTTCGACCTGCCGGTCGAGGTGGGTCTGGAGCGCGCCTTCGGACGCGGCCTGTTCGAGACCCGGTTCGAGTCCAAGGGGCTGGAGTTCCATGAGAGACTTCGCCGCCGTTTCCTTGAAATCGCGAAAGAAAAGTCTGATCGCTGCGTGGTGATTGACGCCACGGGGGATGAGGAGGCGGTGGCCGCTCGCGTCTGGGCCGCCATTGAGGGTCGGCTGCTGTGAGCGAGCACCCTCGGGACCGTTTTGACCTGATCCCGGACGCCGCCGCCGAGGCCGCCTTTGTCGATGCCCAGCAACGTGGCCGCCTGCATCACGCCTGGCTGCTGTGCGGGGTGGAGGGCTCGGGCAAGGCGACCTTCGCCTACCGCGCGGCCCGTCGTCTGCTGGGCGCGGCGCCGAACCCGTCGCGCGGACCTCTGGGCGCGGACTCCTATGATCCTGTGTCCCGCCAGATCGCGGCCCAGTCCCATCCGGATCTGCTGGTGCTGGAGCGGCTGGTCGAGGGCGGCAAGACGAAGAAGTCGATCTCGGTCGATCAGGCGCGCGACCTGCCGGAGTTCTTCTCCAAGAGCCCGTCCCAGGCCCATTATCGGGTGGCTATCATCGACGCTGCGGATGATCTGAACCTGAACGCCGCCAACGCCTTGCTGAAGGTTCTTGAAGAACCGCCGGAACGAGGCGTGCTGTTTCTCGTCACCCATGCGCCGGGCCGGCTGCTGGCCACCATCCGGTCGCGTTGCCGCCGTCTGGCCTTCCCGGTCTGGCCGCAACATGCGCTGGAGGAGATGGTCCGCAATCGCACCGGCGTGTCCTCGGCCGAGGCGTCGCGCATCGCCGGCATGGCCGGCGGCTCGCCCGGTCAGGCGCTGGCGCTGGCGTCCGGTGCGACGCTGGAGGCCGATCAGATCGCGCAGGACTGGGTGAACGCTGAGCACGTCGACCGCGCCGAAGCCCTCGCCATCGCCGACAAGTTCCGCGGCGCCGAGGGACAGGAGCGGTTCGAAACCCTGATGGAGCGCCTGATCGCCGCCGTGAAGGTGCGCGCTCTTGAAGAAGGCGCGTCCGGCGCCAAATGGGCGGACCTGTGGACCCGGTTGTCTGATCTGCCGGACCGCACAGCCGCCATCAATCTGGACCGGGCCGATGTGCTGGCCGGGGCGCTGGCGGACCTGCAACGCACCAAGGCCGCCCGCGGATGATCATCGACAGTCACGTCAACCTGCACGCCGTCCAGTTCGATGAGGACCGGGACGAGGTGATCGCCCGCGCCCGTCAGGCCGGGGTGCAGATGATGGTCGAGATTTCGGACAAGCTGTCGACCTTCGAGGCGACGCACGGTCTGGCGATGGCGCACGACGACATCTGGTGCACGGTCGGCGTTCATCCTCATGAGGCGAAGGATTATACCGACCTGACCGCCGCCCGGCTGGTCGAACTGGCGCACCGGCCGCGCGTCGTCGGCGTCGGCGAGTGCGGTCTGGACTTCCACTATGACCTCAGCCCGCGTGAGGAGCAGGCGGCGGTGTTCCGTCAGCATATCGAGGCGTCCCGCCTGACCGGCCTGCCGCTCGTCGTGCACACGCGCGAAGCCGACGACGTCATGGCGGCCATCCTTGAGGAAGAACAGGCCAGGGCGCCGTTCAAATTCCTCATGCACTGCTACACCAGTGGGCCTGAACTGGCTGAAAGAGCAGCGAAACTCGGCGGCTGGTTCTCGGTGTCCGGCATCGCGACCTTCAAGGCGGCGCAGGCCGTGCGCGATATCATCGCCGTCATGCCGGCCGACCGGATCATCGTCGAAACCGACTGCCCCTATCTTGCGCCGATCCCGCATCGGGGGCGCAGGAACGAACCGGCCTACGTCGGCCATGTGCTGGACAAGCTGGCCGAAATCCGGGGCTGGTCCCGGGAAGAGGCCGAGGCCCGCACCACCGACGCCTTCTTCGCCCTGTTCGACCGCATCCCTCGACCGGAAGGGCAGTGATGGACGATCTGGAAGTCGTCATCCTGGGCAGCGGCTCTTCCGGGGGCGTGCCGCGCGGCGACGGCGACTGGGGCGCCTGTGATCCGTCGGAGCCGAAGAACGCCCGTACCCGCTGTTCGGCCCTGATTCGTCGCCATGGGCCGGACGGCGTGACCAGCGTGCTGATCGACACCTCGCCCGATCTGCGCGCCCAGATGCTGATGGCCGGGGTCCGGCACGTGGACGCCGTTCTCTACACCCACGACCACGCGGACCAGACCCACGGAATTGATGATCTGCGGGTGTTCGCCATGCGGGCCCGCAAGCGCATCCCCGCCTATATGGACACCGCCACCCGCGCGGCCCTGACCGACCGGTTCGGCTATATTTTCGAGATGGTGGAGGGGTATCCGCCGATCCTCGATCTGCGGGATATTCCCGCGCACGGCGTCCCCTGGTCTGTGGATGGAGCGGGCGGGCCGATTCCGGTCGTCACCTTCGACCAGATCCATGGCCCAATCCGCTCGGTCGGCTACCGGATGGGTGGCATCGCCTATTCCAGCGACGTCTCCGATCTTGACGAAGCGGCGATTGAAGCCGTGCGCGGCTGCGACCTCTGGATCGTCGACGCCCTGCGCTGGACGGCCCATCCGACCCATGCCCATGTGGACAAGGCGCTCGACTGGATCGCCCGCGCGCAGGTCGGGCGGGCCCTCCTGACAAATCTGCATATTGATCTGGATTACAATGCCTTGTCGGCAGTTGTTCCGGACAATGTCGAAGTCGCCTACGACGGCTGGCGGGCGCGGGTCTGAGTGCGGCGACCTGAAACAGGGGCCGCCGCGACGGGCTCGGGCGTGCGCGTGGTGAACCCGCGCCGGCCAGCGAAACCCGGTGACGCTTCGATGAAGTTTGTCAGGCGCCCAGCAGGCGGGCGGCTTGCGGGGCGAAATAGGTCAGCACCCCGGCCGCCCCGGCGCGCTTGAAGGCATGCAGGCTTTCCAGAATGGCCCGCTCCTCGTCCAGCCATCCGTTGGCCATCGAGGCGCGCATCATCGCGTACTCGCCGGACACCTGATAGGCGAAGGTCGGCAGGTGGAAGGTCTCCGACACCCGCCGCACGATGTCGAGGTAAAGCATCCCCGGCTTGACCATCACGGCGTCGGCGCCTTCCGAGATGTCCATGGCCACCTCGCGCAGGGCCTCCTCGGTGTTGGCGTAGTCCATCTGATAGGTCTTCTTGTCCCCGGTCAGCTGCTTGGCCGAGCCCACGGCGTCACGATAGGGGCCATAGAAGGCCGAGGCGTACTTGGCGGCGTAGGACATGATCAGGGTGTCCGAATAACCGTTGGCCTCCAGCGCCTCGCGGATCGCCTGGACCCGGCCGTCCATCATGTCTGACGGAGCCACGATGTCGGCCCCGGCGTGGGCGTGGATGAAGGCCTGTTCGGACAGGCGCTCCAGCGTCGCGTCGTTCAGGATGCGGTCGCCCTCGACCACGCCGTCGTGGCCGTGGTCGGTGTAGCAGTCCAGCGCCACGTCGGTCATCACGCCGATCCCGGGCACGGCGTCCTTGATGGCCTTGATGCAGTCGGGGATCAGGCCGTCCGGATCGGTCGCGCCGGTCCCGACGCCGTCCTTGATCGAACCCTCCACATTGGGGAACAGCGCCAGCAGGGGAATGCCCAGCGAATGGGCTTCCTGCGCGGCCTCCGCGGCGGCCTTGGGCGACAGGCGCGACACGCCCGGCATCGAGGCCACCGGAACCCGGTCTTCCTTCCCGTCGTGCACGATCAACGGCCAGACCAGATCAGCCGGTGTCAGCGTGGTCTCGGCCACCAGACGGCGCACCCAGGGGCTGGAACGCAGGCGGCGTGGACGGGCGTAGGGGAAGGCGGCGGGAGGGAAGGGCTGGGTCATGGCGGCCTCTTAGACCCGTTGGCCGGGCGGGTGAAGGCGCTGAGGGTTTGGTGAAGAGTGCCAGTGAGTAGCGAGCCGCCGCCGCATCCGCCTCCCGCGCGCTCCCACTCACTACTCACTGGCGCTCTTCAATCCCGCCTCTCCCCACGAGAGCGACGACCCGCTAGAAGCGGCGCGAACCGGCCCGACAGAGGCCGACAGACTTGAGGAAACACACATGGACTTCGCCCTCACCGACGATCAGCGCGCCATTCAGGACGCCGCCCGCGCCTTCGCCGAGGCCGAGCTGGCGCCGCACAGCGCCGAGTGGGACGAGACCAAGCATTTCCCCGTCGACGTCATGCGTCACGCGGCCGAGATGGGCTTCTGCGGTATCTACACCGGCGAGGAACATGGCGGCATGGCCCTGGGTCGCGTCGAGGCGGCGCTGATCTTCGAGGAGCTGTCGCGCGGCGACGTCTCAACCGCCGCCTTCATCTCGATCCACAACATGGCGACATGGATGATCGACAGCTTCGGCTCGGCCGATCTGCGCGCCCGCTATGTGCCGTCGCTGGTGACGATGGAAAAGATCGCCAGCTATTGCCTGACCGAGCCGGGCTCGGGCTCTGACGCCGCCGCCATGCGCACGACCGCCCGGCTGGAGGGCGACGAGTGGGTGCTGAACGGCTCCAAGGCCTTCATCTCGGGCGCAGGGACGTCTGACGTCTATGTGGTCATGGCCCGCACGGGCGAGCCGGGCGCCAAGGGCATCTCGGCCTTCGTGGTCGATCTGGGCACGCCCGGCCTGTCGTTCGGCGCGCAGGAGAAGAAGATGGGCTGGAACTCCCAGCCTACCGCCATCGTCAGCTTTGACGACTGCCGCATCCCGGCCGAGAACCTGCTCGGCAAGGAAGGCGACGGTTTCCGCTACGCCATGATGGGTCTGGACGGTGGCCGTCTGAACATCGCCGCGTGCTCGTTGGGCGGCGCTCGCCTCGCCCTGGAGACGGCGCAGGACTACGTCTCGACCCGGAAGCAGTTCGGCAAGGCCCTGACCGAGTTCCAGAACACCCAGTTCAAGCTGGCCGACATGGCGACCCAGCTGGACGCCTGCCGCCTGATGGTCCTGCGCGGGGCCTGGGCCATCGACACCGGCCACCCGGAAAAGACCAAATGGTGCGCCATGGCCAAGCGCTTCACCACGGACGCCTGTTTCCAGATCGCGGACGAGGCCCTGCAGCTGCACGGCGGCTACGGCTATCTGAAGGACTATCCGCTGGAGCGCATCGTTCGCGACCTGCGCGTCCACCGCATCCTTGAAGGCACCAACGAGATCATGCGCGTCATCACGGCGCGGGAGATGCTTCGGCAGTGACCTCTCCCGTCGTGTGCGAACGGACCTATCAGACCGAGCGCGACGGACAGGTCCGCCCGGTGCCGGTCCGTTGGCGCAAACCGGTCCCGGATCCACGCGGCGACTGGGCTTGCGAATATGAGATTGAATGGCCGGATCGCGAACCTCGGATTTCGAGGGCTTTCGGCGTCGATTCTGTGCAGGCGCTGTACCTTGCCCTGCAGAACGTCGCTTCCGAACTGTATACTGCGAAGCCAGCTGTCTTCCTGTTTGAACCCGACGACATTCTGCACCTTCCCACCGCCGGGCTCGAAGACCTCGAATCCGCCCGTACGAAAGGCCGTTCGTGACCACCGAACCCGAAATCCTCACCCGCGTGTCCTCCGGCGTCGGGATCATCACCCTGAACCGGCCCAAGGCCCTGCATGCGCTGAACCGCGCCATGTGCGACGCCATGATCGAGGCGCTGCTGGCGTGGCGCGGGGACGAGGCCGTTCAGTCGGTGCTGATCGATCACTCTGGCGAACGCGGCTTCTGCGCGGGCGGAGACATCCGCATGATCGCCGAGAGCGGGGCAGGGGACGCGTCGGAGGCGAAGGCCTTCTTCCGCGCCGAGTACCAGCTGAACCACCTGCTGTTCGACTATCCCAAGCCGGTGACCGCCATTGTGGACGGCATCGTCATGGGCGGCGGCGTCGGCATTTCCGAGCCGGCCACGGTCCGCATCGCGACCGAGCGCACCACCTACGCCATGCCCGAGACCGGCATCGGTCTGTTCCCTGATGTGGGCGGCGGCTGGTTCCTGCCGCGCCTGCCGGGACAGACGGGCATCTGGCTGGCCCTGACCGGCGCGCGGCTGAAGGCGGCGGACACCGTCTTCCTGGGCATCCACACCCATTATCTGCCGACCGATGCTCTGGAAGCCTTCCGCGCCATCCTGTCCGCCGATCCGGCCTATCCGATCGACGTGGCCGACGGGCTCGAGGATGATCCGGGCGAGGCGCCGATCGAGGTGCATCTGGAGGCCATCGACCGCTTGTTCGCCTTCGACACGGTCGAGGAAATCTTCGCGGCGCTGGAGGCTGACGGCTCGGAATGGGCGCTGGCCCAGTTGGCGATCCTGAAGACCAAGTCGCCCCAGTCGCTGAAGGTGTCGCTGCGCCAGATGCGTCTCGGCGCGACGTTCGAGACGTTCGCGCAGAACATGGCGATGGAGTTCGCCCTGGGTGGTCGCGTGGTCTCGACCCACGATTTCCAGGAAGGCGTGCGCGCCGTCATCGTCGACAAGGACAATGCGCCAGAATGGTCGCCCGCCGACCTGTCGGGCGTGACCGACGCCACGCTTGACGCCCTGTTTGCTCCGCTGCCTGCGGATGAGGAATGGAAGCCGCTGTCCTGAGTGACGACAGGGCCTTGCATCCGGGCTGACTAAGCGTAGCTTCCGCTGCGCAAATCAGGGGTCATCCATGCTGAGAACCGCCGCCGTCGTCGCCTGCGCTGTCGCCCTGTCGGGCTGCATCATCATCAGCAATGATGGGGAGGAGCGGACGGTTGTTCACACCGCCGCACCGGCGGCGTCCGCCTCGGCTTCGCCCGAGCTTCGCTACGCCGACGCCCTGTCGGACAGCCGTCGCCTGCCGGAAGAAGTCGCCCGTGACCCGCTGCGCAAGCCGGCCGACATGCTGGCCTTCATCAACCTCCAGCCGGGCCACGTCATCGCGGATATCCGGCCGGAGGAGGGCTATTTCACCCGCCTGTTCGCCCCGGTCGTCGGCGCCGGTGGTCATGTCTACGCCTTCGTGCCGAACCAGACCGCGGGCCGCGAAAACGCCTTCGCCGACACCCTGGCCTCGACCTACTCCAACACCACCCGCGTCACCGGCCAGCTGGAGACCATGACCTTCGACCAGCCGCTGGACGTGGTGTTCATGGGCGAGGAGTACCACGACTTCACCATCCCCCGGTTCAACGTCGATGTGGCGGCCATGAACCGCCGGGTGTTCGAGGTGCTCAAGCCGGGCGGCCTCTATGTCATCCTTGACCATCAGGCGGCCGACGGCGCGGGCATCTCGGTCGCGGGCAGCCTGCACAGGATCGAGGCCGCCGAGCTGCGGCGTCAGGTCGAGGCCGCCGGCTTCATCTACGACGGTGAGACCAGCGCGGTCCGCGTGCCGTCCGACGACCACACCCTGTCGGTCTTCGACGCCTCGATCCGGGGCAAGACCGACCGCTTCGTCTATCGCTTCAGAAAACCTCGCTGAGACGGGGTGAACACCGGGAGAGAGACCATGCGTCGTTGCTTGCCACTGACCGCCTTCGCGGTCATCGCCCTGAGCGGCCCCGCTTTCGCTCAGGCCGTCCGGGAACCATTGCCCCCGCAAGCCCCGGTGCATGTGATGTCGGGCAGCCGTGTGGACTACGCCGCCCTGTTGGCCTCGCCGCTTCGCCCGGAAGAAGACCGCGCCCGCGACGCGGCCCGCCAGACCGCGATCACGCTGGACTTCACAGGCGTCCAGCCGGGGTGGAAAGTCGCCGACATGATCATCGGCGGCGGCTACTTTACCCGCGCCTTCGCCGCCGTGGTCGGGCCGGAAGGCCACGTCACGGCTTGGCAGCCGGACGAATTCATCGGTTTTCAGGCGTCCTATGGCGAGGCCGTGACCGCCGCCGACGCCCTGCCGAACGTGGACGGCGTCCACAGCGCCATCGGCGCCCCGGTGTTTCCGTCCGGCCTCGACCTGGTCTTCACCGCCCAAAACTACCACGACCTCCACCTGCGTCCGTTCGCGACGGACACAGCGGCGAAGGTCAACGCGGCGGTCTTTGCGGCGCTGAGGCCGGGCGGCTATTACGTCATCATAGACCACGAGGCTGTGAGCGGTTCTGACCTCTCGGTCGCCGACAGCCTTCACCGGATCGATTCCGACATCGTGATCCGTGAGGTCGAGGCCGCCGGTTTTGAGTTTGACAGCGCCGGCGCCGCCCTGTGGAACGATGCCGATCCCCGCACGGCCAACGTCTTCGATCCCTCGATCCGGGGTCATACCAGCCAGTTCATGCTGCGGTTCCGCAAGCCGGGCTGACGCAGCGCTGGCCTTCCACGCCGACCCCCGCTAACCCTCCCTCAAAATCAAAGGGAGACGCGCCATGACCACCACCATCGCCTTCATCGGGCTGGGCAACATGGGCGGGGGCATGGCCGCCAATCAGGCGAAGGCGGGCCACACTGTCCTGGCCTTCGATCTGTCGCAGGCCGCGCTGGACCGCGCCGCCGCCGCGGGCTGCACCCCGGTCGCCAGCGTCACCGAGGCGGTGAAGTCCGCCGACATCGTCATCACCATGCTGCCGGCCGGGCCGCATGTGCTGAAGGTCTATTCGGAGCAGATCATCGGCGCCGCGCCGTCGTCGGCCCTGCTTCTGGACTGCTCGACCATCGACGTGGACACCGCCCGCAAGGTCGCCGGTCTGGCCAAGGAAGCGGGCTATGCCTTCGCCGACGCCCCCGTGTCCGGCGGCACCATGGCGGCCGAGGCCGGGACGCTGGCCTTCATGGTCGGCTGCGACGAGCCGGAGTTCGCCCGCATCGAGGCGGCGCTGGAGCCGATGAGCCGCGCCACCTTCCGCGCCGGCGACCATGGGGCGGGGCAGGCAGCCAAGATCTGCAACAACATGATCCTCGGCATCACCATGCTGGGCACCTGCGAAGCCATCGGCCTGGCCGAGAAGCTGGGTCTCGACCCGGTGAAGATGTTCGACATCGTCGCCAAGTCCTCGGGCCAGAGCTGGTCCACCACGACCTATTATCCGTGGCCCGGCCCGGTGCCGACCGCCCCGTCCAACCGCAACTATGACGGCGGTTTCGCCGCCGCCATGATGCTGAAGGACCTGAAACTGGCCCAGGACGCCGCCGCCAGGTCCGGTGCCTCGACCCCGCTGGGCGCCCAGACCGAGGCCCTGTTCCAGATGTTCAACGGGCTCGGCTACGGCGACCGCGACTTCTCGGCCATTCTCCAGATGCTGCGCGGCAAGCTGGATGAATTGCCGAAGGCTTGATCCACCTCAAGGCGGCGCATGACCTGTTCGCGGAACATGGCTCATGCGCAAGAACATTACTGAGAACCGTTATCAATTGAGGGGTTGCGACGATTTAGCGGCCCAATCGGATAGACTTTCTCAGGCTCGGGGCGCACATACGCCCCAATTGCAAAAGACCAGACGAGCCGCAGGGTTGTTCGACTACAGGGCCGCTTTCGAGACCGCCGTTGAGCAGGTGAAGGGCGAGGGACGCTACCGCGTCTTCGCCGACCTCAAGCGCGTGCGCGGTCAGTTCCCGCTGGCGAAGCGTCGCCGCGAGGATGGAACCGAGCAGGACGTCGTGGTCTGGTGCTCCAACGACTACCTCGGCATGGGCCAGCACCCGGCGGTGCTGGAGGCCATGCAGGTCGAGATTGACGAGGTCGGCGCCGGCGCCGGGGGCACCCGCAACATCTCCGGCACCACCCGTTCGGCGGTCGACCTGGAAGCCGAGCTGGCCAGCTGGCACCGGAAGGAAGCCGCGCTTCTCTTCACCTCGGGCTACGTCGCCAACGAGGCCGCGCTTTCGACCCTGCAGAAGATCCTGCCGGGCCTGATCACCTTCTCGGACTCGCTGAACCACGCCTCGATGATCGCGGGCATCCGCCACGGCGGCGGCGAGCGGCACATCTTCGCCCACAACGACCTCGAACACCTCGAAGCCCTGCTGCAGGCCGCGCCCGCCGATGCGCCCAAGCTGATCGCCTTCGAGAGCGTCTATTCGATGGACGGCGACATCGCCGACCTGGCCGGCACCATCGCGCTGGCGAAGAAGTACAACGCCCTGACCTATCTGGATGAAGTCCACGCCGTCGGCCTCTACGGCCAGACCGGCGCAGGCGTCGCCGAGCGCGACGGGGTCCTCGACCAGATCGACATTATCGAATGCACCCTCGGCAAGGCCATCGGCGTCATGGGCGGTTACATCGCCGCCGACAGCGTAATCGTCGACGCGATCCGCAGCTGGGCCTCGGGCTTCATCTTCACCACCAGCCTGCCGCCCGCCCTGACCGCCGGCGCCCTGGCCTCGGTGCGTCATCTGAAGGCTCACCCGGAGCTGCGCGACGCCCATCAGGAGCGCGCCGCCACCCTGAAGGCTCGCTTCGCCGCCGCCGGCATCCCGGTGATGGACTCGGTCAGCCACATCGTGCCGGTGCACGTGGGCAATCCCGTGCACTGCAAGATGATCTCCGACATGCTGCTGGAGCAGTACGGGGTCTATGTTCAGCCGATCAACTACCCGACCGTCCCCAAGGGCACGGAGCGCCTGCGCTTCACCCCGTCGCCGAACCACACCGACGCGATGATGGACGATCTGGTCAAGGCGATGGACGCCCTGTGGACCCACTGCAACGTGGTGCGTCTCCCTGCCGTCGCCTGAAGGTGACGGAAGCGCTGTCCGGCGCTTCATCCTCGACAACCTGACCCTTTCGCCCGCGCCTTCAAGGCCGGATATCCGCCTGTATGCGGCCCACGCGGCCAGCGGGCTGGACCGCCTGTCCGTCGATGACGCCGCGCCAGCGCCCTACTGGGCCTGGGGCTGGGGCGGCGGCGCGGCGTTGGCGAATTATCTGAAAGATCATCCCGAAGCGGTCGCGGGGCGCCGCGTCCTCGATCTCGGCTGCGGCTCCGGTATCGTCGGCATCGCGGCGATGAAGGCGGGCGCGGTCTCTGTGCTGGCCGTGGATATCGACCCGAACGCCGCCGCCGCAGCAGCACTGAACGCCGAAGCCAACGGCGTCGTCATCGAGACCCTGTGCGCCGACCTGCTGGACGGTCCGCCGCCGGACGTCGAGGTCGTGCTGGCCGGGGACGTCTTCTACAGCCGCGCGCTGGCGCGCCGGAGCCTGCCCTTCCTGCGTCGGTGCCGGGACGCCGGGGGATTGGTCCTGATCGGCGACCCGGGCCGGGCCAGCCTGCCGCGCACCCGCCTGAAACAGATCGCCGCCCTTGACGTCCCGGACTTCGGCAGTCCGACCCCGTGCCCGGCAGGGGTCTATCAACTGCGCGGCGATGCGCGCGGTTGACGCCCGGCGGCGTCCCGCCACACTTAACCTCAACGAAAGGGCGGGGGCATGAACGACGATCCGGGCGAAGTCATCTTCGAACTGACCCGCAACGGCCCCTGGCTCAAATGCTCGGCGATCCATGTCGCCACCGGCCGCGAGGTCTCCGCCACGGGGCCGGTGCATGAGCCGGAAGGCCTCAAGCGGGTGGCGCTGGCCAAGCTCAAACGGGCGCTCGCCGCAGGGTGAACCACAAGATGTTGTGGTCCAGCCCTTCGGGGCCTAAATGGAGCGCCGCCATTTTCGGGGATTCCCAGTGACCGCCTACACCCACGCCGACTACTTCTCGAAATCCCTCGCGGACGCCGATCCGGATATCTTCAAGGGTATCCAGGGCGAACTGGGCCGTCAGCAGGAGCAGATCGAGCTGATCGCGTCCGAGAACATCGTCTCGAAGGCGGTGCTGGACGCGCAGGGCTCGGTCCTGACCAACAAATACGCCGAGGGCTATCCCGGTCGTCGCTACTACGGCGGCTGCGAGTTCGTGGACATCACCGAGGATCTGGCCCGCGAGCGCGCCAAGGAACTGTTCGGCGCGGCATTCGCCAACGTCCAGCCGCACTCGGGCGCCCAAGCCAATCAGGCCGTCTTCTTCACCCTGCTGCAGCCGGGCGATACCTTCCTGGGCATGGATCTGGCGTGCGGCGGTCACCTGACCCACGGCTCGCCGGCCAACCAGTCGGGCAAGTGGTTCCGCCCCGTGACCTACAAGGTCAGCGAAGACACCCATCTGATCGACTATGACCACGTCGCCGAGATGGCCGAGCGCGAGAAGCCCAAGCTGATCCTCGCCGGCGCCTCGGCCTACAGCCGTCACATCGACTTCAAGCGCTTCCGCGAGATCGCGGATTCGGTCGGTGCATACCTGATGGTGGACATGGCCCACTATGCGGGCCTGATCGCGGGCGGCGTCTATCCGGACCCGATCCCGCACGCCGACGTGGTCACCACCACCACCCACAAGACCCTGCGTGGTCCGCGTGGCGGCATGATCCTGTCGCGCGACGCCGACCTCGGCAAGAAGATCAACTCGGCCGTCTTCCCGGGCCTGCAAGGCGGCCCGCTGGAGCATGTCATCGCCGCCAAGGCCGTCGCCTTCGGTGAAGCGCTCAAGCCCGAGTTCAAGCTCTACGCCCAACAGGTCGTCAAGAACGCCCAGGCCCTGTCCGCGGTCCTGATCGACCGCGGTCTGGCCATCGTCTCGGGCGGCACCGACAGCCACCTGATGCTGGTCGACCTGCGTCCCAAGGGCGTCACCGGCAAGGCCACCGAGCACGAGCTCGAAAAGGCGCTGATGACCTGCAACAAGAACGGCGTGCCGTTCGACACCGCGCCGTTCACCATCACCTCGGGCGTCCGTCTGGGCACGCCGGCCGGCACCACGCGCGGCTTCGGTGAAGCGGAGTTCCAGCAGATCGGCCACTGGATCGCCGATGTCGTCTCCTCGATGAACGGCGGCGATGAAGCCGATCCCGCCGTGGTCGCGGCCGTCGCGGCGCAGGTGCGTGAGCTCACGCACCGCTTCCCGATTTACGGATAAGCGCCCATGAAGTGCCCCTTCTGCGGAAATCAGGACACCCAGGTGAAGGACAGCCGCCCGTCGGATGACGGCGCGGCCATCCGTCGTCGCCGGTCCTGCCCGCAGTGCAACGGGCGCTTCACGACGTTCGAACGTGTCCAGTTGCGCGAACTGGTCATCCTGAAGCGGAACGGCCGTCGCACGCCCTTCGACCGCGACAAGCTGGAACGCTCTCTGGGCATCGCCCTGCGCAAGCGGCCGGTCCAGCCCGAGCAGATCGAACAGCTGGTCAGCCGGATCACCCGACAGCTGGAAAGCCTGGGCGAGACCGAGATCCCGTCCTCGACCGTCGGCGACTTCATCATGAAGGCGCTGAAGGGCGTCGATGAGGTCGCTTACGTCCGCTACGCCTCGGTCTACAAGGACTTCCGCCACACCGGCGATTTCGCCCGCTTCCTCGGCGACGAGGGTCTGGACGACGAGACCGGCGGCCGTTGATGGCCGTCAAGGTCACGTTGAAGCTGGCGACCTCCCTCGACGGACGGATCGCCACGGCTTCCGGCGAAAGCAAATGGATCACCGGCGAGGCGGCGCGGCTGGAAGGCCATCGCCTGCGCGCGGCTCACGACGCCATTCTGGTCGGCGTCGGCACGGTTCTGGCCGACGATCCCGAGCTGACCGCCCGCCTGCCGGGCCGGTCGGTGGATCAGCCCTTGCGCGTGGTGCTGGACAGCACTCTTCGCACGCCTGTGACCGCCAAGGTGGCTTCCGGCGGCACCCTGATCCTGACCACGGCCGAACCCGCGACTGTCGGCTCCGCCCGCGTCGAACGCGTCGAGGCCGAGGATGGCCGCCCGTCGCCCGGGGCCGCTCTGGCCGCGCTCGCCAGGGCCGGGGTGCGATCAGTCCTCATCGAGGGGGGAGGGCAGGTCGCCGCCGCCTTCCTGCGCGCCGGACTGGTGGAGCGCATCGAATGGTTCCGCGCGCCGATCCTTCTGGGTGGGGACGGATTGCCCTGCGTCGCCGCCCTGGCCCTTGCGAAGCTGGCCGATGCCCCCAAGTTCCGGCGTCTGTCCGTCGAACCCGTCGGCGACGATCTGTGGGAACGCTATGACGTGCTCCGCTGATTGCACGAGTTACACTCTTCACACCCAGTTTTTCACCTCCAGGGCCGCCTGAATGTTCACCGGAATCGTCACCGACATCGGCCGCGTCCGTAAGGTCGAGCAGACCGCGCGGGACCGCCGCTATGAGGTCGAGACGGTCTGGGATACCTCCGGCATCGATCTGGGCGCCTCCATCAGCCATGCGGGCTGTTGCCTGACGGTGACGGAAAAAGGCCCCGGGTGGTTTGCTGTCGAGGTTTCGGGCGAGACCCTGTCGAAGACCAACCTCGGCGATTGGGCTGAAGGTCACCGGGTCAATCTGGAACGGGCCGCCAGGCTGGGCGACGAACTGGGCGGTCACATCGTCTCGGGCCACGTCGATGGTCTGGGCAAGGTCGTGTCGATCACGCCCGAGGGCGGTTCGCATCGCATCGAGATCGAGGCGCCGGCGTCTCTGCACCGCTTCATCGCGCCCAAGGGTTCGATCACCGTCGATGGCGTCTCCCTGACCGTGAACGCGGTCGAGGGTCAGGTTTTCGGCCTGAACATCATCCCCCACACGTGGGAAGCGACCACGCTCGGCGCGCTGAAAGTCGGGGATGCCGTGAATCTCGAGATTGATATGCTGGCGCGATACCTCGCGCGGTGGCAGGAGACCGCATGATGCAATTGGCGGCCAATATGAACGACAGCCCGATCAGCCCCATCGAGGACATCCTCGAGGACGCCCGCAACGGCAAGCCCTACATCCTCGTCGACGCCGAGGATCGTGAGAACGAGGGCGACATCATCATTCCGGCCCAGTTCGCCACGCCGGACCAGATCAACTTCATGATCAAACAGGCGCGCGGACTCGTCTGTCTGGCCCTGACCGGCGACCGCGCCCGCCAGCTGCGCCTGCCGCCGATGGCCGCCGACAACCGCGAGAGCATGAAGACCGCCTTCACCGTCTCGATCGAGGCGAAGGACGGCGTCACGACCGGCATCTCCGCCGCGGACCGCTCGCGCACCATCCAGGTCGCCACCGACCCGACCAGGGGCGTCGACGACATCGTCACCCCCGGCCACATCTTCCCGCTGGTCGCCCGCGACGGCGGCGTGCTGGTCCGCGCCGGGCACACCGAGGCGTCGGTGGACATCAGCCGCATGGCCGGCCTGACCCCGGCCGCCGTGATCTGCGAGATCATCAAGGACGACGGTGAAATGGCCCGCATGCCGGACCTCGTCGCCTTCGCCCAGCTGCACGGCCTCAAGATCGGCACCATCGCCGACCTGATCGCCTACCGCCGTCGTACCGAGCGCTTCGTCGAGCGGGTGATGGATACGCCGTTCGAGAGCGTCCATGGTGGTCCGTTCCGCCTGATGCTGTACCGGAACACCATTGAGGGGAACGAGCACGTCGCCCTGGTT
Source organism: Brevundimonas sp. M20 (assembly GCF_006547065.1). Classification (NCBI taxonomy): domain Bacteria; kingdom Pseudomonadati; phylum Pseudomonadota; class Alphaproteobacteria; order Caulobacterales; family Caulobacteraceae; genus Brevundimonas; species Brevundimonas sp. M20. The sequence goes on along the minus strand of NZ_CP041243.1, from coordinate 1,861,773 downwards.
CACGGCAAGATCGAACCGGGAAAGCCGACCCTCGTGCGCATGCACCAGGTCGATTTCGCCGCCGACCTGCTGGGTCACGTCGAGGCGCGTCAGGGCTACATCCCGAACGCGCTCAAGGCGATCAGCGACCATAACGGCGCGGGCGTCACCGTCTTCCTGCGGGATCCGGACCTGCAGGGTCTGGCCGAGCGTCTGGCGGGCGTCGAGAAGCCCAGGGCCGTGGACCGCTCGCTGAAGAACTACGGCGTCGGCGCCCAGATCCTGCTGGACCTCGGGGTCCGGGACATGATCGTGATGAGCTCGACCCGCCCCAATCCCACCGCGCTTGAGGGCTACGGCCTGCGCATCGTCGGCTGGCGCGACATGGACGGAGAAGACCAATCGTAACGACCCCCACCCGCGTGCTCATCGTTGAGGCGCGCTTCTATGATGAACTGGCCGACGCCCTGCTGGACGGGGCGAAGGACGCCCTGCGCGCGCAAGGCGTCGAATTCGACGTGGTTTCGGTTCCGGGCGCGCTGGAAGTGCCGACCGTGATCGCCATGGCCGAGGAAGCCGGGCGTTTCCCGACCGCGCCGCGCTATGACGGCTATGTCGCGCTGGGCACGGTCATCCGCGGCGAGACCTATCATTTCGAGATCGTCTCGGATCAGTCGGCCGCCGGAATCACCCAACTGGGCCTCAAGGGCGTGGCCATCGGCAACGGCATCCTGACCACCGAAGACGAGGATCAGGCCTGGGCGCGCGCCCGCCGCAGCGAGGGCGACAAGGGGGGCGGCGCCGCCCGCGCCTGCCTGGACCTCATTGCCTTGCGCAAGCGCCTGCGCGTAGGACTGGGCGCGTGACCGAACCGAACAGCCTCAAGTCCGTCCTCGAGCAACTCGCCGAGGCCGAAAAGTCCCGCGCCGAACCGGCCCTGACCTCGCGTCAGCGCCGCGCCCGCACTGTCGCCCGCCTCGCAGCCGTCCAGGCGCTCTACCAGATGGAGCTGGCCGGCGAGGGGGTCGACACCGTCATCACCGAGTTCTCGAACCATCGCTTCGACGCCGACATCGAGGGCGAACCCCTTGCTGAAGCCGATGAAGCCTATTTCGCCGATATCGTGCGCGGCGTCGTGGACCGGCAGCGGTCGATCGACGAGGCCGTGAAGGCCCGTCTGGCCTCGAACTGGCGGATGGAGCGTCTCGATTCGACCCTGCGCGCCCTGCTGCGCGCCGGCGCCTGGGAACTGATGGCCAGTCGCGATGTGCCCAAGGAGATCATCATCGACGAGTACGTCGAGCTGGCCAAAGCCTTCTTCGACGACTCCGAGGCCAAGTTCGTCAACGCGGCGCTGGACGGCGTCGCGCGGGACGTTCGGGGCTAGGGCGCGGCTGATCCGTCATGGCGGGAATCGACGTCGCCGGTGAGTTCGAAACGATCCGGCGGCTCCTCGCCCCGCTGGCCCATTCCGAGTGGGCCCGCGACCTGAGAGACGACGTCGCGGTCCTGCCAACCCGCCCCGGTCACGATCTGGTTCTGACCAAGGACACCATCGTCGAGGGCGTTCACTTCCTGCCCGCCGATCCACTGGACACCGTGGCCCAGAAGCTGCTGCGGGTGAACCTGTCCGATCTGGCCGCCAAGGGCGCCGAGCCCTTCGGCTACCTTCTGTCCTGCGGCTGGTCAGAACGTTGCGGCTGGCCCGAGCGTCAGCTCTTCGTTGAGGGGCTGGCCCGGGATCAGAAGGCGTTCGGACTGTCCCTGCTCGGTGGAGACACCGTCGTCACCCCCGGTCCGGCGACCTTCTCCGCCACCTTGCTGGGTTGGTCGCCCAAGGGGCGCACCGTCAGCCGCAGCGGCGCGCGGCCGGGCGATCTGGTCTTCGTCACCGGCTTCATCGGCGACGGCTGGCTGGGCCTCCAGGCCGCGCAGGAGAAGCTGGCCCTGGAGCCCGAGCGGCTGGCGGCGCTGGTCGATCACTACCGCACGCCGATGCCGCGGCTGATCTTCGCCGATGTGATCCGCGACATGGCCACGGCCTCGCTGGACGTGTCCGATGGCCTGATCGCCGATCTGGGCCACATCGCCGAGAGTAGCGGCGTCCGCATCGACATCGATCTGGAGGTCACGCCCCGCTCGCCTGCCGGGCAGGCCTGGTTCGCCACGCGAGTGGACGAGGAGGCGGCTCTGGAGCGGCTGGCCACAGGCGGCGACGATTATGAGATCGCCTTCACCGCCTCAGCCAAGGACGAGCCCGCCCTGCGCCGCGAGGCCGAGCGTCGCCACATCTGGCTGACCTGTCTGGGCCGGGTGACGGAGGGCAGGGGGGTCACCGCCCGCTTCGGGGGCAAGCCGGTCGAGATCGCCAGCCCCGGCTTCAGTCACCGCTGAGCGCAACGAAATCTCAAGGCGTCGCCGCTAGAGGTGCGGTCATGCGCCGTCGTGACCTCATCTCCGCAGCCGCCGTCCTGCCCGCCGTGGCCGTCGCCTCAGGCGCCGCCGCATCCGAAGACAAGCCGGAGGGCGGGGCTTCGGTGAACATCTCGGGCGTCGGTCTGCCGGTGATTATCGGCGGGCGGCTGCGGAACTATGTCTTCGTCTCCATGCGCCTGCACCTCGGCGGATCGGCCACGGTCGAATCGATGCGGGGCAAGGAAGCCTATCTGCGCGACGCCGTCGTTCGCGCCGCCCACCGCACGCCCTTCGTCGTCGCTGACGACTGGACCCGCATCGACGCTAACGCCATGTCGGCCAGCCTGATCCGGTCCGCCGCCTCGATCTGCGGACGAGGCTCGGTCGCCCGCGTCGAGGTCATCAGCCAGGCGCCCCGCTGGCGCTCCGGTATGCGGGCGGGCTAACGCCGTTCACCTTACCCCGTTGCGTCACTCCGACGCATTTGGCAGGCTTCCTTCCGTTATCCCCAAGGGTCGCCCTTGAGGCGTCCGTTGCGCACGGGGGGACCGGAAGGCGGAGAGAGGCGAAAACGCCCCCCGCGCCAAGGGTCCGGGCGCCCTACACACAGGGTTTGGAAACGCCATGTCTAACTATCTGTGGCTTGTCATAGCCGCAGGCGGTCTGGGGATTCTCTACGGAGCAATCCAGACGGCCGCCTTGATGAAAGCTCCCACCGGCAACGACCGCATGCGCGAAATCGCGGCGGCCATCCAGGAAGGGGCCTCCGCCTATCTGCGTCGCCAGTACGTGACCATCGGCATGGTCGGCGTCGTCATTCTGATCGCCGCATACCTGCTGATCGGCGCGTGGGCCGCCATCGGCTTCCTGATCGGCGCCGTGCTTTCGGGCGCGGCCGGTTTCGCCGGCATGCTGATCTCGGTCCGCGCCAACGTCCGGACGGCGCAAGCCGCCTCGGAAGGCCTGTCAAAGGGCCTGGACCTCGCCTTCCGCTCGGGCGCCATCACCGGCATGTTCGTGGCGGGCGGAGCCCTGCTGGGCGTCGCGGGCTACTACGCCTTCCTGACGGAGGGCATGGGGCTTGAGAACACCGGGCGTGAGGTCATCGACGGTCTTGTCGCCCTGGGCTTCGGCGCCTCGCTGATCTCCATCTTCGCCCGTCTGGGCGGCGGCATCTTCACCAAGGGCGCCGACGTCGGCGGCGACATGGTGGGCAAGGTCGAGGCCGGTATTCCTGAGGACGACCCCCGCAACGCCGCCACCATCGCCGACAACGTGGGCGACAATGTCGGCGACTGCGCCGGCATGGCCGCCGACCTGTTCGAGACCTACGCCGTCTCGACCGTGGCGACGATGGTGCTGGCCGCCATCTTCTTCCGCGGGACGGACTATGTCGGGGCGATGATGCTGCTGCCGCTGGCCATCTGCGCCATCTGCATCGTCACCTCGATCATCGGCAGCTTCTTCGTTCGTCTGGGCAAGAGCCAGAACATCATGGGCGCCCTGTATCAGGGCCTGATCGTCACCGGCGTGCTGTCCATCGGCGCCGTCTGGTGGATCATCGACACCATCGCCCCGGCAACGGTCACGACGTCGGGCGGGCTGGTCATCACCTCCATGCAGCTGTTCTGGTCCGGCGTGGTCGGTCTGGTGGTCACCGCGGCGATCGTAGTCATCACCGAGTACTATACGGGCTCGAACTTCCGGCCGGTGCGGTCGGTAGCCAACGCCTCGGTCTCGGGCCACGGCACCAATGTGATTCAGGGGCTGGCCGTCTCGCTGGAGGCCACCGCGCTCCCGGCGCTGGCGATCATCGTCGGCATCGTGGTCAGCTTCCAGCTGGCCGGTCTGTTCGGCATCGCCATCGCCACCACGACCATGCTGGGCGTGGCGGGGATGATCGTGGCGCTGGACGCCTTCGGTCCGGTCACCGACAACGCCGGCGGCATCGCCGAGATGGCCGGGCTTCCGCCGGAAGTCCGTCACTCCACCGACGCGCTGGACGCCGTGGGCAACACCACAAAGGCCGTGACCAAGGGTTATGCCATCGGTTCGGCCGGTCTGGGCGCTCTGGTGCTGTTCGCCGCCTACACCGAAGACCTGAAGTATTTCGCGGCGGAAGCCCTGCCGGGAAGCTTCTTCGAAGGTCTGGGCACGGTCGCCTTCGACCTGACCAACCCCTACGTCGTGGTCGGCCTGCTGTTCGGGGGGCTGCTGCCCTTCCTGTTCGGCGGCATGTCCATGACCGCGGTCGGTCGCGCGGCGGAATCGGTCGTGGCCGAGGTGCGCCGTCAGTTCCGTGAGAACCCGGGCATCATGACCGGGCAGGTCAAGCCGGAGTACGGCAAGGCCGTCGATATCCTGACCAGCGCGGCGATCAAGGAGATGATCGTGCCGTCGCTGCTGCCGGTGCTGTCGCCGATCGTGCTGTTCACGGTCATCCTGTTCATCCAGCCGGACAAGGCCAACGCCTTCGCCGCCCTGGGCGCCATGCTGATGGGCGTGATCGTGACCGGCCTGTTCGTGGCCATCTCGATGACCTCCGGCGGCGGGGCGTGGGACAACGCCAAGAAGGTCATTGAAGAGGGCTTCACCGACAAGAACGGCGTCGTCCACGGCAAGGGCTCCGAGGCGCACAAGGCCGCGGTGACCGGCGACACGGTCGGCGATCCCTACAAGGATACGTCCGGCCCGGCGGTGAACCCGATGATCAAGATCACCAACATCGTCGCCCTGCTTCTGCTGGCGGTGCTGGCGAGCGGCACGATCGGCTGATGGCCTGGGGGTTGGCGCCGGCGACGGCGCCGACCCTTCGCCTTGGGCGGCCGGCAAAGGAGCAGGGGTTGGTGCGTGGGCCGGTGTTGTGTCTATCAATGACGGTCCGCCGCCCACGCCGTCGAACCACTAACCACTCCCCACCAGCCACCTTCCGCACCGAAAGAGAAAGGCCCCGGAGAGCGATCTCCGGGGCCTTTCGACAAGTAGAGCGATCCGCGGAGGCCGCCGTTAGTCCGGACGGCGCTGGCCGGGCTGGTCCTCGTCGGTGCGCGGCAGCTGGCCGCGGGCCACGTTGCCCAGCAGCTGTTCGAGGATGGTCAGCTGGCGACCCCGGGTCGGGGTCTCGCGACCGTTCATGGTGAGCTGTTCACCGTCCGCCAGACCCAGGGTGCGGACGTTGGCGACCTCGCCGGCCTCGTTGAAGGTGATCTCGGTCACGCTGCGCTGGGTCACGCGGGGGACGTTGTAGGTATATTTCTCGGTGATCTGGGTCATGTAGTACCAGATCGTGTCGCTCTCGAAGGTCGAGGTCGTTGAGGGCGAGCCCAGCTTGGTCAGAACCGTTTGACGGGTGTCCGTGCCGGCGACGATGTCGGCGGGACGGGCGTCAATGGCCTGGAAGCCGTTCTGGCCCACGATTGGCGCGCAGCCGGCGGTCAGGACAGTGGCCGAAAGAGCGGCGAAAAGAAGCTTCGAACGGAGCATTGGCGGCGCCTGCGACAGAACAAGGTCTTTGACCTAACCGGAGCCGAGCCTTAGTTCAACGGCGCGGCGGAAAAGGGGCCGTGAAACATGCTTCAAAATCTTCTCCGATCTTTCCGCCGAGAACGCGTTGGCGACGGCCTTTACGAGCAGGTGGTGCGTCAGGCGCGCGAGCCGCGCTTCTACACGGCGCTGGGCGTGCCGGACCGCATCGACGCGCGTTTCGAGCTCTACACCTTGCACATGCTGCTGCTGACCATGCGTCTGAAGGACGAGGGAACGGAGCAGGGCGGTGATGCGGGCCAGCAGCTGTTCGACACCTATGTGTCGGCTCTGGACCACACATTGCGTGAACTGGGCGTCGGCGACGTCTCTGTCGGCAAGAAGATGCGCAAGCTGGGCGAAAGCCTGTACGGTCGCATGAGCGCCTATGAACAACCGCTGCGGGACGGCGACGCCGCCCTGTTGGCCGAACGGCTGGCCCGCAATGTGCTGGAAAGCGAAACGGCCTCGGACGGCGATGCGCTGGCCGCCTATGCCCTGAACAGCCGGACGCAACTGGCGGCGCAGTCGTTCGCCGATGTGATGAAGGCGCCCGCATGGGCCGAGGTGTCGGCATGAGCGCGTCCGAACTGCCCTATAGCGAGCCTGTCCGCCTGCATCGGATCGGCGCGGGCGTGAAACGCACCCTGACGCCTGACGCCGCTGCGATCCGCCGGATCATCAAGGCGCTCGATCTGGCCTCGCTGGATCTGTTCGAGGCCGATGTCGAGTTGGTCCCGACGGCGGCGGGCTGGTCGCTGACCGGGCGACTGCGCGCGCGGTTGGCCCAGACCTGCGGAATCACGCTGGAGCCGCTGCCGCTGGAGATCGATGACCGCTTCAGCGTGCAACTGGCGGAGCCGGTCGAGGAGGACAGCGAGGAGATCGTGATCACCCTCGAGGACGAATCGCCGGACGTGGTCGAGGATGGCCAGATCGATCTCGGTCAGTACGTCGTGGAGCAGCTGGCGCTGCGACTGGACCCTTTCCCGCGCAAGCCGGGCGCCGAATTCGTACAGCCGCCCGAGCCCGCTGAAATCTCGCCTTTCGCCGTGCTGAAGGGCCTGCGCTCGTCCGACGAAGGTTGACGCGGCGTCCACCCGGTTGCATCCCCCCCGCGCGGCGCTATCGTCGCGCCTGACCAGCGCCGAGGCTTACGGCGCGACGGAGTCGAAACGGCTTGCCTTCCCCAGTTCTGATCTCGCTTGACGCCATGGGTGGGGACCACGGGCCGCCGGTCGTGGTCGGTGGCATCTGCGAGTACCGCAAACGTCATGGCGGCGAAGGCGTCCGCTTCCTGCTGAACGGCGATGAGGCCGCGATTCGCGCCGAGATGGCCCGTCTGGGGCTCGGCGACGACATTTGCGACGTCCGTCACACCGACAAGGTGGTGGCCATGGACGAGAAGCCCGCCACCGCCATGCGCCGAGGCAAGGGCTCCAGCCTGTGGAACGCCATCGAGGCGGTGAAGACCGGCGAGGCGGGCGCGGTCGTATCGGCCGGCAACACCGGCGCCCTGATGGCGATCTCCAAGCTGATCCTGCGCATGTCCGCGCCCGGTCTGGAGCGTCCGGCCATTGTCGCCAGCTGGCCGACCAAGCGTGGCGTCACCGCGGTTCTGGACGTCGGCGCGAACGTGGAAAGCGACGCGGCCCAGCTGGTCGAGTTCGCCATCATGGGCGAGGCCTTCATGACCGCCGTGCACGGCGTCGCCAGGCCGACCATCGGTATCCTGAACGTCGGCTCCGAGGACATGAAGGGTCACGAGGAGGTCCGTGAGGCCGCCCGTCTGTTGCGTGAGGGCGACTTCGGGCTGGCCTACCATGGTTTTGTCGAGGGCGATGACATCGCCAAGGGCACGGTCGATGTGATCGTCACCGACGGCTTCACCGGCAACATCGCCCTGAAGACCGCCGAGGGCGTGGCCAAATTCATCGGCGGCCTGACCCGCGACGCCCTGACGTCCAGCCTGCTGGCCAAGGCCGGGGCGGCGCTGGCCTATGCGGCGCTCAAGCGGATGAGCGCCCGGATCGACCCCAACGCCATCAACGGCGGCCCGCTGCTGGGCCTGAACGGCATCGTGGTGAAAAGCCACGGCGGCGCGACGGCCGACGGGTTCGGCGCCGCGATCCGGATCGCTGTCGATCTGGCCCGCAGTGACTATATGACCAAGGTGGGGGCCAATCTGCAGCGATTGACCGCCGTGCTTGAGCAGCCGCCCGCGCCCGACGCGGACGCGGCCATGGAGACTTTCCAGTGAGCGTCACCCGCAGCGCCGTGACCGGCGTCGGTTCCTTCCTTCCCGAGCAGATCGTCACCAACGCCGAACTGGCCAAGACGGTCGACACCTCGGACGAGTGGATTCAGGAACGCACCGGCATCAAGCAGCGGCACAAGGCCCGCGACGACCAGCCGACCAGCGATCTGGCGGTCGAGGCCGCCAAGCGCGCCCTCATCGACGCCGGAAAGTCGGCGGCGGACGTTGATCTGATCATCGTCGCCACGACCACGCCGGACATGACCTTCCCGGCCACCGCCTCGATCGTGCAGCGCAAGCTGGGAGCGCCGGTGGGCATCGCCTTCGATGTTCAGGCGGTCTGCTCGGGTTTCGTCTATGCGCTGAGCGTCGCGGACGGCTTCGTCGCGCGCGGTCTGGCCAAATGCGCCCTGGTTATCGGCGCCGAGGAAATGACCCGGCTGATGGACTGGACCGACCGCACCACCTGCGTTCTGTTCGGCGACGGCGCCGGGGCGCTGGTGGTCGAGCCGCGCGAAGGGCAGGGGACCAAGGCCGACACCGGCCTGCTGGGCTTCGCCCTGCGATGCGACGGCTCCAAGACGGATCTTCTGTATGTCGACGGCGGCCCGGCCACGACCGGCACGGTGGGCCACCTGCGGATGGCGGGCAATCAGGTCTTCCGCCACGCGGTCGTCAATATCGCCGAAGCCATCACCGCCGCCTGCGACGCCTCGAACATCAAGGTGCCGGAGGTCGACTGGTTCGTGCCGCACCAGGCCAACCAGCGCATCATCCGCGGCGTCGGCGACCGGCTGGGGCTGGACGAGAACAAGGTGATCTCGACCGTCGCCATGCACGCCAACACCTCCGCCGCCTCCATCCCGCTGGCTCTGGACGCGGCGATCAGGGATGGCCGGATCAAGCGCGGCGATCTGGTGGTGATGGAAGCCATGGGCGGCGGTCTGACCTGGGGCGCCTGCGCGATTCGTCTGTAACGCGATTTCAGCTTTCCATTTGACGACGCTTGCCCTTTTATGGGCCCGCACTGACGATTGAGGGGGAGTGAGTGACGCAGACCCTGACCCGCGCTGATCTCTGCGAGGCTGTCCACGACGAAGTGGGACTGTCGCGACAGGAGTGTTCGACCATGGTCGAGCGCACACTGGAGCTGATCGTCGAGTCGCTGGAGCGCGGCGAGACCGTGAAGCTGTCCGGCTTCGGCGTCTTCCAGGTTCGCGAAAAGCGCGCCCGGATGGGCCGTAACCCCAAGACCGGCGAACCGGCGGCGATCAACCCGCGCCGGGTCATCAGTTTCCGCGCCTCCCAGATCATGAAGGGCCGGGTGCACGACGCCGTCGTCACCGACTGAGCCCCGTGGCCAAGAGCCCCAACGCCTTCAGGACCATCTCGGAAGCCGCTGATGAGATCGGCGCGCCGCAGCATGTCCTGCGCTTCTGGGAGACCAAGTTCACCTTCGTCTCCCCGCTGAAGCGCGCGGGCGGGCGTCGTTTCTATCGCCCGCAGGATCTGGTGGTGCTGAAGGCCGTGAAGCGGCTGCTGCACGACGAGGGCCTGACCATCAAGGGCGTGCAGCGTCTGTACAAGGAACAGGGCCTCAAGCGGATCGCGGCCTGGGGCGACCCGGAGGGGCTGGTCAGCTTCGAGCCTGAAGGCGCGACGGCGCAAGCGCCCGCGCCGCAGCCGGCGGGGGAGACGACCGCCGCTCCCGTATCCACGGTCCGCCTGCGTCAGGTGCTGGCCGAACTGGAGGGGGCGCGGGCCCGTCTGGAAGCCGCTCTGACGAGAACCGCCTGAAGGCCTATTTTTCGGTTTGCGCGACGCGCGACCCCGTCTATAGGGGAGCCCCTCTCGGAGCGTGGCGCAGCCTGGTAGCGCACTTGACTGGGGGTCAAGGGGTCGCAGGTTCGAATCCTGTCGCTCCGACCATCTAACCTTTTGGTTTTATGGCGGATTTTAAGGGGTCGCTCTCGGGCGGCCCCTTAGCAATTGGGCCTTGGGGAGCATATGGGGAGCAGACCGATTCTGGGTGCCGCGCCAGGCTCGGGTGCGGCCGGTCTCGCTTCAGGGCCGTTCATGGCTGTTCAGGCTCGGTCAAATTGATTCGCGCCTCTGAACCGGCCGCGAAACCGGAAGGTCGGGGTGCCGCGCGCGGGGGCCGATGCGCATGGCGTAGCGGCCGGGGGCGCCCTGACGCTTGGAGTTCTCTGCGCCTGCCGCGGTATCGCTTGAGCTCTGGCCTTACGCGTCGTAGGTGGTTTGAGGCCGGTATGGCGACGCTCGCGGGAGATTACCGGCGCTAGGTGGCCTGACCAGCGGCCCGCCCCGGGGATGGACTGGCAGGACGTCGGGCGAGGTGCGATCACCGCAGCGGCCTCGTCGTCTTCAGCCGCCGACGGGATTCCGTCGCAGACCGTCAATGAGCAGGCCTACCAGCCTTTCGGATTGTCCGGGCTTGTCCGGACTCGCCGACATTCCGAGGTGAGCGACGGCGTTGAGAATCTCGTCCGGCTCCATGTCGGTCCGGATGGCGCCGGCGGTCAGCGCGGCGTCGAAAAGCGTCCGGAAGGCCGGCCGGAGTCTCTGATCGAAATAGCCGGGCAGGGCGTCGAAGGCGGGATCGCCCGAATGCAGGGCCTTGGCCAGCCCCCGTTTGGCGCCCACGAAGCCGACATAAAGCTGCAGCCAGTTCCCCAAGGCCTCCACGGGCGGGTGTTCGGCGGCCAGGGCGGGCGCCGCGTCGGCGCAGGCGTCCATCTCACGACGGAAGACCGCCGCGATCAGGTCGGCGCGTTTCGGGAAGTGGCGATAGAGGGTGCCGACCCCGACCCCCGCACGATCCGCGATCTCACGCACCGGCGCATCGACGCCGCCTTCCGCGAACACGGCCTTGGCCGCCGCAAGCACGATGTCGAGATTGCGCTGCGCGTCGGCACGGACCCGCCGGCCCGCGATCGCGGGGTTTGATCCCCCGGCATTGGGCACCGTCTCGTCCACGTCAAGCCTTCTTGCAAACGGAACATGGTTCCGGTTATATCCGGAATATCGTTCCGCTTCGTGTTCTACCGCGCGAATGCGATGGCGGCCAGCCCCCAGCAAGGATTCCCGTCATGCAGTATCGCTCTCTCGGACGCACCGGCATCAAGGTCAGCCCCTATTGCCTCGGCGCGATGATGTTCGGCTCGCCCGGATCCCCCGATCATGAGGACGGGGTCCGCATGGTCCACCGGGCGCTGGACGCCGGGATCAACTTTATCGACACCGCCGACGGCTACAGCCGAGGGGAGTCCGAAGTCGTCGTCGGCAAGGCGCTGAAGGGGCGTCGGGACGACGTCGTGCTCGCCACCAAGGTGCATCTGCCCATGGGCGACGATCCGAACATGCAGGGGAACTCCCGCCGCTGGATCACGCGCGCCGTCGAGGCGTCCCTCAAGCGGCTGCAGACCGACCATATCGACCTTTATCAGATACATCGGCCGTCACCGGAGACGGATATTGAGGAGCCCCTCTCCGTCCTGACGGACCTGATGCGCGCGGGCAAGGTTCGGGCGATCGGCTCTTCGACCTTCCCCGCGTCCGACATCGTCGAGGCGCAGTGGGTCGCCGAACGGCGTGGGCTGGCGCGTTTCCGCACCGAACAGCCCCCATACTCGATCCTGAACCGGGGCATCGAACGCGAGGTGCTGCCGGTGTGCCAACGCTACGGCATGGGCGCCCTGGTCTGGAGCCCGCTCGCCAAAGGGATGCTCACGGGCAAATACCGAAAGGGGGAGGAGACGCCCGATAGCCTCCGGGCGCGCTATTTCCCCAACCAGATGCGTGACCCCGGCCAGCTCGACGCGGTCGAGCGGCTGATCCCATTGGCGGAACAGGCTGGCGTCAGCCTGGCGCATATGGCCATGGCCTTCGTCATGACCCATCCGGCGGTCACCGCGGCGATCATCGGCCCCCGCACCATGGAGCAGTTGGACGACTATCTGGCCGGCGCCGCCGTCGCTCTCGACGACGACCTTCTGGACGAGATCGACTGTATCGCTCCGCCGGGCGGCGACATCGGGCCCAACGACGCCAACTATGTGCCGCCGCCGCTGAAGGACCCGAAGGCGCGGCGTCGTGAGGCGGCTTCGCGGACTGCCGCCTGACCGTCTGCGGGGGGGCGCATCGGCGACCCCGACGATGCCGCTCCGGACCGCAGGTCCGCTGGAGGCGCGCCTTGGGTCCCTCGGACGCTGTTTGGGCCAGGCGCGGTCGTGAAGTCTCCCCCATGCCGGCCTCCCGGGCCGTCGGGCGGGGAGCGTTCGGCCTCGCCCCGCGGTCCTGTCTCGTCGCCTCTCGGGTTCCCGCCGTGGACGAGCCGTAAGATCAGGCAATAACCCCGGGGCTTCAGGTATTCGTGTTTGGGCGGGGTAGGCGCAAGTTTTCATGGCTGCAAGGGCCGAAGGGCGGCCCGCCAGGAGACAGTCATGACCAAATGGACCGCGAACGACATCCCCTCCCAGCAGGGCCGTTCGGCGCTCGTGACGGGTTTCGGCGGGCTCGGCTATGAAGACGGGCTGGCCTTGGCCAAGGCCGGCGCCGAGGTCATCATGGCTGGCCGCAATTCCGAACGCGGAGCCGAGGCGGTCGCGCGGATCAGGAGAGAGGCGCCGGCCGCGAACGTTCGGTTTGAACTGCTGGATCTGGCCAGCCTGGCGTCGGTCGCCGAGCTCGGCCAGCGTCTGCGTGATCAGCGGGCCGGCCTGGATATCCTGATCAACAACGCCGCAGTGATGACGCCGCCGACCCGGCAGGAAACATCGGACGGCTTCGAGCTTCAGCTGGGCACCAACTATCTGGGACATTTCGCCCTGACCGCCCATCTCCTTCCTCTGCTCAGACAGAGCCGTGCGTCCCGCGTGGTCAGCCTGTCGAGCTTGGCGGCGGTCCAGGGGCAGATCGATTTCGACGACCTGAACGCCCGGCGAAACTACAAGCCGATGACCGCCTACGCCCAGTCCAAGATCGCCTGCCTGATGTTCGCTCTGGAGCTCCAGCGCAGGAGCGAGGCCGGAGGCTGGGGCGTGGAAAGCCTCGCCGCGCATCCGGGGATATCCCGCACCAATCTGCTGCTCAACGCGCCGGGCCGATCCAGCACTGTCGGACGGGTTCGGAGCTTGTTGCCCTTTCTGTTCCAACCGGTCGCGCAGGGCGCCCTGCCGACCTTGTTCGCCGCGACCGCGCCCCAGGCGAAGGGCGGGGTCTACTATGGACCTGACCGGCTCGGCGGAACCCGTGGCCACCCGACGGAGGCGCAGATTCCGCCGCAGGCTCTCGACCTGGCCGTCGCGCGTAAACTGTTCGATGTCTCGGAGGACCTCGTTCAACTGCGCCTGGGCTGACCCGCGCCGCGCTGCCTGGGGAGGCGGCGGCGGGGACGTCTCCCCGTCGCCCCTTCCGGAGGCGGACCCGAGGCCTAAACGGCTACGCGCCCGACGATTTCATAATAGGCATTCAGGTCGAGCCACTCGATGCCGGAGACGACTTTCCCGTCCTGCAGGGTCATGATGTACATGTAGCCGTTGCGGTAGGGTTCGCCGTCCAGGGCGCGGCTGCGGCTGTCGATGCGGGCAAACACCTCGTCCCCGTCCGCCCAGACGCCTCGGGTCGTGATCGCCAGCGGTTCAGAGAACCGGGCGAAGAGCGCGGCCTCGGCATTGTCGAACAGATCCTTCATGCCGTGATAGGTGCGGGCGACAGGACCGTGACCGGCGATGGTCCATTCGACGTCGGGCGCGAAGATCGCGTCGAAGAATTTGGTGAAATCGCCCGCCGCTTGGGTCAGCGCGTCCGTCACGATGCGCAGGTTTTCAGCTTCTTGAGGAGTGTAGGACATGGTCGCCTTTCTGGTTGCGAATGGACCGGGGGGGTGGGACAAGTCTTTCCAGACCGGTCGTTCCAAAACCCGAGACTAGACCGATCGTTCCAAAAATCAACCGGGCTGCGGGGACTGCATGACGGGCGCCAGGATCGAGACCAAGCCGACCAGCTTGCCGAAGGCCTTTCCGGCGCGGGGGCGGCCCCGGCAGTTCAACCACGAGGAGGCGCTCGTGGCAGCGATGCGCATCTTCTGGCGGCACGGCTACGCGGGCGCGAGCATCGGTGCGCTGATCGAGGCGATGGCGATCAGCCGCGCCACTCTTTACGCCTCCTTCGGCGACAAGGAGGGCCTGTTCCGTCAGGTTATGGATCTCTACGAGCGGGAGAAGACCGCCTATATGTCCGACGCGCTGAAGCAGCCGACCACGCGCGGCGTCGCGGCGCATCTGCTGTCCGGCGCGATCGCCCTTCAAACGAATACGAGCGATCCGAAGGGCAGCATGGGGATCGTCCACTCCTTGAGCCATGCGCCCGGCGACGAGAGTGTCAGAGACTTCGTCGTGCAGCGCAGCCGATTCTGGCGCGAAAAACTCATCGCCCGTTTCGAAAGGGCCGCTTTGGACGGCGACATCCCGCCGCCCTACACGCCACGGCGCCTCGCGCTGACCCTGAAGGCGGCCACGGACGGCCTGCTGGTCGCGGCCGGTAGCGGAGCCGACGAGCGGGAATTGCGAGACATAGCCGACACGTTCCTGGAGATGTGGCCGGGCCGTTGAACCAGGCAGCCGCGAGCGTCTCCTGGGCGCTCAACCCCGTCGAGACACGGCGAGGCGGGCGACGAGGGACAGTCACACAGCTGTGCCTTCTTGGGGCGGGCGCGAGCCGGCGCCATCTGGGTAGGGATAATTGTGATCACGGCTGAGGAGATCGACGATGCCCGAGCTTGGGCCAGGCCCGCCCAGTCCTCCGGACAAGGCGTGGGCGCTTTCGGACAATCTGGTTACGCGCCAGGCCCTGCCGGAGGCCTTCCGCTATCTGGAGGCCGTCTATCCGCGCGCGCAGTGGCCGGCCCTGGAGATCCATCCGACGGCGCGTCACTGGCTAGAGGTCCATGACTGGTTCCGGGGACAGATGACGGCCTTGGGCGAGATCGGCGCCCTGTGGCGCGAAGGACGGATCGAGGCGGCCGATTACCGCGGCGCGGCCACGCCCCGGCTGAGACAGATGCTGACCCATCTGCACCATCACCACGAGCGGGAGACCCGCCAGGCCTTCCCGCTCCTGACGGCGGCGGAACCGCGCATGACGGAGGGCTTCGCCCTGCTTGACCGGGACCACGACCAGATCGAGGCGCTGCTGGCGGGGATGGCGGACGACGCCAACGCCTTGCTCCGGGCGGGGGCGACAACGGATCTGAGACCGCTGGCCGGAGCGCTCGCCGACCGGGTCGAACGCGGAACGCGCCTGATCAACCGTCATCTGTGGGATGAGGAAGAGATCGTCGTGCCGGTTCTGACCCTCAGGGGCGACCAGTTGGCGATCTGACTACAGGGCCTCCGCGGCCCGGGCGTCGAAGGCCTGGCGCGCCGCCTCGACGGTGGCGCGGTGGGTCGCGGCCCACTCGCCCATGGTCCGGGCCGCTTCAAGCACCGAACGTCCCAGGTCGGTCAGGGCGTAGTCCACGCGCGGCGGGATGCTGGGGGTCACCGTACGGGTGATGAAGCCGTCGCGTTCCAGACCCCGCACCGTCAGGGTCAGCATACGCTGGGACACGCCCTCGATCGCCCGCTTCAGTTCATTGAAGCGGTAGGGGCGCTCGCCGAGGGCGGCGATGACCAGGATGCTCCATTTGTCGCCGACCCGGGCCAGGACGTCGCTGACGCGCATGCACTGTTCTGCGGTGTGGGCGATGGCGTTGTCGGTCACCTGGGTGTGCCTTGGGTTACTAGAATGTGCCGTCTTGCGGGCGGTCGGCCCTTATCGCACTTCCGTCACCGGGCACAAACCGGAAGTGAGTTACAGAATGAAACTGCTGCACATCGACAGCGCCATCACCGGCGACGGATCGGTCAGCCGCAAGCTGACGGCGGACATCGTGGCGCGCCTGCGCGAAGGCGATCCGGCGCTCGAGACGACCTATCGCGACCTGGCCGCGGAGCCGCTCGGGCACCTGACCCTGGCCGACCTGCCGGCGGCGGAGCAGACGACGCCGGTGCTGGAGGAGTTCCTGGCCGCCGACGTCGTCGTGGTCGGGGCGCCGATGTACAATTTCAACGTCTCCAGCCAGCTTAAGGCTTGGATTGATCGCATCCTGGTGGCGGGCCGGACCTTCAGATACGGGGAGGCGGGCCCGGTCGGGCTGGCGGGCGACAAGCGGGTGATCGTGGCGGTGTCCAGGGGCGGCTTCTATGGCGCCGACACCGGAAGGCGGGCGGCCGAGCATGCCGAGACTTATCTGACCACCGTCTTCGGTTTCATCGGGGTGACGCCGGAGTTTGTCATCGCCGAGGGGATTCTGGTCGGGCCCGAACAGCGCGATGCGGCGATCGCCCAGGCGGACCAAGCCATCGGAGCGCTGGCCGCATAGGCGTACAGAGCGGCGTGGACCGCATACTCCCCGAACGGGGCGGGCCGCCGGCCGAGCGCGCCTGCCTCCAACGGGCGCATGTTACGCCGGGCACTGGGCTCCGGTGGAGACCCAGGCGCGGATCAGCGCGCCGAACTCCTGCTGGGTGCCGGGAGCGGGGGTGCGGGCGCCGCCGGGGTTCCAGGCCCAGCCCACCAGCCCGTCCTCGGCCATGTGGCGCACGATGTCATCGAGGCTGCGGTCGCCGTTGCGCGCGCGGTCCTTGATCTGCCGACAGATCTCGCCGAGCGTCTTGCCCTGCCAGGCCATGTCCGCCGGCGCGAGGGCCCAGTGCGGATCGCCGGGCACGCCGGACGGGTCGAAATTGGTGAAGCCGTGGCAGGTCTTGCATTCCAGCCCCGGCGCGCCGTGACCGTCCGGGCCGCGCGTGACCCAGGGCTCGTGCGGCCGCATCCGATCGCCCTGCGTCGGGCGATCGCCGACCGGATGGCAGTTCATGCAGCGGGGATGCTGGATCACCCGCCCGGCCTCATTGAAGAGGGCGACGGACCGGCTGGCCTCGTCGGGGATGCTGGCGAAGGCGGCGACCGGCTGAAGATGATCGATCGCGCGCGTCGCCTCGACCGGGGCGATGTCCTCCCGTTCGGGCCGGTGGAGGTAGCTGTTTACTGACGACCAGGCGACGAAGCCGACGATCAGGACGGCCAGACCGGTGAGAATCGGGTGGCGGCGCGGGAAACTGCGGCGACCGGGTTCACGCGCCATCTCAGCCTCCTGCGGCGGCGGCCGCGTCCTTGATGGCCGCCCGGATGCGGCCGTAGGTCCCGCAACGACAGATGTTGCCCGTCATCGCGGCGTTGATGTCGTCATCGTCCGGACGGGGGACGGCGTTGAGCAGGGCGATGGCGCTCATCACCTGACCCGATTGGCAGAAGCCGCACTGGGGCACGTCCCGCGCCACCCAGGCGGCCCGGATAGCTTCCGCCACCGGCCCCGAAGCGCCCTCGATCGTGGTCACGGCGCCGTCGACCGCCGACACCGCGACGCTGCAGGCCCGGCGCGGAGACCCGTCGATGTGCACGGTGCAGGCTCCGCACTGGGCGACACCGCATCCGTATTTGGAGCCCGTGAGCCCCAGGAGATCGCGCAGCACCCACAGCAGCGGCATGCCGGGATCGGCGTCCACGACATGGGCGGCCCCGTTCACGGTGAGGGTGTAGCGCATGGGTCAGGCCTCGATGAGGGGGGTGCGCCGCGTCGCCTTGCCCGTCAGGACGAGCAGGGCGTTGGCGACGGCGGGAGTGATCAGCGGGGTTCCGGGTTCGCCGACGCCCGTGGGCGGGTCCGCAGAGGGCACGATGTAGGTCTCGATCTCGGGCGCCTCATGCATGCGCACCGAGCGATAATCCTTGAAGTTCGGGTTCTGAACGATCCCGTCGCGGAAGCGCACCGCACCGTAGAGGCCGGCGCTCAGGCCGTAGATGATCCCGCCCTCGATCTGCGCGGCCACGAGGTCGGGAGCCACGGCGATGCCGCAGTGAACCGCCGCGACCACGCGGCGGACGCGCGGCCCGGCCGGGGTGAGGGTCACTTCCGCGATCTGGGCGACCGTCGTCCCGAAACATCGGCCGACCGCCAGGCCGCGGGCCCACCCCGACTCTATCGGCCCGCCCCAGCCGGCCCGCTCGCAGGCCAGGTTGAGCACGTCCAGATAGGAGCGGGCGTTGACGCGCGAATAGATGTGCCGCCGATAGTCGGCGGGATCGATGTTCGCCCGTCGCGCCAGTTGGTCGATGGCGTGCTCGAGCGCGGTGAAGGTGTGGGAGTGGCCCACCGATCGCCAGAAGCCCGTGGAGATCGCCAGCCGGGGACTGTAGACGCGACAGTCGACGGTTTCTGCGAACTCAAGATAAGGCGACGGTTCGACGCCTTCGATGGTCTGCTGTGGCGGCACGACGGGGAGCAGCGCCTGGGCGACCGCCCGGTGCCGCCACGCCTTCGGATAGCCGGCCTCATCGACGGCGACGGTGATCTTGTGGTGCGCCATGGGGCGGTAGACGCCGCCGGCCATGTCGTCCTCGCGACTCCACAGCACCTTGACCGGCCGTCCTTGGGTGCGGCGGGCGATCCGCGCCGCCTCCACCGAATAATGCGCCCCGAGCACCCCCCGCCGCCCGAACGAGCCGCCGGCCGACAGGGTGTTGATCCGCACCCGTCCGGGCGCCGTGCCCATGGCCGCGGCCACGGCCACCTGGTCGGGGGTCTGGAGCTGGGTCCCGGACCAGAGGGTCACGTCGAGACCGTCGACCTGGGCCACGCAGTTCAGCGGCTCCATGGGCCCGTGCGCGAGGAAGGGCAGGGTCATCGAGGTCTCGAACAGGTCGCCCGCGAAGGCGGCGTCCGGATCGCCCTTGGCGCCGAAGGCCGTCGAGCCGTGTTGGACCCGCCCGTCCGCGATGTCGCGATACCAGGCGGCGATCTCGGCGTCCGAGCGGCGTTCGGCCTCGCTGTCGTCCCACAGGATCCGCAAGGCCTCGCGGCCTTTCTGCGCGGCCCAGGCGTGTTCGGCGACCACGGCCACCCCGGTGGGGATGGCGAAGACGTCGACCACGCCGGGGACCCGCCGGGCGTCGCGGTCGTCGAACCGCCGCAGCCGGCCGCCGAAGCGCGGCGAGCGCGCGACCATGGCCGTCAGCATGTTCGGCAGGCGCACATCCTGGGTGTAGATCTGGGCGCCGGTGCTCTTGGGCAGGCTGTCCAGCCGCCGGACGCGGGGCGTGCCGATCAGGGTGAACTGGTTCGGCCGCTTGAGGGGCGGGTCCTGCGGCGGCTCGAACGCCGCGGCCGCCCCGACGAGTTCGCCGAAGCCGGCGGACCGGCCGGACGCGGCGTGCCGGACCACGCCGTCGGCGACCGTCAGGCGGGCGGGGGACACGTTCCACCGCGCGGCGGCGGCCTGCACCAGCATGGCCCGCGCCGCGGCGCCGACCTTGCGCATGCGGTCCCAGGAGGTGGCGATGGTGTTGGAGCCCGCCGTGCCCTGGACCCCGTAGACGGCGGCGTTGGCCGGGGCGGTCTCGACCCGCACCCGGTCCCAGTCGGCGTCCAGCTCCTCGGCGACGATGGCGGCCAGCCCCGCGTGGACGCCCTGGCCCATTTCCTGGAAGGCGTTGGCGACGATCACCGAACCGTCGGCCTCGATGCGGAGGTAGGGGCCGAACGGGCTGTCCTCGGGCCGCACCGCGCCGGCGCCCAGGATGCGGGTGATGTTGGCGCCGGCCGTGCCCAGCACGAGGGCGCCGCCGACGACCACCCCGCCCGTGGTCAGGACGCGCCGACGCGTGAAGAGCCGGCGTCGCGGCTTGTCCGTCCCGACGGGACCGGCGTTCGTCGATTTCGGAGATCGGGTCACGATCAAAAGCCCTTCGAACACCTGCTCCAGGGCCGGCAGCATCGGCCGGGACGGCCTCCGACAATATATCGGATCATCGGATTTATTTGCCTGATCCTCCCGCTCGCCCACTTCGGCCAACCCTGCGGCGTCCCGGGATGGCGATCGCGGCCCCCTTCGACAGCGCCGGGACCGCCTTCAGGGCGTTCAGTCCCCGGAACCGGTTCCCTCGGGCGCGGCGACCCGGAAGACCTCGGCGATCCAGTCGACGAAGGCGCGAAGGCGCGACGAGAGATGCCGGTTGTGGGGATAGAGGACGTAGACCGGCATCGGCGGCGGCGGCGTCTCGGCGAGGACCGGCAGGAAGGCGCCCGCCGCGATCTCGCGAACGACGCGGTAGCGCGGGATCTGGATCAGGCCAAGGCCCGCCCGGCCGGCGGCCGTATAGGTCTCTGCGCCCCGCACCACGATCTTGAAGGGCAGGGGGACTTCGCGGACGAGAGGGGCGTCCCCGAACTCCAGTGGATAGGGTTTGCCGGTCGCCGAGGCCGTATAGGCGACCATCAGATGACCTTCTAGGTCGTCCGGCGTCAGGGGCTCGCCGTGCCGCTCGAGATAGTCCGGACTCGCCACGGTGACCTGTTCGAAGCTCGCCACCTTGCGTCCGACGAGGCCGGAATCGGGCAGGTCGCCCGCGCGCAGGACGCAGTCGACGCCTTCCGCGACCAGGTCGACCATCCGGTCGCCCTCGCTGAGATTCAGGGTGATGTCGGGGTAGCGGGCGATGAAGTCCGGCAGGGCCGGCAAGACGAAGAAGCGGGCGAGCGTGCCCTGGAGATCGACACGCAGGGGGCCGCGGGGTTCGGCGTTGCGGAAGATGGTCTCCGCCTCGTCGAGGTCCGCCAGCAGCTGGACGCAGCGCTCCTGGTACAGGGCGCCGTCGAGCGTCGGCCTGACGCGGCGCGTCGTGCGCTCGAGCAGACGAACCCCGAGATCGCGCTCCAGCCGCTGGATGGCCGTGGTCGCCGTCGCGCGCGGCAGGCCGAGGTCGACCGCGGCCGCGGTGAAGCTGCCGCGCTCCACGATGCGGACGAAGAGGCGCATGATGTCGATCCGGTCCATGGCCGGCTGGTAGCGGATTGTTCAATATTTCGGAATAGTGATGTCCGGATCGCCGGACTAGTCGTCTCCCGCGAACCAGCTACCCTGACCCTCCTGTTTCCACGGCGTGCAGGAGGTCCGCTTGCCCATCCCCGATCCGCGCGGCCCGGCCGGGCGAGACGCCCGGCTTCTCATTCCCGCCCTGGGGCCCTTCTATGCGGTCGCGGGCCCGGTCGCCTCGGCGATGCTGCGCGCGGCCTTCGGCCTCACCATCGTAACCCACGGCGTGCCGAAGCTGCTGGGAACCGCTCACGGATCGATGGCGGACCCCATGGCCGGCTCCACGAACCTGATCGGAAACGTCCTAGGTCTGCCCTTCGCGCCAGAACTCGCGGCCCTTGTCGCCCTGCTGGAGACCTTCGGCGGCCTGGCCGTCGCGGCCGGGTTCGCCACCCGGCTGTTCGCCCCCATGCTGGCCGTGCAGATGGCGGTCATCTGCCTGGCTCTGGGGCCGATCTATCCCTGGATCGACCGGGGCGTCGAGTATCCCCTGATCCTCGGCTTTATAGCACTGTGGATCGCCGTGCAGGGCGGCGGCCGTTGGTCGGTCGATCGTCTTCTGGGGCGTGAGCTCTGAGCGGGACCGCGCTTGGATCGATGCGCGTCCGCGGCGCCGGCGCCGTTGCGCACGCGCGTGAAGGAGGGACGGATTGGCGCTGATTGACGACGTCTTCTCGGATCTGCGCCTGCAGGGCGTGGTCTTCTCGCGCATGACGCTGAGAGGCGACTGGGGTTACGCCAAGCCGGACCTTCAGGGCGCCCCGTTTCATCTGGTTGTGAGCGGAGAGGCATGGGTCGTCGCCGACGCGCTCGGCGAGCCCCGCCGGCTCGGGGAGGGCGACGTGGCCGTTCTGTCGCACGGCGATCCCCATCTGCTCCTGTCCGGCCCCGGCGCCCGGACCCGGCCCTGGAGCGAGATCGTGGCCCGTGAAGGCCTCGGCCGCTGGAGCCCCGGCGAACGGTTCAAGACCTGCGATCTGGTACTGGGCGAAGGCGCTCCGGAAACCGTCCTGATCTCGGGCGTCTTCGCCTTCCACGATCCCCGCCCCAACCCGTTCCTGCAAGGGCTGCCGTCGGTCATGGTGGCGCGGTCGGACGCGGACCTCCAGGCCTTGGCCGGCTTGCTGGATCGGGAGATCCGCACGCGCGCGCCCGGGGCGGAGGGCGTCGGCGGCAAGCTGGCGGACCTGCTGCTCGCACAAGTGATCCGGCGACAGCTGACGTCGAGCGAGGCGCCGGCGGGGTGGCTGAGGGGATTGGCGGATCCCGAGATCTCCGGGGCCCTTTCGGCCATTCACCGGACGCCGGAACGCCGCTGGTCGGTGGAACTGCTCGCGCGCGAGGCCGGCATGTCGCGGTCCCGGTTCGCCGCCCGGTTCCGCGCCGTCACCGGCCAGGCCCCGCTCGATTACCTGACCCGTCACCGGATGTTCCGCGCCGCCGGCGATCTGGCGACGCGCCGGGTGCCGCTCGCCGAACTGGCGGCTGCGGCCGGCTATGAGTCCGAGGCCGCCTTCAGCAAGGCCTTCCGGCGCTGGTCGGGTCACGCGCCGACGGAATACCGGCGTCGCCTGTTGCGGGCCGGACAGGACGATCGAACGGCCCTTTGAGACGATCGCTTCGGACGGAGCCGGACGCCTCAGGTTAGCTTTCGGCACGACCGCCTTCACGACCAGGGAGAGACGCCATGCGCCCGACCGACCGACCCGACGATCCTGATCACGATCTCGACCTCACCCGGCGCGGCGCCCTGGGCGTGGGCGGCGTGGCTGCGGCCGTGTTGGCGAGCCCCGCCGCCCGGGCGGAGAGCCCGGCCCAGGCGGCGCCGGTCACGGCTCGGGCTTTCGGCGCCGACCTCGTCGTCCGGCCGATCGTCAACGGCGAGGCCGTGGAGGCGGGGATCGATGTCCGCACCAGCCTGCTCGACATGCTGCGCGAGACCCTGAAACTCACCGGCGCCAAGAAGGGATGCGACCACGGCCAATGCGGCGCCTGCACGGTGCATGTCGACGGCCGGCGGGTGGTGTCCTGCCTGACCCTGGCCGCGAAGGTCGACGGCCGGGCGGTCACCACCATCGAGGGCGTCGCCGACGGCGACCGCCTGCATCCCATGCAGCAGGCCTTCATCGACCACGACGCCCTGCAATGCGGCTACTGCACGCCTGGCCAGATCATGGCCGCCATCGCCTGCGTGGGCGAAGGCAACGCCACCAGCCCCGAGAGCATCCGCGAGTACATGAGCGGCAACATCTGTCGCTGCGGCGCCTATGTCGGCATCGTCGCCGCCATCGAGGACGTCGCGCGCCAGGGGGGGAGGGGCTGATGCGACGCTTCACCTACGCCCGGCCCGAAACGCCCGACGCGGCCGTCGCGGCCTTCGCCGCGGCCGGCGCGGGCGCCCGCTATATCGCCGGCGGCACCACCCTGTTCGACCTGATGAAGCTGAACATCGAGCAGCCCGGCCACCTTGTCGACGTCACCGCGATCCGCGGCCTGGACGGGATCCACACCGGGGGACGGCGTCTCAGGTTCGAGGCTCTGGCCCCGATGAGCGCCGTCGCGGCCCATCCCGTGGTGCTGCGCGACTATCCGGTTCTGGCCGAGTCGCTGTCGAAGGCGGCGTCGCAACAGCTGCGCAACATGGCGACCGTGGGCGGCAACCTGCTTCAGCGCACGCGCTGCCTTTATTTCCGCAACGGACCGGCCGGGGCCTATCCGTGCAACAAGCGCGAGCCGGGCTCCGGCTGCGCCGCCCTCGAGGGGCTCGATCGCGGCCAGGCCGTGCTGGGGCAGAGCGCGCATTGCAATGCCGTTTCCCCGGGCGACTGGCCGGTGGCCCTGACGGCCCTGGACGCCGAGGTCGAGGTTCTGGGCCCTGCGGGGCGGCGGACCCTCCCGATCGAGCGGCTCTATCGTCTGCCGGGCGACACGCCCCATCTGGAGTTCAATCTCCAGCCCGGCGAGATGATCACCGCCATCGTCGTGCCCAAGACCCGGGCCGGACGGCGTTCGACCTATCACAAGATCCGCGACCGGGAGAGCTACGCCTTCGCCCTGACCTCCGCCGCCGTCGCGCTGGAGACGTCGGGTGACCGGATCACGGCGGCGCGGATCGCGCTCGGCGGCGTGGCGACGCGCCCTTGGCGGGCGACGGCCGCCGAAACGGGCCTCGTGGGTCGCCGCCTGACGCCGGAGACGGCTCTGGAGGCCGGGCATGCGGCCCTGGCCGGGGCCGTGGCGGGGCGCCACAACGGCTTCAAGATCGAACTGGGCGCGCGCACCGTCGCCGACGCCCTGATGATCGCGGCGAGGAGGATCTGAGATGACCACCGCTCCTTTTCCGAACCGCCCCCGGGTCGACGCCCGGGAAAAGGTAACCGGTCGCCTCAAGTACGCCGCCGACGTGGCGCTCGAGGGCCTGCTCTACGGGATGATGGTGACCTCGACGATCGCCCGCGGTCGGGTGGGGAAGGTCGAGACCGACGCCGCCTTGGCGGTTCCTGGCGTCGTGCGCGTCCTGACGGCGGCCGATTGCCCGGCGCCGCCGCCTCCGGGGCCGGGCGGACCGCCGCCGCCGCCCATGATCGTGGACCGGATCTCCTATCGGGGCGAGCCCGTCGCCCTCGTCGTGGCCGAGAGCCACGAAGCCGCGGTCGAGGGCATGGAAGCGGTGCGGGTCCGTTACGAGGCCGCCGCCTTCTCGCCGTTGATCGACAGCGAGGGCGGCGTGCGCGAGCCCGTGGAGGACGTAAAGGCCGGAGACGCGGACGCGGCCCTGGCCGGGGCGGTCACGCGGTTAAGCGGAGAGTATTTCAGCCCGAACCAGCATCACAATCCGATCGAGATGCTGTCCACCACGGCCGTCTGGGCCGACGGACGGCTCCAGGTCTACGAAGGCACCCAGGGCAGCAACATGGTCAAGGGCGCCATCGCGGGCAATCTGCGGCTGGACCCGGCGAAGGTGGTGGTGAGCAGTCCGTCGGTCGGCGGCGGATTCGGTCAGAAGGGGTTCGCCCAGCGGCAGACGAGTCTGGCGGCGCTGGCTGCGGTCCTGATCGGGCGGCCGGTCAAGATCGTGGTGCCCCGGGCCCAGATCTTCCACAACGCCACCTACCGGCCGCGCAGCCGGCACCGGATCGAGCTGGGGGCGGACGCCGCCGGAAAGCTGGTCGCCATCCGCTACGACGCGGATCACCAGCAGTCCCGCCGCGGTCAGTTCGCGCCCGAGTACCATGAATCCTCGACCCAGATGTACGGGGTCGAGAACTATCTCGGGACGGCCGCCAACATCCGCATCGACACCCAGGCGCCGGGCTACATGCGGGCGCCCCATCCCCACCCGCAGGCCTTCGCCTTGGAAAGCGCCGTCGACGAACTGGCGTTGAAACTCGGGGTCGATCCTGTCGAGTTCCGGCTTCGCCACGACGCCACCACCGATCCGATCCACAACAAGCCCCTGTCCTCGCGCCATCTGAACGCCTGCATCCGCGAGGGCGCGCGTCGGTTCGGCTGGCGGGACCGGCCGCTCGCGCCGGCGTCCATGGGGCTCGAGGACGGCGTCCAGGTCGGCTGGGGCATGGCCAGCGGCGCCTATCCGGTGCTGACGCACCCCGCCGAGGCCACCCTCAGGGTGAGCGCGGACGGGACGACGCGCTTCTCGGCCACCGCCCATGAGATGGGACAGGGCATTCGCTCGACCCTCGAACAGGTGCTGATCCGCGCGCTCGACATCGACCCGCGCAAGCTCGAGATCCGCATCGGCGACACCTCGGTGGCCGCCCAGCATGTGACGGCGGGATCCTGGGGCACCGCCAGCGGCGCGACCGCGGCCGGGGAGGCCGCCGCCGCTCTCAAGGCGCGGATGGCCGAGCTTCTGGAGGGGCGGGCGGTGTCCGGCAACCTGCACCAGCAGCTGGCCGCCGTCCGTCGGCCGTTCGTGGAGGTGGAGATCTCCCGGGTTGGGCCGGGACAGGGACCGCGCGACCTCGCCACCCTGCGGGCCGGGGGCATGGCCATCTCCGGCCCGGTCTATCCGGAGTTCACCAGCTTCAGCTACATCGCCCACTTCGTGGAGGTTCGGGTCGAGCCCCGGACGCGTCGCATCCGCGTCCCCCGTGTCGTCAGCGTGGCCGACTGCGGGCGGGTGGTGTCGCCGAGGACCGCCGAGAGCCAGGTCCGGGGCGGGGTCGTCTGGGGCGTCAGCGCGGCGCTTCGCGAGGAGACGGAGGTGGATCCGCGCTACGGCGGCTGGCTCAACAACGATCTGGCCGACTACGTCGTGGCGGTGAACGCCGACATCGGGGACATCGAGGTCGGCATGATCGATCAGCCCGACCCGGTCATCAATGCGATCGGCGCCAAGGGACTGGGCGAGGTGGCCATGGTCGGCGTCGCCGGTGCGGTCGCCAATGCGGTCTTCCACGCCACCGGCGTGCGGGTCCGCAAGATGCCGATCAGGATCGAGGACCTGCTCTGAGCGAAGCGGGGCCGACCGCAGGGTCGAGATCCTCGGGACGATCGACGTCGAACACGGCCCCGTCGTCCGCGGTGTTGAAGACGGCGACGTCGGCGCGGCCGGCGAGCAGGCTCCGCGCTCCCCGGTCGCCGCGGATCCCCAACAGGTCCGGGAAGAACGCGCGCCCGAAGACGATGGGGTGGGCCGGCCCGTCGGCATGGTCGAGGCGCGCGGCGACGGCCCCGGCCTCGACGGCGTCGAACAGGGGAGCGGCCGAGGACGGGTCGACCAGGGGCATGTCGCCGAGGAAGACGGCCAGGCTTGCGGCTTTCGGGGGCAGGGCGGCGACGCCGGCCCGGAGAGAGGCGGACAGTCCGTCGTCCCAGTCGGGCGCCTCCACGAGCCGCAGCCTCGGATCGGCCAGATCGTCGAGCGCGGCGCGGACCTCGGAAGCGCGGCATCCGACCACGACGACGACGCCGTCGACCGGCGCCGCGAGCGCGGTCTGGACGGACCAGACGACCAGCGGCCGGCCGCGCCAGTCGGCCAGGAGCTTGGCTCCGCCGAACCGTTGGCCGGCGCCGCCGGCCAGGACCAGGGCGTGCCGGCTCATGCGCGCGAACCGATGATCTCGCCGATGACGGCGGCGGCGACCTCGTGCGGCGCGCGGGCGGCGATCTTCAGGCCTATAGGGGCGTGCAGCCGCTTCAGGTCACCGGCCGTCACGCCGTCCGCCGCCAGCCGCGCCAGGCGGTCGGGCAGGCGCCGGCGCGCGCCGAGCACGCCCACATATCCGGTGTCCCGGCCGAGCGCGGTCGTGATGGCCGCGTGGTCGAGATCGACGTCATGAGTGGCGATGGCGACGGCGGTCCACGGGTCCAGCCGCAGGGCGGCCAGGGCGGCGGCGGGGTCGTCGCGCCGGTAATCGACGGCCAGGGGCGGCGGGGTCTCGGGGCCCTTGGGACGAACCAGGGTGACCTGCCAGCCCTGCGCCTGACCCGCCGAGGCCATGGCGAGCGCGAAGGCGTCCGAGCCGATGACGACCAGCCGTTGCGGCGGCGCATAGTCCCGCAGGCGGTCAGGATGGTCGGCCGGACCGTCCACGACGGTTCGACGCTCACCGTCGGAAATCAGGGTGACGAGGCGACGGTCGTCGCGCGCCCGTTTGAGCGCCGCGACGATCGGATCTTCGGGCGCGACGGGTTCAACGAGCAGCTCCAGCCGCCCGCCGCAGGGCAGTCGGGTGTCGACATAGGGGCTGCCGCGCCCGTAGACGACCCGCTTCGGCGCGCCAGCCGCCAGGACCTCGCGACCGTGCAGGGCGACGTCGGCCTCGATGCAGCCGCCCGACAGGAAGCCGCCCATGTCCTCCCGGGTGACCACCATCTGGGCGCCGACGCCGCGCGGCCCGCCGCCTTCGGCCGCCGTGATGGTGACCAGGGCGAAGGCGTCGCCGCGGTCGGCGGCCGCGAACATTCGCGGCCGCATGTCGTCCTCGAGTCCCGCGGTGTACCAGTCGCTCATCTTTCCTCGCGACGCGGAGCGGGACCGCTGCAGGGCCGGGGCGCGTCGATCCCGGGCGCGGTCCAGGCTTCGGGCCGAACCGCCAGAGATCGGCGGGAGCTCCGGGAAGGAGCCCGGAGCCTTCCGCCGGGAGAACCGCCGCGTTTCGAAATCCCTGATGGGCCGACCGATATGTTCATCCGGCCATATCGAAGGGCGAACGGATATCCGTCAAGTCGAAGCGGGGGTCAGGAGCCGGCGGGGGGCAGGGGCGTGTCGCGAAGGTGGTCGACCAGCGTCGCATAGGCGGGATCGTCGCGGGTCGCCGCCGTCAGCCGCTGCTCAAGGGCGCGGAAGGCCTCCAGGATTCGCGCGCCTTCTTCTGTCAGAAGAGCGCCTTGGGTCGGACCGCCCCGAACGGCTGTCACGAGGGGCGTGCGCCAGCAGCGGTTCATCTCGTCTACCAAGGCCCAGCAGCGTTTGTAGCTTATCCGGAGGGCGCGTCCCGCGCCTGTGATGGAGCCATGCGTCCGGATCGCTTCCAGGACCGCAGCCTTGCCCGGACCCATCGCGCCTGTCTCGGCGCTCATCACCTGCAGCCGCAGTTTCACCGGTCCGACACGCGCCAGCATCCGAGGCCCTCCTGTTCCCTCTCCGTCCTACACGCCGCATCGAGCCGACAGAAAGAGGAATGGACAAGACTCCGGGACGAACGCACGGGAATGCCGGACCGCCGCGCCGGAGCGGAGGCCTCAGGCGCCGTCCACAAACCGGTCCCACCCGCACAGCGCGATCTCCGCCGCGCGCTCCAGAGCCGCCCGGTCGGCCCCGTCCCGGGCGAGGATGGACATTCCGCTCTGAACGGTCTGGATGAAGGTCGCGAGACCGGACACATCCGTCGTGGGGGGGAGGTCGCCCTGATCGACGCCTCTGGCGAAACGGTCCCGCAGCATGTGAAAGCCTCCGAGACGATTGAGGCGCACGACGTCGGCCAGGGCCTCATGGCCCTCGCTTGAGACCGTAGCCAAGGTGGCCATGCAGCCTCTGGGAAGGTCGGGAACCGACCCGGTCAGGACCGCCGCAGAGTCGAGGAGGTAGGCGGAGGCCGCCTCGCGCGCCGTCGCCGCCGCTCGGAATCGGCCGAGCGCGAGATCGCCGTAGGTATCCACATAATGCTGGAGGGCTTCGGCGTAGAGGGCGTCCTTGGAGCCGAAGGCGGCGTACAGACTGGTCGTGCCGACACCCATTGCCTGTGTCAGGTCCGCAATGGACGTCGCCTCATAGCCCTTGCGCCAGAAGAGCCGGGTCGCCTCAGCCAGCGCCCTGTCGCGATCAAAGACGCGGGGCCGGCCCCGCACGCCCGCCACGGGCGTGGGGCGCGTCTCGTCTGCGGGCTGGCGTTCTTTTTGCATCGATCACTTCATAAATCGATTGACCCGTCGCTGGCAACGTTTCTATCTGTTTATGCAGTGACCGCTACATAATAGCGGAGATGATCGCGCGCCGGATTTTCGCGTCTGGGCGCGGCTCGTCCCGTGGCGGGTCTCTGCGAAACGCTTCCCCCCCCCACCGGAAGGGCTCCGGTCCGGAGCCAGAGGATGATGAGAATGTCCACGTTCGACGCCCGAAAATTCTACGCCGACTACATCGAGGTGCTTAACGCGCGCCAGTTCCAGCGCCTGGACGCCTTCGTCAGCGACGAGATCGTCTATTTCGGCGACCGCGCGACCCGCGATCAGGTCATCGCCGCCATCTCTGGCCTGGTCGAGGCCGTGCCGGACCTTTTCTGGGAGGTCCAGGAGTTCGGGGCGAATGGCGACGACCTGGCCGTCCGGCTGATCAACCGGGGCACGCCGGTGCTGCCGTTCCTCGGACTCGAGCCCACGGGCGAGGCTTTCGAGATCAACGAGTTCGCGGTCTACCGCGTGCGCGACGGACGTTTCACCCACATGTCGAACGTTCATGACGCCGTCGCCTTGCGGGCGCAACTCGGCGGCTGAACGGGGATCAGCGCAATGACAAGAGGGCGCATCAAGGCGTCCCCCACGTCACCGCACCGGGCGATCCGTTGAAATCTGCATCACCGCCCGTCTCTCGTGACGCCTGGACGGTCCGCGGCGGCTGGGCGCCCAAGGATGCCGGCCCTCACCCTGCGCAATCTCGAGCTGGACGGCCTCCTGGTGCGGTGCGACTTCCCGAGGCGTCGACGCCTGTCGGCAGGCCTATGACAAGGAGGACTCCCGCTGGGCTCAGCGCGCCGGGATGAGAACCTCGACCTCCGCCCCGGTCCGGAGCCCTTCCGCGCCGGCGGGGCGGCGCACAAGGCCGTTGGCGGCGGCCATGACCGTGACGAGGGAGGAGTCCTGGTCGGTCATCGGGCGCGCGCGGCGGACGCCGTCGGGCCCGGTCTCGATCACGGCGCGCATATAGTGCTCTCGGGGGCCGTTGGCCGCGAGCGGACCGGCGAGCACCGCCCGGTCGACCTCAAGGTTAGGTAAGCCGCCCTGAAGGGCCGCGATCAGGGGACCAAGGAACAGCTCTGCGCAGACCAGGGCTGAGGCGGGATTGCCCGGCAGGCCCAGCAGGGGCCGGCCGTCGGCCAGGCGCGCGAACCAGACGGGCTTGCCGGGGCGCACGGCGACGCCTTCGACCGAGAGCCGCCCGCCCGCCGAGCGGATCGCCGGCTTGACGCGGTCGTGGTCGCCGACGGAGGCGCCGCCGACCGTCACCAGAAGATCGAAGGCGCCGCCGTCGACGGCGGCCAGGATTGAGGCCTCGTCGTCCCGGGCCGGGCCGAGGTGGACGACCGTTCCGCCGCTGCGGCGGACGAAGGCCGTCAGGGCCGGGGCGCAGGCGTCGTAGATCTGGTGCGGGCCGGCGGGGGTTCCGGGGGCGACGAGTTCGTCGCCGGTCGAGAGGAGGGCGACCACCGGCCGGCGCCGGCAGACGACCGTCGCGCGGCCCGCCGAGGCGGCGAGGGCCAGACGCCAGGGATTGAGCCGGGTCCCGGCCTCGAGCAGGACCGTGCCGGCCTGGAAGTCGCAGCCGCGCGGACGGACCCAGGCCGGGGTGTCCGGGGCTGCGGTCAGGACGACGTTCTCGCCGTCGCGTTCGGCCTCCTCCTGGATCACCACCCGATCGGCGCCGGGGGGGAGGGCGGCCCCGGTGAAGATGCGGGCGGCCTGGCCCGGATGAAGGGTCACGCCCGCATCGTGGCCCGCGGCGCTTTCGCCCACGATCTCGAGCCGCGCGCCCGGTCCGACGTCGGCGCCGCGAACGGCCCAGCCGTCCATGGCCGAGGCGTCGAAGGGCGGCTGATCGCGTCTGGCCGTGACCGGCTCCGCCAGCCAGCCTCCGTCGGCCTCGGCAAGGGGGACGGCTTCCGCCGCCAGCGGAACGATCCCCGCAAGCATAATCGTGCGAGCGGTCTCGACCGAAGGCAGGCTCACGGCCGGCCCCAGTCGCCGGAGGCGCCGCCGGACTTGGCCAAGAGGGCGATGTCGGTGATCGTCATCTCGCGGTCGACGGCCTTGAGCATGTCGTAGAGGGTCAGGAGGGTGACGGAGGCCGCCGTCAGGGCCTCCATCTCGACACCCGTCTGACCCTGGGTCCGGGCCGTCGCCGTCGCCTCGAGGCCCGAACCGTCGTCGGTCGGCCGGACGGCGACCTTGACCGAGGTCAGCATCAGGGGGTGGCACATCGGGATCAGGTCGGAGGTTCGCTTCGCCGCCATGACGCCGGCGATCTCCGCCACGGCGCGGACGTCGCCCTTCGTTCCGCCGCCCGACAGGGCCAGCGCCAGGGTCTCGGGCCGCATTACGATCCGGCCTCGCGCCGTCGCCTCGCGCGTCGTCACCGCCTTGTCCGAGACATCGACCATGCGGGCGCGCCCGTCGGCGTCGATATGGGTGAGGTCGGTCCCGGCGGGCGCGTTCGGATCCGCCATCATTGCTCCAGCAGCCGGGGCATCAGTTCGACCATGTTGCAGGGCTTGTGACGGCTGTCGAGTTGCCAGCGGATGACCTTGTCCCAGCCGTCGCGAACCGCCCCGTTGGAGCCGGGCAGGCAGAAGACGAAGACGCCGTCGATCAGGCCCGCCGTCGCCCTGGACTGCAAAGTGGACAGGCCTACGGTCTGGTAGCTGACCTGGTGGAAGATCACCGAAAAGCCATCGATCCGCTTGTCGAACAGGGGTTCCAGCGCCTCGGGCGTGACGTCGCGGCCGGTCAGGCCGGTGCCGCCCGTGGTGATGATCGCATCGACGGCCCCGTCTGCGATCCAGCGCCTAACCCGGGCCCGGATGGCCTCGACGTCGTCGGGCACGATGTCGCGCAGGACGGGGAGATGGCCCGCCTCGACGATCCGGTCGCCAAGGATCTTGCCGGAGGTGTCGCTCTCCTCGTCACGGGTGTCCGACACGGTGAGGACGGCGATGCGCACCGGGGTGAAGGGCAGATCGACGAGGCGGCCGCCGGGGGCGGGCAGATCAATGTCGGCAAGGGTGTCGGTCATTTGGTCTCCTCGGCCCAGCGGGCCAGATCGGCGTGGTCCTGGTCGCGGGGCTCGATCCAGCGGCGGCCGTCCGGACCGTCTTCCCGTTTCCAGAACGGCGCCCGGGTCTTGAAATGGTCCATCAGGAAGTCTGCGGCCTCGAAGGCGGGGCGTCTGTGCGCGGCGGCCACCGCCACGAAGATCACCGGCTCTCCCACCGCGATCGCGCCCCAGCGGTGTACGGCAAGAACGTCCTGGATCTCGAAGCGGGCGCGAGCGTCGGCCTCGATCGCCTCCATCACCCGTTCGGTGAACCCCGGGTAGGCTTCCAGCGTCAGGGTGTCGACAGTCCGGTCGCCCGTGCGTGCCCGCGTCAGGCCGGTGAAGGAGACCACCGCCCCGGTGTCGAAGCGATCGCGGCAGAAGCCCTGCAAAAGGGCGGCCGCGTCGAGCGGGTCCCGGGTGATGCGGATCATGCTCAGCCCCCGCCGACCGGAGAGCCGAACGCCACCTCGTCTTCGGGTGCTATGGGAAGGTCGTCGCTGCGCAGGCTGTGGGGGGTGAGGGTGGCGTTGAGTATCACCAGGGTGCTCCGATGATCGAGATGGTCGGCGAGGCGCGCGTTGTCGCCCGCGGCCGCCGCCTTGATCTGGCCGAGGGTCGCGCCGTCGAGCGTCGCCTCGGACCAGCCGGCGATGTCGCCGAGGGTCCCGAACAGTTTCACGACCGCCATCTCATCCTCCCGTCGTTGACATGGTGCGCAACACCGCCGGCGCGGCGCCCGGACGGTCTATTCTAAAGTCGTGTCCCTTGGGCTTGATGGCTATAGCCGCCCGGATCGCCTCGCGCAGCGGCGCGTCGTCTCCCGGGTGGTCGCGCAGAACCTGGCGCAGATCCGCCTGATCCTCCTGGCCCAGACAGAGGAAGAGCTGACCGGTGCAGGTCACCCGCACGCGGTTGCAGGCCTCGCAGAACACATGGCTGAGCGGGGTGATGAAGCCGAGCGTTCCGCCGGTCTCTTCCACCGTCATATAGCGTGCGGGGCCGCTGGTGCGTCGCGTCGAGGGGGTGAGAGTCCAGATCCGACCCAGGGTCTCGCGGACGGTCGCCAGCGACAGGTACTGATCCGTTCGGTCCGCGCCGGTCTCGCCGATCGGCATGGTCTCGATCAGGGTGATGTCCATGCCCAGTCCGTGGGCCCAACGGATCAGGTCGGGGATTTCATCGGCGTTGTCGCCCTTTAGGGCGACGGTGTTGATTTTGACGCTCAGGCCCGCCGCCCGGGCGGCCTCCAGCCCGGCCATCACCGCCGCCAGATCGCCGCCACGGGTGATGCGCCGGAACTTGTCGGGGTCGAGCGTGTCCAGGGAGACGTTGACGCGCCGCACCCCGTGGCCGGCCAGGGCTTCGGCGTGGCGGGCGAGCTGGGTGCCGTTGGTGGTGAGGGTGATCTCCTCCAGATCCCCGGCCCTGAGGCGGCGCGACAGGGCGGCCACCAGATCCATCATTCCCTTGCGGACCAAGGGCTCCCCCCCGGTCAACCGGATCCGGCGGCAGCCGAGATCGATGAAGGCGCCACACATGCGCTCGAGCTCGTCCAGACTGAGGAGATCGGCCTTGGGCAGGAAGACAGGATTTTCGGCCATGCAGTAGAGGCAGCGCAGGTCGCAACGGTCCGTCACCGAGATGCGGACGTAGTTGATGGTGCGGCCGAACGGATCCACCAGCGGGGCCGCAGCGCCGAGGTCGATCGGGGTCGCCTTGTCAGACTGGTAGATGACCGTCATGTTCGAGCGACTATAACGGGTGTTCGTGAAAGGGCGTCGAGATTTTTCTGCTGAACCGCAAATCTCTGTCGGCGGCCGTGATCGGCCTGGCGTTGATCGCCCTGGCGGCCTGCACGCCTGCGGCCCCGCCGCGGCCGGAGGCGACCGTGACAGTCTTCGCCGCCGCCTCCCTGACCGACGCCCTGACCGAACTCGCGGCAGACTACGAGCGGAACGAGGGACCCGCGGTTCGCCTGTCGTTCGGCGCCAGCGGTGCAGTGGCGCGTCAGGTGCAGGCCGGCGCTCCGGCCGATGTAGTCATCCTGGCGGATTCCGAATGGATGGATCGCCTGGGCGCGGCGGGGCGGATCACACGGCGGGTGAACCTGCTGCGCAACGACCTGGTCGTGATCGCTCAGGCCAGAGCCGCCGACCAAACGGATCCCTTCGCGCCGCTGGCCCAGGGCGGCCGTCTGGCGATCGGCGATCCCGACAGCGTGCCGGCCGGGGCCTACGCCCGGACCTGGCTCCAGACGTCCGGGCGATGGGCCGCGGTCAAGGACCGTCTCGTCTTCGGGGCCGATGTGCGTGCGGTGCGCGCCTTCGTGGCGCGGGGCGAGGCGGCGCTCGGGGTGGTTTATCGCAGCGACGTCGTCCGCCGCACCGACATACGGATCGTTATGGAGCCGCGCGCGGCCGAACAGCCCGCCATCGTCTATCCGGCGGCCGAAGTGACCGGCGGCGGTCGCAAGGCGCAGGCCTTCCTCGACTATCTGGCCACGCCGGCTGCGGCGTCGGTGTTCCGGCGCCATGGTTTCATGCCCGCAGCCTGAATGTTCGAGCCCCTGTCCAACTTCGAGCTCCAGGCCCTGAGCCTGTCAATCAAGGTGGCGACCGCCGCCCTGATCGTCTGCCTCCCGCTTGGTCTGGGTCTGGCGATGCTGCTCGCGCGCGGGCGGTTTCCGGGGCGCTGGATCCTTGAGGCGGCGGTCAACCTCCCCCTGGTCCTGCCGCCGGTGGTGACGGGGCTGATCCTGCTCAGCCTGTTCGGGGTCCGGGGACCGGTCGGACGCGTCCTCCACGATCTGTTCGGCGTGACGCTGGCCTTTCACTGGACCGGGGCGGCGCTGGCCGCAGCCCTGATGGCCCTGCCGCTGGTGGTTCGGCCCCTTCGACTCGCGATCGAGGGGGTGGACCGGGGCCTTGAGGACGCTGCCGCCGTGCTGGGCGCCTCCCGCCTGGCCGTGTTCGCCCGGATCACCCTGCCGCTGGCGGCGCCGGGACTGGTGGCGGCGACCCTGCTGGGCTTCGCGCGAGCCTTCGGTGAGTTCGGCGCCACGGTGACCTTCGCCGGGGCCATTCCCGGCGAGACCCAGACCTTGCCCGTTGCGATCTATTCGGCCCTGCAGCGGGCCGAGGGCGATGGAGCGGCGATGCGCCTGGCCGTCATCGCCGTTCTGGTCTCCGTGCTCGCCGTCATCGGCTCGGAAATCTCCAACCGGCGCATCCTGCGGACGCGCGGCGCATGAGTCTCGCCTGTCACGCCACGGGCCGTCGGGGCGACTTCAGCTTCGATATCGGGTTCGAGAGCACGGACAACGCCGTGGCGGTCGTCGGCCCGTCCGGCTGCGGCAAGACGACCTTCCTCCACGGTCTCGCCGGTCTGCTTGCCGAAAGTTCCGCGCGGATAGCGATCGACGACGTCACGGTCCTTAATGACGCCGTGACGCGCCGACCCGCCCACCGGCGCGCGATCGGCTATGTGTTCCAGGACATTCGTCTGTTCCCGCACCTGACGGTCGAACAGAACATCGCCTTCTCGCGATCCTACGGCGGAGACGAGATGACCGTGGCCCAGGCGCTCGACCTGATGGATTTGCGCGGCTTCGAGCGCCGACGACCCGCCGGGCTCTCGGGCGGAGAGGCGCGTCGCGTCGCCCTGGCCCGCGCGCTGGCGGCGCGGCCGCGACTGCTCCTTCTGGACGAGCCCTTCACGGGCTTGGACCCGGCGCGCCGGGAGCGGCTCGCCCCTTATCTGCTGCGGCTGCGCGACGAGGTTCGTCTGCCGATGATCCTGGTGTCCCACGATCCGCGCGACCTCGACCTGATCGCGCAGGACGTGATCCAGATCGCCGACGGTCGGGTCGGGGCGGCGTCGCATTCCCCCGCAGCCGGGGCGGCCGGAGCCTGAGGCCGGCCCACGGCCCCGGTCGATCGCCGCACGCCGTCCTTGGCCCGCGCCGGCTAACGTCCGCCTTCGCGCCCTCCGGCCTCACGCAGAAGATCACCGACCCGCCGCCTGGCAGGCTTCTGGCGACACCGTCCTCGCTTGGATCGGCCTGCTGCCCGAGGAGGAGCAGAGGGCCCTGCTCGCCGAGCTCGCCGCGATCAGTCTGGATGTCAGGGAAACGCGGACGGACGACGTGCGCCGGCAGGGGCGCGCCGAGGCGGCGGAACGCGGCGATGTCTGCGGGGCCGACATCGCCGCGCACTGGACGCCGGACGCCGCCTTCCTGCATCCGCATTCCAAGGGCCAGCTGCTGGAGATGCTGGTGGAGATTAACGCCGAGGACATCCGCGCGGCGTCGCTGAAGAAGGACGAACTGGTGACTGGGTCGCGGAACAGGCCGCGCTGCGGGCCTCGGCGCCCCCGGGTCTGTCCTGGACGGCGGCGGCGGCGCCCGTCGGTGAGCCCGACCCCGGCGACCCCCGGGGAAGCGGAGACAGACGCCGGCCCCGCTTCCACAGGGTGGCGCCGCCCCGGCTTTCCAGCAGCGTCCACTGACCGGGCTCGTTCGGATGAGGATGAGGTTTCATGCGTGCGAAGTTTCGCGGTCGGCCGTCGCGTCGCCAAAGGTCGGCAGGCCTCGCGCACCGCTTTCGCTGCGCAGGCGTTCGGCGTCGCGCGCCGGCGGGGCGCCGAACAGACGCGCGTAATCCCGGCTGAACTGGGACGGACTGTCGTAGCCGACCGCGAAACCCGCGCTAGCGGCGTCGGCGGCCTCGCTGACCATCAACCGGCGCGCCTCCTGCAGGCGCAACTGGGTCCGGAACGCGATCGGGCTCATGGAGGTGATCGCCCGGAAATGTTCGTGGAATGTCGAACGGCTCATGCCCGCGATCTCCGCCGCGTCCTCGATGCGGCAGGGCTGCCGGTATCGAGCGCGGATCCACAGGATGGCGCGCGAGATCTGGTTGAGCCGGCTGTCCGCCTGGACCATGTGGCGGATCACGCCGCCGCCGGGTCCGGTGAGGAGGCGATAAAGTATCTCGCGCGTGACCAGCGGCGCGAGGGCGTCGCGGTCGTCCGGCGTGTCCAGAAGGCTGAGGAGCCTGGCGGCGGCGTCCAGAAGAGCCGGGCTGACGTCGTTCAACGCCAGCCCCTCCGCCGGGCCGATCGAGGCGCCTGCGGGGGGCGGGTGGCGAAGGACGAGATCCGCGAGTTCGGTCACGTCCAGATCGAGCTGGAGGCAGAGATAGGGTTTCGCCTCGCTGGCCTCGATGACCGATCCCATCACCGGCAGGTTGATCGAGGCCGTCAGATAGCGGGCCGGGTCGTAGATGTAGCGCGTCCGGCCGAGCGCGGCCTGTTTGCGACCTTGGGCGACGATACAGATCGTGGGTTCATAGATCACCGGCATCGGCAGGTGGGGGCGGAGGCGCGGATGAGCTTCACGCCCGGCAGCGGGGAGGTGAACGCGCCGTCGCCGGGCGCATGGCGTCCGATAAGGTCCACGAGGGTCGAGAGGCGGTCCATGACCGCCTTATCTCACCTGGGCGCTCGTCGGCGAAGCGCCGCCGGTCACATCCGGACGATCGTGCAAGCATCCCGGACAACCGGCCTATCCGTTCCGACCCTCCGGACGTCAGATGAAGGGGCCGGAACTGACAGGAGACCAAGCCGATGACGACCGCTTTCCCACGGAGACCCTGGGCCTGTTTGGCCGGTGCCTTGGCGCTCGCCGCGACCGGCGGGCCCGCTTCGGCGGCGTTCGCCCACGCGGCGACCACCGCGCCGCCGCCGGCTGCGTCAAGCCGCTCCGCTGCGCCCGGGGCCTCGATCACGGAAAACAACCGGCGGCTCGTTACGGCCGCCTTTGACCGGTGGGCCGCGGGCCGCGGCGATTTTTTCGAAACGGTCCTGTCGCCCGATGTCGTCTGGACCATTGAGGGGTCCGGCCCCAGCGCCGGGACCTTCCGAGGCCGCGACCATTTCGTGGCGCAGGCCGTCACGCCCTTCTCGGCGCGGCTCATCGCGCCGGTGCGGCCGCTCTCTCACCGGGTCTGGGCGGATGGAGACCACGTGATCGTCAACTGGGTCGGGGAGACCACGGCCGCGGACGGCGCGTCTTATCGCAACACCTATGCGTGGATCCTGCGGCTGGAGAACGGCAGGGCCGTGGAGGTCAACGCCTTCCTCGACCTCGCACCCTATGACGACATCCTGCGCCGGGTGCCGCTCCCGGCGCCGGTCGACGGAGGTCGGCCGTGACGCCCGGTCGGACGCGCCGGACGAGTTTCGGCGCGGCGACTGCTCTGGCGGTCGCCGGATTCGGGGCGGCCGGGTTCGCGACGACCGGGTCCCGGGCCGTTGACGCCCTCTTTTCAGGACAGGAGACGACGATGCAACACCCTTATGTCGGCATGTGGGTCACCGAAGACGGACGGATCCGCCAGGAACTGCGTTCGGACGGACGCTACGATGAAGCTCGGGGCTCCCGCCGAAGCGCCTACCAGGGCCGCTACGAGGTCCGCGGGACCCATATCGACTACTGGGACGATACCGGCTTCACGGCGGACGGCACGTTCGTCAGCGAGGACGAACTTCGACACGGGGGAATGGTGTTCCGCCGCGAACGCACGGGCGCGTCCGACCCTCTCCGGTGACGCCTCCGCAGGCGATCTGGCCGTCAGCTCCGGGGGGGCTCGGCCGACGGAGCGCCGCCGGAGTTCAAGGCGTCCCTTCGCGCGTCGGCCCGGCCGGCGGCCGGCTATGCGAGGCTTCCCGGCGCGGGCGGGGGCGCGTCCGGCGAAGGACGGCCCATCGCGTCGAGCAGGGCGCCGGCCAAGTCTTTCTGCATGGGGGACGCGCCGCGACCGCGCGCGGTCTGTTCAAGCACGGCCGTGGCGTCCCTGTGCAGCCGGAAGAGGGAGGCGTTCTGGGGAATGCCGCCTTCCGGCGCCGCTCCGGCGATCAGGGCCTCGCACCGCCTCGCCGACGGCGAGGTGAAGGCGCGACACGAGATCGGGCGGACGGGATAGACGGAGCAGCGGTCGTCGGCGCCCAGGAGCGGGCACCGGTGGCGCAGACGTGTTGGGTCGGCGACGGCGGCGAGAGCTTCGGCGGCGCGGAGCCGGACCAGCAGGGCGGACCGCGCCTCGCTGGGGAAGGTCTCGGCCACGTGATCCCGGATCGCCTCCGCGACGCCCGGCGGGACGGCCACCGGCAGGTGACAGCAGAAGGCGCAGCCGGCGGCGCAGTCTATGGCGGGCTGGTTGGGGAAGGCCGCCGAAAAGGCCGAGCCGGCGGCCTGGAGGACGGCGATCACATCGCGCGCCGCATCCGCGAGTGTCGGCGCGGCGTCGGCCAACTGCTGGAGTTCTTCGCGATAGGTGTGAAAGACGCCTTCGAAGCGCGCGGCGACGGATCGGGTCAGGGCTCCGACCTCGGCGAATTCGCCCACAACGCGATCGACCGCGTGCGCTCTGTTCAATGTGTCCAACCTGGGCCTCCCTCGACGCCGACGCGCCGGCCGCCGTTCCCGGGCGACGAGCGCGCGAAAGGCAGGCGGAAAGGCGACGGTGACGAGAGCATCCCGCCTCAAGCGGACGAACGGGATATGCGATCCTCGCTTTGTCTTGCCTCTTCCTCCGCCATCCCGAACGAGTCGGCGCGCGCACGCCCGCTGCGGCTCGGGGCAGACGAGGTCAGAGGCTCTTCGCCGGTCGGTCGCGCGGCGCGGGCCAGGGCGTGAGCGTTCAAAATGGCGGCGGCGGGATTGTCGGCCGTTCGGCCCCAGGACGGCCACCGAGGCTGGGGGGGAGGGCCTCGGTGGCCTTGCGGGGGATCGCCTAAGGTCAGGGAAGGGGCGATCCCTGCCGGATCGGCGGGCCGGGGGAAGGCGAAGCCGATCCGATGTCTGGAATGACGGGACAGCGGTTTCGAGGGGCCGCTGTCGCCGTCACCATGAGAGAGAGGCTAGAGGCGGACGTCCCCGGCGGCGATGCCCTTATGGCCGAGAAACTTGCCCAGGGCTCCGAAATTGCCCGGCCGTGCGAAAGGCCCGTCAACCCGCCTGGAGCGGCGTGTACTCCATGGCGCGCAGGTCCGACAGCAGATCCGGACCCTCGGGCGTCCAGCCCAGTTGGTCCCGGGTCCAGGCGCTGGAGGCGATCAGGTCGAGACCGGCGAAGGGCGCCATATACCCGAAATGGTCGCCGGCCTCGTGCTCCGGGATGGAGACGACGGGCACTCCGAGACCGGCGCCCAGGACTTCGGCGATCGCGCGCAGCGTGACGCCCTCTTCCGCGACGGCGTGGTAGCGCGCGTTCCGGTGACCGCCTTCAAGAGCGAGACGGTAGAGCCGTGCGACGTCCGATACATGGGCGGCGGAGAACCGGTTGGCGCCTGCGCCGAGATAGGCGGAGACGCCCTTGGCTCGAGCGATGTCGATAAAGGGCGAGATTAGCCCCTGTCGGACCGTATCGTGCACCTGGGGAAGCCGGACCGTTATGACATTGACGCCCTCGGCCTTGAGGGCTTCTCCGGCCTGTTCGGACGCAACCCGGGGAATGGGGTGGGCCAGGTCGAGATGGCCCTCGGCGGCGGGCTCGCCCGGCGCGGAAGAGCCGATGCCGGTGACAGACGTAATGATCAGCGGACGTGCGCCCCGCCCCAGCGCCTCGCCGAGCGCGGCGATGGCGCGACGATCCTTTTCACAGTTGGCGGCGTAACGGCTGAAGTCGTGATCGAAGGCGGTATGGATCACCGCGTCGCTGTCGGCGGCGCCGGCGCGAAGGCTGTCGAGGTCATCGATGTCGCCGCGGTGAGCCGCCGCGCCTGCGGCCTCAAGGGCCGCCACCCCGCGCACGGACCTTGTAAGGCCGAGCACCTCGTGCCCTGCCGACAGCAGTTTGGCGGTGATTTGCGAGCCGATAAAGCCGGTCGCTCCGGTGATGAACACGCGCATCTCTTGTCTCCTCGGGAAATGAGGAACGGTGTGTGCCGTGTCTGATTACCGTGTTAAAGTCGTGATCTTATCCTGTTATAAGGGTTAATCCGATGTCAGACTCCGAGGGTCGACTGGGGGCCTATCTGCGCAGCCGCCGTTCGGCCCTGGAGCCGGTCTCGCTCGGCTACCCGGTCGGCCGGCGCCGAACACCCGGTTTGCGGCGGGAGGAGGTGGCGCAGAGGGCGGGCATCAGCCCGACCTGGTATGCTTGGCTTGAGCAGGGGCGCGGCGGGGCGCCGTCGGCGGATGCGCTCGAACGGCTCGCGACCGCCCTGATGCTGACCGAGGCGGAACGTGAGCATCTGTTCCTGATCGGTCTGGGGCGGGCGCCGGATGTCCGCTATCGGCCGGGCGAGGGGATTACGCCGCGACTGCAGCGGGTGCTCGACGCCATGCCCTGGAGTCCCGCCATCATCAAGACGGCGACCTGGGATGTGATGGCTTGGAATCGGGCCTCCATCGCGCTGAACGACTATGGAGCCCTGCCGCTCCGGGAGCGGAATGTCCTGAGGCTGATCTTCCGGGATGCGCGTGTCCGGGCGGCGCAGGACGACTGGTGGAGCGTGGCGCGTTTCGTTGTCGCGACCTTCCGCGCCGATGCGGCCCGCGCCGGCGCGGGCGTCGAGATGACCGAACTGGCCGAGGAGCTGTCCCGCGAGAGTCCCGAGTTCGAGACACTGTGGCGGGGCGACGACGTCGCGGCGCCCGGAGGCGGCGTCAAGCGCCTGAACCCGCCCGAGGTCGGGGGAATCGAGCTGGAGTTTTCTACCTTCGCCGTCAGCGGCCGTCCCGAGCTTGCCCTGGTCGTCTACAATCCCGTGGGGGAAGACGATGCGTCTCGGCTGCGGCGACTGATCGAGACGCGAGCGCCCGGCGCGATGTTGGCGTGATCGGATTTGCGGGAATGACCGAGGCCGGACGGCTTGAGTTCGTCGCCGCGGATCTTCTGAGCGACGCGGGTTGCGCCGAGGCGCTCGCCGGCGTGGACGTCCTCTTCCACATCGCATCCCCGGCGCGGCCGGGACGCGTCGCCGATGAGAATGAACTGATCGTCCCCTCGGTCGACGGCGCCTTGCGCGTTCTCAGGGCGGCCCCGGCGGCGCGGGTCGACCGCGTCGTCCTCACCTCCGCCTTCCATACGGTGAGCTGGGGTCACCGGCGCAGCCGTCAGATCTTGACCGAGGCCGACTGGACCAATCCCGAGGGGCCGGGCGTCGACGCCTACGGCCAGAGCAAGACCCTCGCGGAGCGCGCCGCCTGGGCCTTCATGGCGGCCGAGGGCGGGGCGAATGACCCTGACGATGCTTCCGGTGGCGGTGATGGGGCCGGTGCCGGGGCAGGCCGTCTCCGGCTCCAACCACCTCATCCGGCATATGCTCGACGGCGAGATGCC
Organism: Brevundimonas sp. M20; assembly: GCF_006547065.1. NCBI lineage: Bacteria > Pseudomonadati > Pseudomonadota > Alphaproteobacteria > Caulobacterales > Caulobacteraceae > Brevundimonas > Brevundimonas sp. M20. The sequence continues at coordinate 1,818,765 of NZ_CP041243.1, read as the reverse complement.
GGCCTTCCCGGACCTGTACATTCCGATCGTGGACGTCCGCGACGTGGCGGCCGCCCATCTGCTCGGCATGACCCCTCCTGCGCCGCGAGCTCGGGGGCGCTGCGGCACGCGTCCCGGAATGCATCCTGCTGAACCTGGTCCTGCGGGCGCGAACTTCGGCCGGTCGTTCAGAATCTCGGCTACGCCAAGGCGACCTCGAACGACAAGGCGCGGCGGGACTGGACTGGTCGCCTCGCGCCGCACGACGTGATCGTCGCTGCGGCCACGAGCATGGTCGACCGGGGCCTTCTTAAGCCCTGACCCGCCAAGCCGGCCGGGCGCCGAACGAAACCGGCCAGGCGCAGAGGCGTGACGGACAGCGGAGGCGACTTCGCCAAGGTCGCCCGCTAGAGGAGATGCGTCCGGACCCTCGTCAGTGAATGGCGGTCGAGCCGCCGTCCAGAAGGGCGGCGAACCGGGCGGGGTCGGCCTTGGCGTGCTGGGCCTCCCGGCGCGGCGGCGCGCCGAACATGCGCGCATATTCCCGGCTGAATTGGGACACGCTCTCGTAGCCGACGGACACGGCCGCAACCCCCGCCTTGACCCCCTCGGTGACCATCAGGCGTCGGGCTTCGAGAAGTCGGAGCTGCTTCTGGTACTGAAGCGGCGACATCGAGGTCAGGGCCTTGAAATGCTGGTGGAAGGTTGAGGGGCTCATGCCGGCCTTGCCGGCCAGTTCGGCCACGCTCATCGGCACGTCGAAATTCTCGCGCATGTAGACGATCGCCGCGGCGATGCGGAGCGGCTGGCCTTCCGGCAGCACCATTCGAGCCACATTGCGTCCGGCCGGCCCGATCAGCAGCCAGTAGGATATCTCGCGCATGATCGCCGGATAGAGAATCTCCACGGCCTGGGGCTGGCGGATCAGATCCAGCAGGCGCAGCAGCGAGCCTGTCATCTGGGCGTCGAGGTCGTTGACCACCAGGCCGAAGCCGGCCGGGCCCTGCAGATGGCTCATGGGCTCAAGCCGGGTGACGACGTCGAGAATGATCTCCGGGTCCAGTTCAAGCGTGGCGCCGGTGAAGGGGTGGTTCGGGGTCGCCTCCACGATCTGGCTGAGGACCGGCACCTCGACGGTCACCACCAGCGTCTGCCCGGCTCCGTAGGTCACGGTGCGGTCCGCGACCATGATGGATTTGGCGCCCTGGGTGACGAAGCAGATCTTCGGCCGGTACTGCATGTGCTGGGGCGGCAGGGCAAGGGTGGAGCGCATGAGCGTCAGGCCGGGAACCGGGGTCGCATAGAAGCCGTCGGGGCCGATGTGGGCGTCCAGTATCCGTGTGATGACGGCGTTCAACTCGCTGTTCATGGGCGGTCTCGCTGAGGGGATGACAAAGCCTAGGCCGTCCCGCGAACCCCCACAAGACGGTCCGTAGTTTTAGGCAAATAACAAGGCGGTTTGGACATTCGCTTTCACGCCTAAGTCCGCATGCTGAAGGCGTCGGCGATCCTGACCGCAAAGCAGCCGGAAGTTCATCCCCAATGCGACTGATGCACGCGACCATCCTGATCACCGGGGGATCCTCCGGAATCGGTCTGGAACTCGCACGACAGCTCCTGGCGCGCGACAACACGGTGATCATCGTCGGACGCCGGCCGGAATCCTTGGAGGCTGCGCAGGCGAGGTTACCCGACCTGCACATAGCGGTCTGCGATGTGAGCCGCCCGGCGGCCGTGGCCGAACTCTTCGATGAACTGGCCCCCGCCTTTCCGGCGCTGAACGTTCTCGTCAACTGTGCGGGCGGGATGCAAAGGCTGGACTTGCTGGCGGATCGAGGTTCGCCCGAGCTGACCGCCGAGATCGACGTCAATCTGAAGGGGGCGATGTGGATGGTCGCCCGGTTCCTCCCGTTGCTGAAGACCCAGCCGCAGGCCGCGATCGTCAATGTGACCTCCGGCCTCGCCTATGTGCCGCTGGCGGCGGCACCGATTCACAGCGCCAGCAAGGCCGGCTTCCACGCCTACACCCGCGCGCTACGCGCGCAACTGGCGGAGTCCGCGGTTCAGGTGTTCGAGATCGCGCCGCCCCCCACAGATACGCCGCTGCGCGACCGCTTCCCCATCGGCCGCGGTCGGGTCCTTTCCGCCGAGGCGGTGGCGCGGGCCGCAATCGCCGGGATTGAACGCGGCGTATGGGAGGCAGCGGTCGGCCGTGCGGGCCTCCTGCGACTTTGGAGTCGGATTGCGCCGCAATTGGCCTTCGCCCGCCTCAATGACGCGGCCGGGGCGAGAAAGGCGGCCGCGCGGATCGGCGGACGGCGAGCTGGTCGGCGCCCGCCGTCCGTCCCGCCGAGACCTGGCGGCGTCGATCGCCAAAGTCCACCCCCGTCAGGCGGTCTGGGCGTCGCTGCGACATGAGGATCGCCACTGAGGATCGCAACGGACTGCACGGAGCCCCGCACCAATTGCGAAGGCGGCCGGTTTCACCCGGAACCTCTGCGGCTAGCGGACCGGAACCGAGGAGCGCGAGGCCTGGCCCCCGCGTCGTCGGATGGTCGCCGCAGCCTCCTGTTCGCCGTCTTGAGACGTTGCGGCACGCCGACGGCGCCGCGCGCCCGACGACTGAACGGCGGTTGAGGGGCTTCTATCTCCATATGGCGCTCTGGACCCTGCAGGCCTGGTTGGCGATGTTCTTCACGGGCGCCGCCTACGCCAAGCTGACCCAGTCGCAGGAGATGCTCGGCCATCTGCTCGGCTGGTCGCAGGGGGTTGATCTGACCCTTGTCCGCGCCGTGGGGATGATCGAGCTGTCGTTGGCGCTCGGCGTCCTGGCGCCGCTCGTCGCCTGGCGAGGCGGCGGAGTGGTGATGGCCTTCTCCGCCATCGGCCTGACCGTCCTGACCGCCTTCACCCTTGCCCTGCATCTGTCGCGGCTGGAGTTCGGGTTTGCCGCGCTGAACCTGGTGCTGGCGGGCGGCGCCCTGGCCGTTCTGATCGGGCGTCTGCGCGACGGTCGGGTGGTCCGCTAGGGGTTTCCCAATGGCGGACCGGCCCCGCCTCGCTTCCTTTCATCGGCGCCTGACGACGCCTTTCGGAGATCGGGCCTCCATGCAGTGGACGGACGGCTACTACACCGGCACGGAGTACACCTCCGGCTACTATCCCAACCTCGCGCCGGATCATCTCCGGTTCGTCTGCCACGCGGCGGGCGTCCGCTGCCGCATTCCCGATCGGCCGACCTACCTGGAGCTCGGCTTCGGGCGCGGGGTGTCGGTCAACATCCATGCGGCGGCGAACGCCGGCGTCTTCTGGGGCGTGGACTTCAACCCGGCCCATGTCGCCCATGCCGAACGGCTGGCGGAGGCCTCGGGCGCGGACGTCGTCCTGTCCGAGGAGGGGTTCGCGGACTTCTGCGCTCGGGCGGACCTGCCGATGTTTGATGTTATCGCCCTGCACGGCGTGTGGAGCTGGATCTCCGAGGCCAACCGACAGGCAATCCTGGGTCTGATCCGCCTGCGGCTGCGGCCCGGCGGCGTCGCCTATGTCAGCTACAACGCCCAGCCGGGCTGGTCGGCCCTGGCGCCGGTGCGTCACCTCCTTGAACTCGGGCGAGACCGGCCGGCCGGCGCGGCGGCCGGCGTGGACGATCCCGGCGGCGTCGAACGCGCCCTCGACTTCCTGAAAGACGTGGTCGGGGCGAGCCCCAAATTTTTCGCCGAGGTAAAGCCGGCCGCGAACCTGGCGTCCGGTCTCCCGAAGAAAAATCGCAGCTACCTGGCCCACGAATATCTGAACGCCGACTGGCACATTCCCTATTTCGCCGATGTCGCGGGCGCGATGGCCGAGGCCAAATTGACCTTCGTCGCCTCGGCGCGCGTGCTTGATCGCGTCAACGACCTCAATCTGACGCCCGAGGCGGTCGCCCTTCTTGATCGCTGCAAACCGCTGGAGCTGCGGGAGGCCGTGCGCGACTTCATGGTCAATCAGCGCTTCCGGCCCGATGTCTTTGTGAAGGGCCTGGTCCGCATGACCGTAGCCGAGCAAGAGCGGTTCTGGGCCGGGCAAGCGTTCGTCCTCGCCAGCGCACGCGACGAAATCGTCCTGGCGGTGAGCGGCGCGCTGGGCGAGGCAGTGCTGCCCGCTGAGGTGTACGGGCCGGTCGTCGACGCCTTGGCGGCCGAGGACTACAGGCCCAAGACCTTGCCGGAGGTGGTGGCGGCGAGCGGTCTGACGACCTTGCGGACCATGGACGCGGTTTCGGCTCTCACGGTCCTGGTCGGGATGGAGGTGCTGCGGCCGGCTCGGGTCCCGTCGGCGCAAGAGGCGGCGCGCTCACGGGCCTACAACGCCCATGTCCTGGAGCGGGCGGTGACCGGTCCGGCCCTGAAACATCTGGCGGCGCCCGTGATCGGCGGGGGGCTGGCCTGTCCGAGGCCGGTCCAGCTGTTCCTGCGGGCTTGGCTGGCCGGCGATCGCGAGGCCTCGGCGCTCGCCGCCTCGACCTGGGCGGTGTTCCAGACCACGGGCGATCGGGCCGTGAAGAACGATCGGGAGATGGTCACGCCGGAAGAGAACCTGGAGGTGCTCACCGAGATGGCCGAGCGGTTTATTCAGGCGATCCTGCCGCTCTATCGGGCGCTGGGGGTGCTCGACTGAGGCCCGAACCCGCGCCGTCGGAAGCGGCCGGAGGCCGGGCCCTCCGGTATCAGCCCATAGCCGCGCCGATCCCGGCGCCGTGATCTTCCGACCCCGGGCGGGCGGACCGCGGCTCAGATGCCCGGGTTTGCCGACGCGGGGAGTCGCCGAACATGCGCGCGAACTCGCGGCTGAATTGGGACACGCTCTCGTAACCGACTGACAGGGCGGCGTTCCCGGCCTTTTCGCCGTCGGTCATCATCAGGCGCCGCGCTTCCAGCAGGCGCAGATGCTTCTGGTACTGGAGCGGGGACATGCAGGTCAGCATCTTGAAATGCTGGTGAAAGGAGGAGGCGCTCATGCCGGCTGTCCTCGCCATGTCCGGGACGCTGATCGGCGCATCGAAGCTTTCACGCATCTGCTGGATCGCCTTCGTGATGCGCGCGGGCTGGCCCTCCGGGATCGCCAGGCGCGCCACATTGCCGCCGGCCGGACCGGTCAGGAGCCAGTAGGAAATCTCGCGCATGACCACCGGATAAAGGATCTCGACGCCCTGCGGGTGGCGGACGAGGTCGAGCAGACGCAGGATGGACGCCGCGACATGGGCGTCGATGTTCTGGACGACCAGGCCGGATCCCGGCTTGCCTCGCGGGGCCCCGCCGGCCTCAAGCTGCGTGGCGACCTCCAGAATGATCTGCGGGTTGAGCTCCAGCACGGCGCCGACATAGGGCTCCTCGGCCGAGGCCTTCATCTGGCTCAGGACAGGAACCTCGACCGTCACGATCATCGACTGCATGTCGCCGTAGGTGATGGTGGTGTCGCCGACCAGCACCTCCTTGCGACCCTGGGCGACGAGGCACAGCGACGGCCGGTAGTGCATGTGACGCGGCGCTACGGAGGCGTGGGTGCGCAGCAGGCGAAGGCCGGGTACGGGCGTGTCATAGGCGCCGTTGCTCACACCCTCGGCGTCCAGGATTTCGGCAATCGCCGAGGTGAGTTCGGTGGCCATGATCGACGTCCGCAGCTGTTTATGACCGAATCCTACGCTCGCAGCGGAAGTTGAACAACGGCGTCCGGAGGATTGGGCAATTTTGGCGTTGGATTCGGCAAGCGCAGATTGACGCACCTCGTGTGCGGGGACGTCGACCACCGCGCAAGATCGCGCCGAAGCGGCCGGTGGGCCGCCGCGTCGGCGACCGGCGCGCGCGGACGTTCAGGCCGTCCTAGAGAAAGCCGCCGTTGGCGTAGACGATCTGGCCGTTGATCCATTCGGCGTCCGTCGAGCAGAGCGCGGCGATGGCGTTGGCGACATCCTCCGGCTCGCCGATGCGGCCATAGGGCGTCATCTGGGCGGCTTGGGCGCGCAGGGGCGGCGGCACGTCGAGCAGGCTCGTATTGGTCGGTCCCGGGGCCAGGGCGTTGACCGAGATGCGGCGCCCCGCGAGCTCCTTGGACAGGACGCCCGCATAGATCTCCTGAACGGCCTTGGTGGCGGCGTAGCCTCCGTGGGTGGCCCGCTTGGCCTTGATGGAGGTGGAAGCCAGGGTGACGATACGTCCGCCGTCCCGGGTGCGGCGGGCGGCTTCCCGCAGGACGTTGAAGCTGCCCTTCACATTGGTGGCGATCATGCGGTCGAAAGCCTCGTCCTCGAACTGGGCGAAGGGCGCGGTGTTCATGATGGCCGCGTTGCTGATGACGACGTCCACGCCGCCGAAGGCCTGCTCGTTGGCGTCGAACAGGGCGCGGACGGCGGCCGGGTCGGCGACATCGGCCTGACGGGCGATGGCGCGCCCGCCGGCCGCCTCGATGTCGCGCACGACCCGGGCGGCGAGCTCGGCGTTGGTCAGATAGTTGACTGTGACCGCAAAGCCGTCGCGCGCCAGTCGCCTTGCGGTGGCGGCGCCGATGCCGCGGGACGAGCCGGTGACGATGGCGGCGCGGCCGGCTCCGGCCCGGGGCTGGACGCCGCCGGAGGCGGCCGCGGTCTGGGCCTTGGCGGCGTCGGCCATGGCGAGGGTGGGTGCGACTGCGGCGGCAAGGGCCAGGAGGGATCGGCGGGAGGTGTCGGACATGGGCTGGGTCTCCGTCTGGGGTGGGCCAAGAGGAGCACGGGCCCGTCGGACGGGTCTTGCCGTATCGAAACGATGATTTGCCCGATCCTTTGACGCGCGGCCTCGCTTCGACCCGCCGCCGGGCAAGGCATTGACTGCCGCGGGGGCGGGGGAAACCGCCGACGTTCCGCAGGCCGGCCATCGCCTGGACTGCGCCTGTCGCTGACGGCCGGATGCGGGACGCTCGGGGGTCGCGTCGGGCGTCACCCTGCGAAGAGTTTCGCGGCCGCAGACGCTCAGCCCGTCAACCGATCCCGCATCGCAGCCTGTGAGGCCCGCATCAGCCCCTGATACTGGCTGTCCTTGCCCGGATACCAGGGCATTCGACCGATGTCGGAGAAGCCCGGGAGGGTCTCCATGTGCGCGACCATCCGCCGCCGCATGGCCGCGTCCGGCAAGGGGCCGTACATCGCCTGGACGTTGTCGCTCGCGTGGTTCGGGTTTGAGGTGCCGCACAGGACGGTGGTGACCGCCGGATGGCCCATCACCCATTTGAGGAAGAACTGCGCCCAGGTGGAGGCCTCGAACTCCCGGGCGAAGTCGGGCAGGGGGCGCCCCTGCACCACATGCATCAGCCGGGCCTTCTCCAGCGGCAGATTGATGAGGACGCCGACGCCCTGATCCGCCGCGGCGGGCAACAGACGCCGTTCCGCGGCCCTGTCGAAGATGGAGTAGTTGGTCTGGACGACGTCGACGTCGCCCCGTTCGACGAACGCGGCCAAGGCGTCCTGCTGGCCGCTCTCGTGGTGGGTGACGCCGACGTGGCGGATGCGGCCCTCCTTCTTCCAGGCCTGGAGCAGGGGCACGACGAACCCCGCGTTCACGAGGGCGTGGCACTGCATCAGATCGATGGTGTCTCGCCAGGTGCGCAGCCTCGACTGCTCGAGACTGGCGACGGCATGACTGTCGTCGCCGGCGTATTCCCCTGTCGACCAGATCTTGTTCGCCACGAAAAGTTCATCCGACGGGGTATCCGCGAGGAAGGCGCCGACTGAAACCTCGGCGGAGCCGTAGAGGGGCGAAGTGTCGACGACACGCCCCCCGCCCTCGACATAGCGACGGAACACCTCGCGCAGGCGCGTCCGGTCGTCCCCGGGTCTGGCGTCGAAGGTCATGAAGGTGCCGAGGCCCAGCGTCGTGAGGCTTTGACCCGTCCTCGGGACGGACCGGGTGCGCGCCGGCGGCCGGTCGGCGGGGCCAGCCGGGTGTGTCTGCGTGCGCCCGGCCTGGGCCGCCGCCGGCGCGGCGACGGAGGCGGCGCCCAAGGCGGCGACGCCCAGGCCCATCGCCCCCAGAACAGCCCGCCGGGCGGGTCGCGAACCTCTGTCTTCAGTCTCATGTTTCATGGCTGTTTCCTCAGTTGAGCGGGGGATGATTCAGACGGCCACAACGCCCTCGCGCAGACCGCGGGGATCCGGCGGTCCGCGACCAGGCAGGCCAGGCCGGTGAGGATGACGCCGACCGGCACGATCAGCAGTCCGACGCCGAGGCTGTTGGCCAACCCTGCGGAAGACACGCCGTCGCTGATCAGGCCGACCAGTACGGGTCCCACAGCCGGGCCCAGAAGGCCGGAGGCGATCATCACCAGACTGGAGGCGAGCGCTTGGCGGCCCGGTCCGGCGACCAGGTGCGCCGCGCTGAAGGCGGCGGGCAGCAGGAAGGCGAAGGCGAACATGGCCGGGACGAACAGGGCGATGGACATCCATCCCTGCGGGGCGAACAGGCCGGCGCCTATGGCGGGCGCGGCGATCAGAAGGCCGACGGCCGGTATACGGAGCACATGGCCGGTCCCCGCCCGGGCGCGGTCGAAGGCGCGGCCGCCGAGCAGGGTCCCGGCCACCCCGGTCAATCCTTGCAGCAGGCCGAAGGCGAGCCCCACCTGTCCGGCGGTGAAGTCGTGCGTCCGGATCAGGAAGGGGGCGGAGAAGGCGTAGAAGGGCGCGCTGCCGAAACCCAGGGCGAGGCTGGCGATCATGAGCCAGCGGAAGCCGGAGGAGGTGGCGAGCCGGACCGCCGAGGCCAGGAAGGGCTGGGCGTCCGCCGGTCCGCGGGGTTGGGCCGGGGTCGGGGGGATCACCAACAGAGCGAGCGCCGCGGCCAGGCCGCCGGCGGCGCCGAAGGCGATCAGAGCCGTCCGCCAGCCGAGGCCGTCGGCGATCGCGCCGCCGGCGGCGAAGCCGACCATGGTGCCGAGCGGAATGCCCATGGAGAAGAGGCCGATGGCCAGGCCACGGCGTTCAGGAGACACCAGGCGGCCGATCAGACCGTGCCCCGAAGGCAGGGCGCCGGCCTCGCCCACGGCGACGCCGAAACGCGTCAGGGCGAGAAACACGAAGCTCCCCGCCAGACCGCCGAACGCGGTCATGGCGCTCCATACGATGAGACAGACCAGAAGCACCCGCCGGGGGGACCCCCGGTCTGCGGCCCGCGCGAGCGGGAGGGACAGCAGGGTGTAGCAGATGGCGAAGGCGGCGCCGGTCAGCAGGCCGATCTGGGTATCGGTCAGGTTGAGGTCGGTCTTGATCGCCTCCGCCAGGATGAAGGGGAGGATGCGGTCAATCTGGCTCAGGGCGTTGATGAGGAGAAGGACGGCGAGAAGGGCGGCGAGACGCCACCCCTGAACGTAGGGGAACGAACGGATCATGATTGAGCCTCGAACTGGACCCCGGTCAGACGTTCCGACATCTCCCAGAGGCGGGCGGCCGCAGCCTGGTCGAGCGCCGCCGGGGGAATGCGGGCGACAGCGGGATGACCCCGGGTTTCGGCCAGGCCGTCGGGGCCGTAGTAGCCGCCCCCTTCGGCCTCGTGCGCCGTCGCCGCGTAGAGAGTCGGCAGCGCGCCCCGGGCGACGGGCTGGAACAGGAACCAGAGCGCGCTGCGCAGACGCCGGTGGGGATGCCCGCCGGGCGTGTTGTAGAGTAGCTGGGTTCGCGAGATGCCCGGATGGGCGGCGATGCCCGAGACGCCCCAGCCGGCCGCGTCGCTGCGACGCTGAAATTCCAGCGCGAACATCAGACAGGCCAGTTTGGACTGGGCGTAGGCGGGCATCGGACGATAGTCGCGCTGGGCGTTGAGATTCTCGAAATCGATGGCGCCCCGCCGCGCGGCGATGCTGGACACGCTGACCATGCGCGCGTCTTCCCCCTTCTTCAGCAGGGGCATAAGCCAGGCCGTCAGGGCGAAGTGGGCGAGGTGGTTGGCCCCGAACTGAAGCTCGAAGCCGTCGACGGTCAATTCCCGGTTCGGCGGGGTCATGACCCCGGCGTTGTTGATCAGCAGGTCCAGGCCGTCGAGCTGGGCCTTGAGGCGGTCTGCGAAAGCGTTGACGGCGGCGAGGTTTGAAAGGTCGATGAACTCGAACCGGACCGCCGCCGAGGGGACGGCGTCGCGGATGGCGGTTGCCGCGGCCTCACCCTTGGCCGGATTGCGGCCGGCGAGGATGACGTTCGCGCCGGCTCTGGCGAGCGCGAGGGCGTCCTCGAAACCGAGCCCGCCCGGCCCTGTGACGACGGCGGTGCGACCGCGTTGGTTGGGGATGTCTGAGGTGGTCCACTGGGTCATTCGATGTCTCATGCGGAGTGATCGCATTTGCACATTCGAAGATCGGGGCCCGGATGCGAATGTCCGAAACCTCAAATTAGTTGCCGGATCCTATGATCTCTGTCGCCGCTGCGCGGTGGCGGATGGAGGTCGGACGAAGGGAAAGACCGCTGCTGACTCTTTGCGGATTCGCAGAAGATCCGCTTCCCGGCTAGGGCCAGCGTACTATGAGGTGCGGGACGGGGCGCTCCCTCCGACTTCAACACGAAGTTCGAAACACCCGCCTGATGCTGGCGCCCCTCGGGGAGTAGCAGCCGATCTGCACGGGCCTGAACCGCTTGCTCTTGCACGCCGGCCTCTTTGAGAGCCTCAAAGATTTCGCCGATCTTGGTGTTGCGGTCATATCTGCAGCGGGTCATTAGCAAGCGGTCGCGTGCTCGCGATGCTAGCGACAAAGACCACTGAACGGCCTTCCGAGGGGGTCTTTGAAAAGCTCCACCATTTTTCGTCGTTCAGCCCCAACAGGATCACAAGGCTGTACTAAAGGCCCTTGGTGGAGCACATCGCCAGCATCAGTCGCTCCACCGCCTGGCGCATGGAGCGTGACGGCGCTTTTCCCCGGCGCGTCCGGATGTCGCCGGGCCGGGTCGGTTGGTGGGAGAGCGAACTGACGGTCTGGAAGCGGACGCGCGGCGGGCCGCTGCCCCCGCCGCCGCTCAAGGCCCCGAGAACGCCGCGCCTGCCGGGCATGGCCCGCCCCATGCCGGCGCCTGCTGCGGCGCCGGTCCGGACCCCGGCCCCGGACGCGCCCGTCTTCCAGGGCGTCGCGGTCGTCCCGTTCAAGGCCCGACGCCGAGGCCGCAATCCTCTGCCCCGACCGATCAATTCGACTTCGGATTCTGAGGGGGGAGGCCTCTGACGCGCGCAGGCCTGAAGAATAAGGCAGGTTTCCGCCAGATTTGGGCATCGACCGCCGATGCGAAGCCCCTCACCTTCGACGGCCGGGGCGGGGGCCTCGGATCCGATAGGGGCCATCCGCGACATGACGCAATCTCAGGTTCGAATGCGCTCCGCCGACACGGCGCGGGCGGGCGGGGACGGCCGGGGCTGGTCCGATGCGATCCTGAGATGGAGCGGGCGTCTGCTGGTCGCCGCGACCTGGATCAGCGGGGCGATCTTCGCGATCTACATCCTGGCCTTCTTCGGCGGCGTCGCGTTGCGCGGCGCGGCCGAGCGGTGGAACGAATCCCTCCCGGGACTTCACGACGCCGCCGCGCCGGCCGCCACGCTCGCGATCGGCGTTCATTTCGCGGCCGGCGGGGTGCTCCTGCTGTTGGGCCCGATCCAGTTGATCGGCAGGCTGAGGCGGCGTCTGCCGGCGCTTCACCGGTGGCTGGGGCGGACCTATGTGATCTCGGCCGGTCTGGCCGGCCTCGGCGGGCTGGGCTTCATTCTCGGCGCCGGAACGATCGGCGGCAGGCTGATGGACGTGGGCTTCGGCGGCTACGGCGTCCTGATGGTGCTCTGCGCCGTCGAGGGCTGGCGGCATGCGCGGGCGGGTCGCTACGACCGGCACCGCGCCTGGGCCATCCGCCTGTTCGCCCTGACGGTCGGCTCGTGGCTCTACCGGATGGAGTACGCCGCCTGGTCGGTGCTGGCCGGCGACCTCGGCCAGGGGCGGGGGTTCACCGGCTGGTTCGACGCGATCATGATGTTCTTCTTCTACATCCCCAATCTGATCGTCGCCGAGGTCTTCATCCGGGCGCGGGGGGCGCGCCCTCATCCCGTCTGGCGGCTGGCGACCGCGGCGCTGCTTCTGGCGGCCACGGCCTTCGTCGCGCTCGCGACCTGGCTGTTCGCTCGCGGCGTATGGGTCCCTCAGGCGATCAGTGGTCTCTCGGGCGGCCCGGTCTGAAGCGTCGCGGCCCGGTCTATCGGGCAAGCAATACGGCGGATCGAGCAACGGGAGACCCGCGCGACGAGGGCCCCCGTGCGCTAGACTCGCGACTGTTCCTCCACCGACCGCACGGGCCGGGGCCGGCCCGGATCTCCGCGCCGATCGCCCGCTTGTCCCGCCGATCGTCAACAAAGGCCGTCCAATGCTCACCCTCATCCCCGAAGCCCTCTCCGACTTCGTCGCCGACGACGATGGCCAGCCCGTCGTGATGCTCAATCTCCTGCGGTTCAAGCCGGAGGGCGGCCGTGCGCGCTATGCGGAATATCTGGCGGCCGTGGGTCCCGTGGGCGCGCGGTTCGGCATCGAGGTCGTCTATTTCGGCGACGGCCTTCCGGCCCTGTCGGCTGAGGACGGCCAGTCGTGGGACGCCGTCCTCCTGGTCCGCTACCCCGACCGGAACGCCTTCGTCGGCATGATCGAGGACCCCGAGTACGCCGAGGCGGCGGGACCCCTTCGGGAGGACGCGCTGACCGAGGCCGTCCTGCAGCCGTTGCGGACCCGGGCGTGACTCCGGTCAGGCCCCGGCGGGAGCCGGGGCCTTCATGGCGTCGATGAAGGCGCGCAGGGCCGGAGGCGGGTTCCGCCGCCCGGCATAGTAGAGGTAGTTGGGCGGCAGCATTGGCCGCCAGGCCTCCAGCACGCTGACGAGCGCGCCCGATTTGACGTAGGGCGCGGCCTGGGTCTCGAGCACGCAGGCCAGGCCGACGCCGGCGACGGCCCCCTCGCACAGGACATCGATGTCGTTGGTGACGAAACCGCCCGGGACATCCATTGTGGTCGTCTGGCCGTCCCGCTCGAACGTCCAGCGGTAGAGCGAGCCCGCCGTCGGCAGGCGGTAGCTGAGGCAACGGTGGCGGCTCAGGTCGGAGGGATTTTCCGGCACTCCGAAGGCGGCTAGGTAGGCCGGAGCGGCGACAATGCTGAGCCGGGCCCCGTCGTCCAGCCGAACCGAGACCATGTCCTGCTCCAGGGACGGCAGACGTCGGATCCCCGCATCATACCCTGCGGCGACAATATCGGTCAGGCCGTCATCGACGGTCAGTTCGACGCTGATCTCCGGATAGTCGTCCGCGAACCGTGCGAGACGCGGCAGGACCAGGCCGAAGGCGGCCGAGCGATGGGCGGTGACGCGCACCCGGCCGGCCGGCCGGGCCCGATCGACATCGAGGGCGATCAGGGCGGCGTCGACCTCCGCCATGGCGGGGCGCAGGCTCGCCACAAGGCGTTCGCCCGCCTCGGTCGGGGCGGTGCTGCGGGTGGTGCGGTTCAGCAGCCGCACACCCATGCGCGCCTCCATCAGCCGCATCCGGTGGCTCAGCGCCGAGGCCGAGACGCCGAGGCGGGCGCCCGCGCGCGTGAAGCCGCCGGCCTCGACGATGGCGGCGAAGACCGCCAGATCGTTCCAGGTGTCGCGATCCATTATTGAGATGAACTCAAGAGGCCTTGTGATGAATGGCCGCTACCGCTCAACGTTCGCCGTGTCCAGTTTGCAGTTCGAAACAGACCGGAGCTCTCCTATGCCCCTCGACGCCTATCGTCCCCTCGGCCGTTCAGGCCTCATCGTCAGTCCTCTGGCGCTCGGGACCATGACCTTCGGCGTGGCGCGCTGGGGCATGGACCAGTCCGCCGCCGAGGCGGTGTTCGACGCCTATGTCGGCGCGGGCGGCAACCTGATCGACACGGCCGATGTCTATGCCGCCGGCGGCGGCGAGACGATGCTGGGCGAGATCCTCTCGCAGCGCGGCGGCCGCGACCGGCTGGTGCTGGCGACCAAGGCCGGCTTTGCCGCCGGGCCCGGCGCCGGCGGCAACGGCGCCAAACATATCCACGCCGCGCTCAAGGGGTCGCTGCGCCGGCTGAAGACGGACTACATCGACCTCTACTGGGTTCACGTCTGGGATTCCGTGACGCCGCCCGAGGAACTGCTCGAGACCCTGTCGGCCCTCGTGAGGGCCGGCAAGATCCGCTACTGGGGGATATCCAACGCCCCGGCCTGGTATGTCGCCCGGATCGTCACCCTGGCGGCCGCGCAGGGACGGCCGGGGCCGATCGCCCTGCAGTATTTCTATTCCCTGGTCAGCCGGGAGGTGGAAGCCGAGCACCTGCCCTTGGCGCGCGATACGGGCCTCGGCGTGATGCCGTGGAGTCCGCTGGCCTATGGTCTGCTGACCGGCAAATACGATCGGGCGGCCGTGGAGGCGGCCCCGTCGCGCGCGGGCGGCTTGCCGAAGGAAGCGGGGACCGGCGACGGCGAGAGCGGGGCGCGGCTGGACGGCCCCAATCCGTTCGGCGACAGCCTGTTCACCGCGCGCAATTGGGCCATCGTCGACGCCCTCAAGGCTCTCGCCGCCGAGATCGGCGCGCCGCCCGCCCGGGTCGCCCTGGCGTGGGCGCTGTCGCGGCCCGGGGTCGACACGGTTTTGACGGGCGTCAGCCGGGTCAGCCAGCTGGAGGACAATCTCAAGGCCGTCGATCTGGTCTTGTCGCCCGACCATCTGGCGGCGCTGGATGCGGCGTCCCGTCCGGACCTGCCGATGCTCTACGGACTGTTCAGCGACGAGATGCGGCGCCACGTCGTCTACGGCGGCGCCGCGGTGAGCGCCCGCCGCTAGAGGGCGGGTGACGGGAATCCGGCTCTAGCGGACGCGCTCGAACTCGGCGGAGACGCGGCCGCCGTCCGGCCGGGTGAAGCGTTCGATCATCCGATCGCCCTGCACCACCAGGGTGAGGTCCTTCCGCGTGCGGACGTCGCCGATCCAGTTGGGGAAGGTGGAGCCCTCGACCCGATTGCCTGTGAAGACGCCGTCGGCGTCGACCGAATAAACGCCGAAGAACCCGATGGTGGTCGCCATGGCGCGGCGGTTTTCCGCATCCGTGCCCTCGCCGCGGACTCCGGAGGCGAAGGGCGGGGCGTCGGCGGGGGTGAGGACCTCGATGAACCGCATCTCGGGCGTGAAGACGAGAAGTCCGTTGGGGCGGTCCCCGTAGGGACGGCTGACGCCGTCTTCGTCCTCGACCGTGGCGCTCACCATGCGCCAGGTCCCGAGGACGGCGTTGGGTCCGGAGTCCGGGCGGGGAGGGGCGGGGTCGGACGGGGCGCAGGCCGCAAGGCCGGCGGCGACGACCAGGGCGAGCCGGCGGTTCATGACCGGTCGGCCCCATAGGCCACGGTGCGCTGGCCGCGCAGTTCGGCGAGCCGGTCGACGAGCGCCGCCTCGATATTGTCGTAGGCCGTGCTGCCGAGGGCGAGACGACGCGGAGGACGGTCCGCGTCTGCGGCGCCGATCATCGCCTCGACGGTCCGGTCGGCGTCGCCCTTGATCTCGAAGCCGCCGCCCAGGACGGCCCGGCGCACCGCGGCGGCCGGCGTGGCCTCATAGGCGGCGAGGGGCTCCGCAAGGTCGAGGCCGGCGCCGAAGCCCGTGGCCGTGGGACCCGGCTCGACGAGGGTGAAGCGGACGCCGAAGGGCTCGACCTCCTGGGCGACGGACTCCACGAAGCCTTCGATGCCCCATTTGGTCGCGTGGTAGAGGCTGAAGGCCGGGTAGGCGACCTGGCCGCCCTCCGAGGAGACCTGCTGCACAAGGCCGCCGCCCTGGGCGCGGAGACGCGGCAGGACAGCCCGGATGAGCTGGATTGACCCGACCAGATTGGTGGCGATCTGTCTGTCGATCTGGTCGTCGGTCGCTTCCTCGGCGGCGCCGAAGAGGCCGTAGCCCGCGTTGCTGACCACCACGTCGATCCGTCCCGCCGCGGTGAAGGCGGCGTCGACCCCGCGCCGCAGGGCGGCCGTGTCGCTCAGGTCGAAGGTCACCACCTGCAGCCGGTCCGGATAGCGGGCCTTCAGGTCCGACAGCGGTTCGGTCCGTCGCACCGCGGCAACGACGCGATCGCCGCGGTCGAGCAGCAAGCGGCTCATGGACAGGCCGAGGCCCGAGGATGCGCCGGTGATAAGCCAGGTTTTCATGAGGATCTCCTTGTCTGAGCGGGAGATGCGCCTGATCGACTGGTGCGATAAGGTCTCGCTATCCGCATGGGATGGTGAGAGATTTACACCAATGGAAGACGTGAGCCTCTCCGAGCTGAAGGCCTTCGCCGCCGTGGCGCGACATCGGAGCTTCCGGGGCGCGGCGGACACGCTCGGGGTTTCTCGGTCCTCGCTGAGCCATGCGCTGCGCGCCCTGGAGCGCCGCCTGGGCGTGCGGCTGCTGCACAGAACTACCCGCAGTGTCGGCCTCACGGAGGCCGGCGCACGCCTGCTGGAGCGACTGTCTCCGACCCTCGGCGCGCTTGACGACATCCTCGCGGACGTCCGCTCCGGCGCCGGCGAACTGGCAGGCGCGCTTCGGGTCAACGCCAATGAGGGCGGCGCGCGCTGGCTCATCCGACATGTCGTACCCGACTTCGTGCTGAAGCACCCCGGCGTCCGGCTCGACCTCGTCATCGAGGGCCGGCTGGTCGACATCGTGGCCGAGGGGTTCGACGCCGGCGTACGCCTCGCCGAGGCGGTTCCGCAGGACATGATCGCCGTGCCGTTCGGCGGGGCCCAGCGCTTCATCGCGGTCGCGTCGCCCGCCTACCTCGCCGCCCACGGCCGGCCGGCCACGCCGGACGATCTGAAACATCACCGGTGCATCCGGCAGCGGCTGCCCAGCGGCAAGCTGTACCGATGGGAGTTCGAGCGCGGTCAGACCGCGGCCGCGGTGGAGGTCGACGGGACCCTCGGGCTGGATCACAGCGGGCTGATGGTCGAGGCCGCCCTTGAGGGTGTGGGAATCGCCTTCGTTCCCGAGACCTTCGCAAGGGCCGCGCTCGCCGAGGGGCGGCTGGAGATCCTCCTGGCCGAGTGGTCGCCGCCGTTCCCGGGGCTCTGCCTCTATTACGCGGGGCGTCGGCATGTGCCGGCCGCCCTCGGCGCCTTCATCGCCGCCGTCAGGGCGGCCCAACGCACGATCGAGCGGAGCGGGGCCTGAGCGTCAGAAGGCTGCGTTTGCGCCCTCCGGCGAGGCGGCGGACCCTTCGGGACGAACGCGCGCCATCCGCGCCCGGCGGGTTTCGCGCCGGGGCGGGGAGCCGAACATCCGGGCGTACTCCCGGGTGAATTGCGACACGCTCTCGTAACCCACGGCGACCGCGGCGGTTGAGGCCTGATCGCCGTCGCTGACCATCCGCCGTCGCGCTTCCAGCAGACGGATGTGCTTCTGATACTGAAGCGGAGACATCGCCGTCAGGGCTTTGAAATGCTGGTGAAAAGAGGACGGGCTCATCCCGACGGACCTGGCCAGCGCCTTGACGTCGACCGGGCTGTCGAAATGGTCGCGCAGATGCGACATGGCCTGGGCGATGCGGTGCGGCTGGCCGTCCGGAATCACCATGCGGGCCACCGCGCGGCCCGCCGGGCTGCGCAAGAGCCAGTAGGCGATCTCGCGCATGATCGAAGGATACAGGATGTCGACGGCGTTCGGCTCCCCGATCAGGTCGAGCAATCTCTGGAGGGAGCCGGTGATCTGCGCATCGAGATCCTGCACCGTGAGCCCGAAGCCGGAGGGGCCGGTCGTCTCGAGGTCGCCTAGGCGGGTCGCCACGTCACGGATGATTCCGGCATCGAGCTCCAGGATCGCGCCGATGTAGGGGCTGGCGGCCGAGGCCTCGATCACGCGGCTGAGCACCGGGGCCTCCACGGTCACGACCAGGGTCTGTCCCTGGCCGTAGCGGACGGTCCGGTCGCCCACCATGATCTCCTTGGAGCCCTGGGCGATAATGCACAGGGTCGGACGATAGAGCATCTGCTGCGGCGGCATCTGGCTACAGGACCGCATCAGGATCAGGCCCGGAACCGGCGTCATGTAGTGACCGTCGCCGATGAACTGGGCGTCCAGGACGCCCGAAATTCTGTCGCCAAGGTTCAGCTTCATGTCCGACCGTCTCCGCTCACGATGGGACGATCCTAGCCATGGCCCTCGCGCGCGCCAACGCCTCGGGACGATCAGGCAAATAAGACGGACGATCGGGCGGGTGTCGACCGCCTCGCCCGGCAGGACGGCGCGCCGGCGCGCGGCCCTGCCGGGGGTGTGGCGCCTGTCCTCAGGCGATCCCGCCGTTGGCGTAGACGACCTGGCCATGAATCCACGCACCGTCGTCGGCGCACAGGGCGGCGATCACATTGGCGATGTCCTCCGGCAGGCCGATCCGGCCGTGCGGGGTCATCCCGGGGATCGGAGCCAGCGCCGCCTCGCCGTGCTGGCGCAGGAGCCGGGTGTCCACGGCGCCCGGAGCGACCGCGTTCACCGAGATCCGGCGGCCGGCAAGCTCCTTGGCCAGGGCGCTGGTGTAGAAGTCTTGGGTCGCCTTGGAGGCCGCGTAGACCCCGCCGCCGGGCGGGCGCTGGAGGGTGATGCTGGAGCTCAGGCTGATGATGCGGCCGCCGTCCCGCGTCCGCTTCGCGGCTTCGCGCAGCACGTTGAAACTGCCTTTCACATTGGTGGCGATCATCCGATCGAAGGCTTCGTCGGTCATCTGGGCGAAGGCGCCCACGTTCATGACGCCCGCATTGTTGACCACGACATCCACGCCCCCGAAGGCTTGGTCGTTGGCGTCGAACAGGGCCGCCACCGCCGCCGGATCGGCGACGTCGGCCTGGCGCGCGATGGCCCGACCGCCGCCGGCCTCGATGTCCCGCACGACCTGCTCGGCCAGATCCCGGCCGGACAGGTAGTTCACGGTGATCGCATAGCCCTCCGAGGCGAGCCGCTTCGCCGTCGCGGCGCCGATCCCGCGGGAGGAGCCGGTGATGAGGGCCGCGCGGCCCTCTCCGGGGCGCGTCTGTGCGGACCGGGCGCCCGGCGCCGCGGCGGCCTGGGCGGCGCCCGCGACGGCGACGGCGGGACCGGCGGCGGCGAGCGCCAGGATGGAACGGCGAGAGGTGTCGGACATCGGAATCTCCTTGAAGGGACTGCAGGGTGACGGAGACCGGGTCTCGGGAGTTGCCGACTAGGAGCGAAGACTTGCGCGATTTTCCAAAGTTGCCCTGGGCCGCGGAGCTGGCGCCGACGCATCGGAACGACGCGTTGACGGCGGCGGACAAGGCCGCGGCGTCCTGTCGCTTCAGAAGGAGGCTTCGAAGCCGAGGCGCACGCTGAGGGGCCTGACCGGCGCGACGTGGCCGTCGGTGAGCCGGTAGGGCGATCCGAGACCGAACCGGGCGGCCGAGACGTCGAAAGGATTGGAGACCGACAGCACCAGGGCGCCCCGATCGTCGCCGAGCCGCGCCGTGAGCTCGGCGTCGACATAGCCGCCCTGGGGCGTATCGAGTCCGAGGCCCAGGCCGGGGCGGGACCGGCCGATATAGCGAAAGTCGCCGGAGAGCGTCAGGGCGCGCCCGGCGAATGGGTGCGGGCCCCAGTCAAGGCTGGCCTGGCCGGACGCCGGCGCCACATTGGGGATGTCGCCGTGACGGCCGACGACAAGCCCGACCTCGGCGGTCCGCAGGACGCTGTCGTTGACGAAGACGCCGCCGGACAGGGTGAGGCGATCGGTCGGACGCCAGTCGCCCCGCAGGCTCAGGAAGATGATGCGGCCGTCGCCGATATTGCCGGTGACGAGGTCGCCGCCCGCCGTGACGACGTCGGACTGGATATCGGTCCAGTCGAGGCGACCGGTCGAGGCCTCCAGACGCCAGCGGGCGCCGGGCGAAAAGCCGAAGCCGATCTCGGTCAGGCTCACGCGATCGGCGCGGTAGGGACGTCCGAACGCGCCGTCCTCTCCGACGTCGCCGGGGCGGAACCCCTGTTCGAACCGGGCGAAGACGAACGCGGCCGCCGTCAGGGACCAGCGCGCGCCGAGCGACGGCGTGAGCAGGGTTTCGGCGTCGCCCGGCGTGACGGGAGAAGCGTCCGAGCCGTGCAGCCGGGTATTGAGGCGGACGATCGAAACACGGCCTCCGGCGCTCAGCCACAGGCGGGCGTTCGGCTGCAGCGAAACCTCTCCGAACAGGGCGGCCTCTTCGTACCGCCGCGTCAGCGCGTCCTGCGCGACGGGATCGCCCTCCAGCGGGAACGGGCGTCTCATCCGCTGGACGTCCGTGTCGGCGCGGACCAGCGACAGGCCGCCGTCGATCGAACCCTTCGGGCTGAAGGCGACGCTCAGGCGCGTCTCGGAGGAGAAGGCCGTCACCGACTGTCGACGGTCGACGACCTGCACCAGGCCGGCCTCCGTGACGGTGGCGTCGAACCGTTCATCGAGCGATTGGCGAGACAGGCTGGTCGCCGAGGTGAGGCGGGCCGTTCCGAAGCGACGGCTGAAGGTGACGCCGGCGAGATCCAGACGACTGTCATAGGGTTCGGCGAGCGGCCGGTCGGTTTCCAGGCGGTCCGGGTCGCGGACCAGCGGGGCGTCGTCGGCTGTGATCCGCTGGGCCAGCCCGAGCGCATCCACGGTCCAGTCGTCGCCCACCCACCGCACGGCGAGCCGACCGCCGACGACATCGACCGCGTCCGCGTGGTCGTCGCCCCGCACCGGATTGTCCAGCACGCCCCCGTCCCGACGTCCATAAGCGGTCAGCCGCCAGGCCGCCCTGGATCCGAGCGGCCGGTTCACCACCAGGGCGCCGTCGCCGCCCGGTCCGCCGTGGCGGGGCCGGGACGCCGCCAGGGACAGGGCGCCGGACGCCACGTCGAGCTCCGGCGGCGCCGGTTCGAGGCGGACCACGCCGGCGATGGAGCCGGCGCCGAACCGTGAACCCTGCGGCCCCTCGAACACCTCCACCCGCTCCAGGTCGACCAGGGCGATGTCGGGATCGGGCGACCCGAAGTTCAGGCGGAGATCGCCGAGGTACTGTCCCACCGTCGCCTGAAGCGGACCGCTGACCGCGGAGTCGGCGACGCCTCGCACGAACAGCTTGTTGCGGCCCGGGCCCTGGCGGGTCGAATCCACCGTCGCGGAGAGATGGGCGAGGCCTTCGCTGGAGGACCGGTTCCCGGCGCGGCCCAGCGCCTCTTCGTCGAGAAGGGTGCGGCCGCTGACCGCGTCGAGCCCCCCCCGGCGGACCGAGGCGGTCACCACGATCTCGTCCAGCTCGGTGATCGGCGCGGGCGGGCCGGATGTCGCCTGCGGCGCTGGACGCCGCGCCGGGCGCTCGTCGGCGCGCGGCTCCACCCGGTAGCTGTCCGGCCCGATGCGCACGGCGCGGGCGCCGAGCGGACGGAGCAGGCGGTCGAACGCCTCCGCGGCGTCGTACCGGCCGCGCAAACCGGCGCTGCGGCGGCCGGCGAGCGGAACGGCGACGACCACGCTGACGCCCAGTTGTTCCGCCAGGCGGTTCACGGCGAGGTCGGCCGTCGAGCCCGGCACCGAGATCGCCACCGGACCGCGGGCCCGACCCTGGACCTCGGCCTGGACCGAGGTCCAGGCCAGGGCCGCCGCTACCTGGGGGAGCGCCAACAGGGCCAGGATCAGCGGCGCGGCCCTGATCACGGCGCCGCGCGGGCCCTGAGCCGCCACCCTTGGCCGTCCGTCTCGACGACGACGTCGAGCAGCCCGGCAAGCCGCTCGCGCGCCTCGGCGTCCGGGCCCGTGGTCACCAGACTGCCGGTGAACCGTCGCGGCGCCACCGCCGGATCGACCGCGACGGGCCGGCCCAGCTCCAGCGCCAGATCCTGGGCGATCACCTCAAGCGTCTCGTCGCGATAGGAAAGCCGGCCGTCGCGCCAGGCGGCGACGCCGGCGGCGTCGACCGTCCGTCGGGTGATCCGGCCGTTCAGCGTTGTCAGGGACTCGCCCGCCCGTAGGGTTTCGGATCGACCCGCGCCGTTATACCGCACGGCGCCCTCGGCAACGGACACGCGCGCGCCGGCGTTCAGGCGCGTGACGTCGAATACCGTGCCCAGATCCGTCACCTGCGCGTCGCCGACCTGAACGGTGAAGAGGGCGTCGTCGTGCGCGACCTCGAACAGGGCGCGGCCGGCGTCGAGGGTGACATGTCTGGGGTTTCGGGCGAGCGCGAGGCGGCTCCCCCCGGACAGGTGAACCCGGCTGCCGTCGGCCAGGGTCAGACTGCGCGCCTCGCCTGGCGCGGTTTCGATGACGCGGACGCGGTTCGACGACCAGGTCGTCCAGGCCAGTCCGCAGGCGAGCGCCACGGCGGCGGCCACGCCGATCAGCGCCAGGACGCGTCTGCGGGCGGGCGCCCCTCGCCGGGCCCTGGCCGGACGCGCCCGGTCGAGCGGAATGATCCGGGCGACGGCCGCCGGCGTGGGATCGACGAGGTCCGCGTCGTCGTCGGCGAGCCGCCAATAGGCCTCGGCGTGAGCCGGATCCGCCGTCAACCAGCCCTCCCAGTCGTCCCAGCGGTCGAACTCGGGGTCCTGCAGGCGGATCAGCCACGCCATGGCGGCGTCCTCGATCCTCGCGCCGTGGGTGGTCATCCCCGTTCTCCCCTGAGGCGGTGAAGGGCGACATAGGCCTTCTGAAGGTGCTTTTCGACCGTGCTGACCGCGAAGCCCAGATCGGCCGCGATCTGGCGCTGCGGCTCGCCGCCGAAGCGATAGCGGCGGAAGATCGAATTGGTCGGTTCGCCCAGACCCCGGAGGCAGGCGTCGACGCGCTGGAGAGTCTCGCGCGCGATAAGGTTGCGCTCGGCCTCGGCGGGGGCGGCGGTCGGGTCGCCGTCCGGGCGGCGCTCGGCCGCCCAGCTGCCGTCCCGGGCGGCGGACCGGCGCAGGGACCGTCGCCGGTCCACGACGGCGGTGTAGATCATCCGCATCAGATAGCCGCGCGGATTGACCACGGGCTCGCGAACGCCCCGAAGCCGGATCCACACCTCGTGCAGGACGTCCTCCGGGTCGCCCGACGGATCGATCGCCCGCGCACGCGCCAGCAGCTCCAGGCGCAGGTCCAGGAAGGCGGTTTCCAGGCGGTCCATCGGGGCGGTCGGCGCGGCGTCCATCGCGCGAACTATCCGGGTGTTCGTCGCCTGCGCAAGACGACCGGCGCCGCGACGCCGCCGCGAAGGGCCGTCCGTGCGAGGCGCGATCTCCCGGAGGGGGCGTCGAGGCGGCGGAATTCCCGGGACCGGTCGGCAGGTCGGCCGTCGTTCCGGCGCCGGCGGCGAAGCGATTTTTCAGAAAGCCGTATGGGTCCGGAGCAATGGCGCCGTCTGAGGCCGACACCTTTGCAACGTCCAATACGAGGGACCTCAATGACTCGCCCATTCATGGCCGGAAACGGCTCGCGGCTCGCCCTGACCGCCGGCGTCGCCGCCGCCGCCCTCACCCTGGCCGCCGGCCAGGCCCGGGCCCAGGTTCACCCCAACGACGCCTGCGGCGCGCCCGTCGACGGGGTCGTCACCTGTTCGGCGGACAACCGCTATGACAACGGCGTCTGGTACGGCGGCGAAATGACGACGGACGTCTTCATCCGTCTCGAGGACGGGGTCTTCATCGCACCGGTCGACTATCGCGCCGGGCTGCATACTGTCACGCAGAACGCGGGGATCACCTATGACGGGGCCGGAGCCTCCGTGACGACGCGCAATGCGACCGCGGTCTCGGCCCTTGTCGAGGGCGCCGGCGACATCTTCATCCGCATGGGCGACGTCTTCGCCGTCTCCGACGGGGAGACGGGCGCCGACGGCGTCGCGACGTTCAATCACGAGGGGACGACCGTTATCGAGGTCGATCGGGTGTCGACCGTCGGCGACTACGCCAGGGGTATTTCCGCCGAGAGTCTGATCGGAGACATCACCGTGCGCGCGGGGTCGGTCGAGACCCGCGGCGCCTACGCCGAGGGCGTTGTGGTCTCCACCGATGGCGCGATCCGGATCGATGTGGGCTCGGTGACGACGAACGGCGAACTCGCGTTGGGCGTCGTCGCCGATGGCGGACTTGGATCCATCTGGATCACGGCCGACACGGTGGACACCACCGGCTTCGCGGCGGACGGCGTCACCGCCTTCGGCGCCGGCCCGATCGCGGTAAGCGTCAACCAGATCCGCGGGGAAGGCGATTACGTCTGGGGCGTGCGCGTCGGAAATGGGGGATTTGACGCCGATGGGAACGCCTATTTCGGCGACACCCAGATCAGCGTCGGATCGATCAATCTGGTCGGCGACAACAACCAGGGGGTTAACCTCGACACCCTCGGCTCCGGTTTCGTCAGCGTGGGCGATATTTCGATCGAGGGCGCCAACGGCGCGGGCGTGGCCGTCACGGCGGACGGCGGTGCGACCGTCTATGTCGGGTCGCTCCAGTTGAGCGGCGAGAACACCGTGGGCGTCGCGATCGCCACGCGGGACGGGCTCGCCCTCGCCGACGTCGGGTCCGTGACCAGCGACCGGGGCGGGGGCGTCGTCGTCCAGAGCGAGGCGGGCTCCGCCCAGGCGAACGTGCGCTTCGCGGACGTCGGCGGGGACTTCACCTACGGGGTCGCCGCGGCGAGTCAGAGCGGAAACGCCAGCGCCCGTGCGGACGAGGTCGTGACACGCGGGTACAATGCGCAGGCTCTGTATGTCTCCAGCCTGTTCGGGTCCGTGCAGGGCGTCCTGGGCTCGGCCGTCACATACGGGGATATCTCGCGAGGCGTCTTCGCGACGGGCCGTGAGGCGAGGGTGACGGTGACGGGCGCCATTTCGACGAGCGGCCTGGCGTCGGAAGGCGTGTTGGTCCGGGCGACGTCGGGAGACGCCGATGTGTTCGCGGCGGGGCCGGTCGAGACGCTGGGCGATCAGGCGGTCGGTCTGTCCGTCGACAGCAGCTATGGGGCCACGCGGGTGCGGGCCGCCGGTCCGGTCACGACCCGGGGCCTCGAGGCTCACGGCATCTTCGGACTGGGCCAGCATGGCGATACGCTGATCGCCGCCGACTCCGTCGTCACCTCGGGAGACGGCGCCGACGGCATCCGCGCCCGAACGCGCTTCGAGGAGCTGCAGGGCGGCGACTTCCCCCCGCCGTTCGCGTTCGACGGGGACATCGAGGTCTCGGTGCGGCGGGTCGAGGTGAGCGGCGCGGGCTCCATGGGCGTCAGCGCGCGGGGTCTGGGCGATGCGCGACTGACGGTGGGGGATGCGCTTGCCTATGACAGCTTCGCCCTTGACGCCAATATGATCGGCGCCGCCCGGATCGACCTGCACGGGACCGCGCGCTCGACCTTGGGGACCGCCATCTCCGCCCAGGGAGAGAGCGTGGCTGTCACGATCGGCGCCGGAGCCAGGGTGGAAGGCGGCGTCGACGGCCTGGTGCTCGCGGCCGGGGCGCGCTGCGTGCTGCCCAACACGGGGCAGGCCGGCTGGGTCAATCCCTGCCCGAATCCGGGCTACGATCAGCTGCCCTTCGAGACCCCGTTCCCGCCTCAGCCGTTCGGACTGGGCGGCGTCGCCACCGTGGCCAACGCCGGTGTCGTCGTCGCGGGATCCGGGCATGCCGTGCGGATCACCGACGGGGCGCTTTCGCTGCGCAACACCGGCCAGATCTTCGGCTCACTCTCGACGGCCGGCGGCGACGATCGCTTCGAGAACGCCGGCCTGTGGGAGATCGGCCGGGACAGCGAGTTCGGCGGCGGCGTGGACCTCCTGGTCAACACGGGCGTGGTCCGCTTCGGGGAAGGGGCGTCTCCCCGGGCCTTCGTCCTGCGCGATCTCGAGCGTTTCGAGAACGCCGGGCTCATCGATCTGCGCAACGGGGCCATCGGTGATCGGTTGACGGTGTCGGGGGCGTTCATCGGCCTGAGCGGCTCGACCGTCGCCCTGGACGTCGACCTCGCAGGGAGCGTTGCGGACCGTATCGTGATCGCCGGCGCCGCCACGGGCACGACCTATCTGACCCTGAACGGCGACTATTCCCAGGCGACCCTGGGGACGCCGCAGGGCATCGTCGTGGCGGAGGTCGGCGCGGGCTCCTCCGTCGGCGCCTTCGCCATGGCGGAGGGTGAAGGTGACCGGGGCTTTGTCGGGCACAGTCTCTCCTACGACGCCGACGCGCGCCGCTATGCGCTGCAGACGGCGGCGAGCGCGGCCGCCTACCGGCAGACGGGGCTTCTGCAGGCCCTGGATTCGGTCTGGACCTCGAGCGCGGATCTGTGGCGCTCGCAAGCGGCGCGCACGCGCGATCTGGGCGTCTCGGGCGACGCGGACGGCGGGTTCTGGTTCGCCCTGCAGACGGGCGAGTCCTCGCGAGACTGGACGACGGAAACGGCGGGAGGCGACGCCGTCGCGCTGGACTATCGACAGGATCGTCAGGGCGCCCAGTTCGGCTATGATCAGCCGATCAACGAAACTCTCCGTCTGGGCGTGACCGGGGGCTATGGCCGGTCCACGCTCGAGTACCGTCAGTCCGTCGACGCGTTCGATGTCTCGACCTTCAGCCTGGGCGGCTACGCCGCCGCGACCCGGGGAAGAGCCTTCGCCGGCCTGCTGGTGAAATATGATCGTCACGAGACGGATGTGGCCAGCGGCGCCCTGTCGCGGGAGGTCGAACTCAGCGGCTCGAGCTGGGGCGCGGAAGGCGAGGTCGGCTACCGCTTCGGCGGGGCCGGTCTGTTCGTCGAGCCCTTGGGAGGCCTTCGCTGGATGCGCTCCTCCGCCGACGATCTGACCAACGGCGCCCAGACCCTGGCCTTCGAAGACGCCGACGATGTCGCGCTCCGCCTCGGCCTGCGCGTCGGCGGTTCGACCGCGATGCCCGGCGGCGGCCGCTTGGGCTTCTACGGGGGGGCGGCCGTGCTGCGGAGCTTCGGCGACGATTACGGACTACGCCTGACCAGCGGCGAAACCGCATGGGTCGAGACGGATCGCGTGGAGACCTGGGGAGAGGGCCGCTTCGGCGTTTCCTACCGCAACGCCTCCGGTCTGGAGACCTTCGCCGAAGGCCAGGCGGATCTGGGCTCGGACTATGATGCACTCTCCGCGACGGTCGGCATGCGGGTGCGCTTCTAGGCTGAAGGGCGGCCGAGCCGGGGCGCCGGTTCGGCCGCGACCGCCCGTGCCCGGCCGGCCGAAGCCGGTGGTCCGCCCAGTTCTCGATGATCGGGCAAGTCTGGCGGAGCATCCGGCACGCATGCGCCTGCACGACAGGCCATGGTGGCCGGCCGGACCACGGCGGCGGCGTCAGTAGCGTCCCGTGTTCAGGTCAAGGGCCGCCCTTGCGGGCGGCCCTTGAGTGTTCGTCGTGCGCCGGGTCCTGAAGCATCCTGCGGAGAGGCGTGGTTGACGGATCCGAACAACGGAGAAGGGGTTCGGGAGGCGACATCCTGGCGGGATCGCAAACGGCGGGCGACCGCGGAGCGGATCTCCGCGTGCGCGATCCGGCTTTTCCTCGATCAGGGCTTCGACGCCGTCACGGTTGAGGCGATCGCCGAGGCGGCAGGCGTCTCGCGGCGGAGCTTCTTCGACTATTTCAGGACCAAGGAAGAGGTTCTGTTCGCCTGGCAGGCGGCGTTGCCGCCGGAGGTTCGCCCGAGCATGCTCGCATGGCCCGCCGACGGCGCCCCTGGACGCGGCGCGGGACGCCCTGTTCGGGACCGCCAGCCGGTACGACCGCCTCGTCGAGCGGCTCATCGCCCGACTGGTGGGCGCGAGCGAACGCGTCCAGGCCGGGCGCCTGTCGGGGCTGATGCGACTGGAGCAGGCCTTGGCCGACAGCCTGAACGAACGGTGGCCCGAGCCGGCGCAGGCCACGCGGCTGGCGTTCGTCGCGATGGCCGCAGTCGGTGCGCTCCGGCTCGCGATCGATCGGTGGGTCGCTCATCCCGACGCCCAAACGCTTCGGCATCACCTCCAGGCGGTCTTCGAAGCAAGCGGACGGAGGCCTTCGCACCGGGTTGAGACCGTAAACCCGGAAGTCCGCGGGGCCCGGCCCTCAAGGACGGCGTCGGGCGGCGAGGGGGCCGGGCGGAGCGCAGCCGCGCCCTACGGATGCCACCA
Source organism: Brevundimonas sp. M20 (assembly GCF_006547065.1). NCBI lineage: Bacteria > Pseudomonadati > Pseudomonadota > Alphaproteobacteria > Caulobacterales > Caulobacteraceae > Brevundimonas > Brevundimonas sp. M20. The sequence goes on along the minus strand of NZ_CP041243.1, from coordinate 1,790,633 downwards.
TAATGCATCCATTATAATTATAAAATAGATGCAAATACTGTACGGTCAAGCCGGGTGTGGCCCTGTGGGTCGGCTGACAACTTTCCAAGGTCGACCCCGGGGGTTCCGCCCCGTCCTCCCCAACGTCTTGAACGAGATCGCCATGTTCCTCTCCTTGCCCAGACTGACGACCGCGACCGCGGCAGGTCTCCTCGTCCTCGCGCTCGCCCCGTCCGCCTTCGCCCAGGACGGCGAAGACGACGGGTTCCACCCGCTGGTGGGCGTCGCCGGCCTCTATCGTCCGCAGTTCCGGGGCTCTGACGATTACGAGTTCCAGCCGCTTCCCTTCATAGGATTCCAGTACGAGCTTGGCGGCCGCACACTGTCGATGGAGGGCCTGGACCTCAAGCTCGACCTCTTGTCCGGCGATCGGTTCCAGGCCGGCCCGATCCTCGGCTGGCGGTCCGGCCGAGACGACGATATCGACAACGCCGTCGTCCGCCTTCTTCCCAGCATCGACGGCACGGTCGAGGGCGGCGTCTTTGCGAACATCGGATGGAATGTGGGTTCGGGGCGGATCGGCGCGGGCGCCAAGGTGCTCGCCGATCTGGGCGGCGTCGACGGGGGCTATACGGTCACGGCCGACCTCTCCTGGGCCGCTCCGGTCAGCGACAGACTGAGCTACAGCGTCGGCGCCAATATCGTCTGGGCCGACGAGGACTATATGCAAACCTACTACGGCGTGACCGCCGTCGGCGCGGCGGCCTCGGGTCTGGCCGCCTACCGGGCCGACTCCGGCGTCGAAAGCGTCGGCCTTTCGGCCTCCGCGCGTTACCAGCTGAACGCCCGCTGGGGAATCGCGCTGCTGGCGTCCTACGACCGCCTGCTGGATCAAGCCGCGGATACGCCGATCGTGACCCAGGAGGGCTCGGAAAACCAGGCCCGGGTCGGCTTCGCCGTCTATCGGGCCTTCTGACCGACCACGGGGCCGGCCTTGCGGCCGTCGCGCCGGGCCAATCGCACCCGGCGCGGCGGTTTGCCGTGTCCGACGGTTGTCACCGCCTGGGCTTGTCGCCACCATGGGCGCTCATTTCCGCCGAGACTACGCCCATGCCCAAGGTCGCGCCTGCCGATCAAACCGAACTGTTGGCCGACCCGCCCAACACCGAGCCCGCCACCCATACGGTGCTGTCCACCTTGCGGGAACGAATCCTGACCGGTCAGATCGCGCCCGGGTCCCGGCTGCGCGCCGAGGCCCTGGCCACGGAGATGAACGTCTCACGCACGCCGATCCGCAGCGCCTTGGCCGTACTGTCCGCCGAAGGCGTGGTCCAGTACAGCGTCAATCGGGGCTACATGGTCCGGTCCGTGACCATCGGCGATATTCTCGCCTCGATCGAGGTGCGGGCGGCGCTGGAGGGGACGGCGGCGCGGCTGTCCGTTGAATACGGATGGGAGCCGTCGGAGCTGGAGCTTGTCGCCGCCTGCATCGCCAAGGGGCGCGCGATCGTCGATCGGGGGGCCTGGTCCGCCGTTATTGAGGCCGAGTGGTATGAGCTCAACTGGATCATCCATCGGGCGATCAACATCGCGGCGCGCAACCCCGTCCTGCGCAATGCCATGCGCATGACCATCCTGGCGCCCGTGACGGGGGACGTCATCCGGACGTCGCCCGTGGTGGCCGCTCAGGTCCCCCAGCGGCTCCGGCAGATCCCATCGACGCCCCCGGAGCATATCCGGCGGTCTCAGGAGGACCACGAGGAGATCCTCGCGGCGATACGGGCCGACGATCCGAACGCGGCCGAGCGCCTGATGACCGCCCACGTCATGGCGACCAAGGCCAGGGTTCATGCCCTGGCGACGCTTCGCTGACCAGGCGGTCATGTTGCGCATCCAATGCTGAGTCATTTTGCATCCAATCTGTTGACGTCTCGCATCCAGTCTGAATAACCTCCCGAACCGACCGGTCTGACCGGCGGATAAAGAACACGACCCAGGGAGGGCGAGATGGACTTCAACAGCCGCAAGGCGCTGGCGACCGGCGTAGCTATGACTGCTCTGATGACAGCCGCCTCCGCCTGGGCGCAGGCCGCGCCCCCGCCGCAGGAGCCTCAGACGTCGCAACTCGACGAGGTGATCGTCACCGCCCAGAGGCGCACCCAGCGCCTGCAGGACGTACCCGTCACCGTGACGGCGTTCGGCGCCGAAGAGCTCGAACAGGCGCGCATCAAGGACGTCGACGATGTGGCGACGCGAACGCCCGGCCTGCAGTTCGACGCCTTCCCGGCCTCCCAGCCGCGGATCGCCATCCGTGGGATCGGATCGACCGATCGCGGGGCCGCGGGCGATCCGAGCGCGGCGGTATTCCTGGACGAGATCTATCTGGGGCGCCCCGGGATGGTCGCCTTCGACGCCTTCGACATCGAACGGATCGAGGTGCTGAAGGGACCGCAGGGCACCCTCTACGGGCGCAACGTCGTGGGCGGGGCGATCAATGTGGTCACCCAGCGGCCCGACCTCAACGCCTTCGGAGCCTCGACAGAGGCCACCATCGGCAACTACGGCCGGCTGGAAGGGGCTGCCGTGGTGAATGCGCCGTTCGCGGACGGCCGCGCCGCTGTGCGGGCCAGCGGCAGCTGGCGCACCCACGACGGCTATACCGACAACAGCTTCACCGGCGGCGAGGTTGATGACCAGGACACCCTCAGCGGCCGCATCCAGATCGCGGCCGAACCCTCCGACACCGTCCGGCTGGCCTTCACCATCGACGGCACGCGGGATCGGGCGGCCGGTCCCGCCAACCGGGTGCTCGACCTGGATGACAGCGACCCGCTGTCGATGTTCTGGACGCCGAACCCCGACCGCGACAGCTTCGCGGGCTCCACGGACGGCTATCAGAACCGCGACACCTGGGGCCTGAGGGCCGAGGCCCAGTTCGACCTGTCCTTCGCCACCCTGACCTATCTCGGCGGCTACCGGAACCTGGACTACAGCACCGCCTATGATTTTGACGGCGGCAATCCGACGACCAACTTCATCCAGATTTCGGGCGGCAACGACGAACAGACGGACGCCTCCAGCCACGAACTGCGGCTGTCGTCCCTGCCGGGAAGCCCGGTCCAGTGGGTGGCCGGACTCTACAACTACAACAGCGACACTCGCCGCCTCGACACCCTGATCCTCGATCTGGGCGGGGAGGGGACGGAAACCTACACCCAGGACGCCCAGCTGACGAGCTATGCGGTGTTCGGCGACGTGACCGTGCCGATCGGCGAGCGGTTCTCGCTGATCGCGGGCCTGCGCTACTCGGAAGATGAAAAAGACTACCGGATTTCCAACACCGCCGGAGATTCCATCTTCCGCGGCGAGGAGGCGTTCGACGTCTCGGCCTCGGCCACCTTCGACGCCCTGACCTGGCGCGTGGGGGCCGACTACAAGCTGGCCGACAACCACCTGCTCTATGTGATGGTGTCGCGGGGCTTCAAGAGCGGGGGCTTCCAGGATCTCCCGGGGACCGCCGCGGAGGCCGCGGACCCCTTCGAGCCGGAGTACGCCACCCAGTTCGAGATCGGCCAGAAGAGCACCTTCCTCGACGGTCGCCTCATCTGGAACAACACCCTCTACACCATCGACTACACCGACCTTCAAACGCGCCGCACCCTGCCCAGCGGCCAGGTGCTCACCGACAACGCCGGGGCCGCGACCATCAACGGCTATGAGACCTATCTGAGCTGGCGGCCCTTCGGCGGCGCGCGGATCGTGGCGGGCTACGGCTATACCGACGCCACCTTCGACGACTACGTCGTGGACGACGTGACCAACTACGCCGGCAACCGCATCGCGCGCGCGCCGAGACACAAGCTGGTCCTGTCGCCCTCCTACGACTGGGACCTGGCTGACGGCGCCGTGATCCGGGCGGCGATCGACTATCGCTACGAAAGCCTCATCTACGAGGATAACTCCAACACCGGGCCCGAGCGGCGCGAACCGACCAACATGTACGACGCCCGGATCATCTATACGCCGGCCTCCGATCGCTGGTCGGTGTCACTATGGGGCAAGAACCTCTCCGACGAGGTGACCCGCTCTTTCCAAGGGGCTTTCCTGGGGGCCAATTTCGGCGCCTATGCGCCGCCGCGCACCTACGGCCTGTCGTTCAACTGGACTCTCTGACGACCCCCGGGCCTTCCACCGCTCCCGGCGGAGGGCCTTTCCTGAGCCTTTCGGCCTGCCGGTTCGCCGGCAGGCCGCCCTTTTGAAAGCCGCGCCGTGCCCCTGACCGCTCTTCAAAATCCGGCCCTGCTGGGTGCGGGAATGATCCTGACCTTTATGGTCCTGATCATGACCCGGCGTCTGTCGGCGATCACCGCCCTGATCCTGGTGCCCTTGATCTTCGGACTGCTCGCGGGCGCGGGCGCCGGGCTCGGCGCGATGATGGTCGAAGGGGTAACGGCGCTGACGCCGACGGCGCTGATGCTGGCCTTCGCCGTCCTCTATTTCGGGGTCATGATCGACGCCGGTCTGTTCGATCCGCTGGTGCGGTTCGTGCTGCGGACGGTGGGCGACGATCCGGTGCGGGTCACCATCGGCACGGCGCTTCTGGCCACGATTGTGTCGCTGGATGGGGACGGGGCGACCACGGCCCTGGTCACTATCTCGGCCATGCTGCCGGTTTACCGTCGTCTGGGGCTCAATCCCCTCATTCTTGCGTTGCTGCTGGGGCTGGCCACCTCGGTCACCAACCTGATCCCTTGGGGCGGTCCCACCGCGCGAGCCGCCACGGCCCTGAGCATTGATCCGGCGCTGCTGTTCCTGCCGATGATGCCGACCATGCTGGCGGGCACGGCCTTCGCCGTCTTCGTCGCCTGGCGCATGGGCCTCTCCGAGCGCAAGCGTCTGGGCGCGCTGACGCTGCAGCCCCTGCCGCTGGGGCCCACGTGCGGGATGGCGGTGATGGCTGAGGACGGCGATCCCGAACCGCATGCCGAAGTGCGTCGCCCGAAGCTGTTCTTCTTCAATCTGGCGCTCACCCTTGGCCTGATGGCCGGCCTTCTGCTCGGCCTGGCGCCCTTGCCGGTGATGATGATGAGCGCCTTCGCCATCGCGCTGATCGTCAACTATCCGAGCCTGAGGTCCCAGCGGAAACGGATCGCGGCGCATGCGGAAAATGTCGTCAACATCGTGCTGCTGATCTTCGCCGCGGGCGCCTTCACCGGAATTCTGCAGGGAACCGGCATGGTCGAAGCCATGGCGGCCTCTCTGGTGTCGGCGATTCCGCCCCAGCTGGGGCCGTATTTCGCGCCGATCACCGCCCTGGTCAGTATGCCCCTGACCTTCTTCATGTCTAACGACGCCTTCTATTTCGGCATCCTGCCGGTGATGGCCGAGACGGCCGGCCACTATGGCGTGCCGCCGGAGGCGATCGCGCGGGCGTCCCTGACCGCCCTGCCGGTTCACGCCATGAGCCCGCTGATCGCGGCCATCTATCTGGTCTGCGGTCTGCTCAAGGTCGATGTGGGGGCCGCGCAGCGGTTCTCGCTCAAGTGGGCCGTCCTGGCCTGCCTCGTTCTGATCGCGGCGGGGCTGGCCTCAGCCGCCTTCCCGTTCCGGGTCGGGTGATCGCTCTCCATGACGCCTGAGACGGGGGACCGCGGCCCGACCCCGCTGTCCCGTACTTGGCGATGGGCGGCCCTGGTGGCCGTATCGGCGGCGTTCGTCCTGATGCTGCAGGCGATCCGCGCGCCGGCGGCGCTGCTGCTGGGGCCTATGGCTGCCGGTCTTCTGTTCGGGCTGAGAGGCGCGACGATCCGGCCGGCTCCGCTGGTCTTCGGCGCCGCCCAGGCCCTGGTCGGTTGCCTGATCGCCGCCTCGGCGACGGCCGGGTTCTGGGGCGGGGTTCTCGCTCATCTTCCCCTCTATGTCGGGCTCGCCGCCTCGACCCTGGCCGTCTGCCTGGGGTTCGGTTGGGTGATGGCGGCCCGCGGATGGCTGCCGGGCACGACGGCGATCTGGGCGCTGGCCCCGGGAGCCTCCACCGCCATGGTCCTGATGTCCGGAGCGTTGGGCGGGGATCGGCGTCTGGTCGCCATCATCCACTATCTGCGGCTGCTCATCGTCGCCTTGCTGGCCATGGGGCTCGCCCAGCTGAAAGGGTCGGCCCCCGCCCACCCGCCCGCGGCCTGGTTCGACTTCGCAGACCCGGTCGGCGTGGGAATCACCTTGGCCTTGGCCGCCGCCGCCGGCTGGGCGGGAAAGGTCTCGAGGATGCCGGCGGGGCCTTTTCTCGTCCCCATGCTGGCGGGTTCGGCGCTGCAGGCCATGGGCGTGCTGCGTCTCGAACTGCCGGTCCTTGTCGCGGCGTTCGCCTATGCCGTGGTCGGATGGAGCGTCGGCCTGGGGTTCACCCGCGAAGCCCTGGCCTACAGCGCACGCATGCTGCCGCGCGTCCTGGCCGCCTTGGCGGCGCTGCTTGCCGGTTGCGGGGGGCTGGCGGTCGGGGTCAAGGTGATCACCGGGGTCGACTGGCTGACCGCCTGGCTGGTGACCAGCCCGGGGGGAACCGACACCATCCTGATCATCGCCACGTCCACGCCGGTGGATCTGCCCTTCATCCTGGGAGGACAGCTGGTGCGTTTTCTGATGGTGCTGGCGATCGGTCCCTTCCTGGCGCGGAGGCTGGCGCAACGCCTGACGCGCGAACCGCCCACGCCGTCGCCCCGCCGCAAGATCCTCCCTGATCTGTTCCGCCGAAACCGCTCATGACCGCTGACATCGGCCCCCGCCATCGCGACCCTCTAGGACGTCCGCCTCCTGGAGGCCGCCGGATGGCCATCTGACCTCCCGGCCTCGACCTACGGCGTGCTCCGGGCCTCCGCCGGGCGCTTCGGGGACAAGCCGCCGTCTCATTCTTCCTGGAAGCCCAAGCTGGCGCGGCGCACGCATTTCGCCGAGGTCGCCAATGCCTGGCTGACTTCGCGCATGATCGTGTCGGGCCTGGCGTTCGACGCCTTCAGGCTTGTGCCGGAGCTGTTGATCCAGCCCCTTTTGGTGATCGTCAGCGGCCGGCGCGGATCGACGGGCCAGTACGTGGCGGGCGAGCGGCTGCACGCCCTCTCACCCGCCACGGACAAGGCCCCCCTTCGTGGTGGAGGACGCCGGCCATTGCGACCTTTGCGACAAGCCGGGATACGTCGGCCCCGCGGTCGATCAACTCGCACCCTTCTTCGCCCGCCACCTCGTCGGCGGGTGGGATACGCCAGCCCGCGCCCGGCGGGTCGATGACTAATCCTGATAGCCCGTTGCCTTGCGGTCGAGTTTGCGCAGGAGCGCCGGCCAGGCCACCCGTTCGGCGATCATCTTCGCCTGGGGTGAGCGGGCCTGGGCGCGGACGGTCTCGACGGCGCCCGCCGGGGGGTCGTTCAGAGCCTGGCGACCTGCGGCGAGCATCAGGACCTGGGCCTCGCAGGCGCGTTCGAGGAAATACATCCGGATGAAGGCCTCCGCCACGCTCGATCCCACGGTCAGCGTGCCGTGGTTCCTCAGGATCAGGGCGTTCCGGTCGCCCAGGTCAGCGACGATGCGCTCGCGTTCATCCAGGGCGTCGGCGATGCCTTCGTGGTCGTGATAGGCGACATCGTGATGGGCGATCATGGCTGTCTGGGTGTGGGGCAGAAGGCCTTCCTTCATCGCCGAGACCGCTTGGCCGTGCGGCGTATGCAGATGAATGACGGCCTGGGCGTCGTCGCGGGCGGCGTGGATGGCGGAATGGATGATGAAGCCCGCCCGGTTCACGGCCCCGGGCGCGCCGTCCACCGGCTCGCCGTTCAGATCAATCTTGATCAGGTTCGAGGCGGTGATTTCCTCGAACATCAGGGTGTAGTCGTTGATGAGAAAATGGTGCTCCGGACCGGGGACACGCGCGGACAGGTGGGTGAAGATCAGGTCGTCCCAGCCGTGAAGGGCGACCAGCCGATAGGCCGCCGCAAGGTCGACGCGGGCGGCCCATTCCTCCGGCGAGACCCGGTCCCGGACGTTTGAGGCGGTCTTCAGAAGCGCTGTCATGATCATTCTCCCTATGTGCAGGGTGCAGACTAGCGACGGCCGCGCCCGGGATTGTCGCCTGCGCGACAATCAGCGACAGTACGCCGCGATGACCATCCTTCCCGCCCGCACTTTCCTGATGCTTCAGGATCCCTGGTTCGGGGCGATCCCGGAGGCGCGCCGTACGGCCCTGCTGGACGCCGCCGTTCTCGTCACCCGGCCGGACGGCGCCCGGATCTACGCCACCGGAGATCCGCCGAACGGTCTCTGGGGCGTCGTGGAAGGCCGCGTCAGGCTCCTGGACTATCCGGTCGCGGGCGCTGAGGTCCTGGTGCAGAGCCTGGGGCCGGGAGCCTGGTTCGGCGAGCTGTCGACCCTGGACGGCGGTCCCAGGCCCCAGGACGCCGTCGCATCCGGGCGAACGACCCTGATGCACGTGTCCGACGCCGCCTACCAGCGGTTGGCCGAACGCCTTCCGGCCCTGCATCACGATCTGGCGCTGCTGGCCTGCGCGCACCAGCGCGCCGCCCTGGCCTTCATCGGACAGCGGGTGGTGCAGGCTCTGCCGGCCCGGGTCGCGGCCGCCCTGCTTGGCGCAGCACAGGACGTGGGTCTTGCGCCCCTCGCCATTCGCCAGGCGGAACTGGCCCTGATCGTGGGGGTAAGCCGGCAGACGCTGAATCGCACGCTGAAAACCTTCGAGCGAGGCGGCGTGATCCGGATTCACTACGCCCGCATCGAGATCCTGGACGCCGAAGGCCTCCGGCGCCTGGTCCGCACCGGCGGCCTGGATGGCGCGTCGTCCGCCTAGCGGACCGCGGCCGCGATGGCCTTGCCGCAGTCGATCGTACCGAGCGGCCCCCCGAGGTCGCGGGTCCGCAAGGCGGGGTCGGCCAGGACCTGTTCGATCGCGGCGACGATGGCGGCGGCGGCGTCCCGCTCGCCCAGATGGTCCAGCATCAGGGCGGCCGACCAGATCTGGCCGACCGGATTGGCGATCCCCTGGCCGGCGATGTCCGGCGCCGAACCGTGGACGGGCTCGAACAGGGAGGGGAAGGTCCGCTCCGGATTGATGTTGCCCGCCGGCGCGATGCCGATCGTGCCGGTGCAGGCGGGACCCAGATCCGACAGGATGTCGCCGAACAGGTTGGAGGCGACGACCACGTCGAACCAGTCCGGATGTTGCACGAAATGGGCCGTCAGGATGTCGATATGGTATTTGTCCCAGCGCACTTCGGGATAGGCCGGGGCCATCGCCTCCACCCGCTCGTCCCAATAGGGCATGGTGATGGAGATTCCGTTGGACTTGGTGGCCGAGGTCAGGTGCTTCTTCTCGCGCCGCCGGGCCAGGTCGAAGGCGTACTTCAGGATCCGGTCGACGCCCGTGCGGGTCATGACCGTCTCCTGCAGGACGATCTCGCGGTCCGTGTCGGGGAACATCCGGCCGCCGATGGAGGAGTATTCGCCCTCGGTGTTCTCGCGCACGACATAGAAGTCGATGTCGCCGGGCTTTCGGCCGGCCAGGGGGCTGGGCACGCCCGGCATCAGCTTGACCGGACGCAGGTTCACATACTGGTCGAACTCCCGCCGGAACTGGATCAGCGAGCCCCACAGGCTGACGTGGTCCGGCACGGTCTCGGGCCAGCCGACCGCGCCGAAGAAGATGGCGTCATGACCTCCGATCCGTGCCTTCCAGTCGCCCGGCATCATCTGACCATGCTCCAGATAGTAGTCGCATGAGGCGAAGTCGAAAGGGTCGCAGTCCAGGGTGAAGCCGTAGCGGGCGGCCGCAGCCTCAAGCGCGCGCAGACCCTCCGGCACGACCTCCTTGCCGATGCCATCACCCGGAATGACGGCGATGCGGTAGTGACGGTTCGGCGTCATGTCGGCTCCTTGGACGGGGCGGGCGGTCCCTCGATCAGGATCGCCCGGAAATCATTGACGTTGGTCCCGGTCGGCCCTGTGACGACCAGGTTGTCGAGGCTGTCGAAGACGCTCCAGGCGTCGGTCGAGGTCAGGGCGTTGCGCGCGTCCAGACCCAGCGCCTGGGCCCGGCGCAGGGTGTCCGGCGCGATCACGGCCCCGGCGTTGTCTTCGGACCCATCGATACCATCGGTGTCGGCCGCCAGGGCATGAACGCCAGGAACGCCCTGAAGGGCGAGGGCTAGCGCCAGAAGAAACTGGGTGTTGCGCCCGCCGCGGCCGCCGCCGCGCACCGTAACCGTGGTCTCGCCGCCGGAGAGGATCACACAGGGCGGCCGGACAGGCCCTTCGCCGGCGAGGACGCGTCTGACCAGGGCGGCGTGGTCGGCCGCGACGGCCTCGGCCGAGCCTTCGATCGCGCCGCCCAGCACCAAGGGTTCATAGCCCTGGACCCGGGCGACCACGGCGGCAGCGCTCAAGGCCTGGTCCGCGGTCGCGATCACCCGCAGATCAGGGAGATGATCCGGGTTCGGCCAGGACGTCTCCGAGCGAGGGTCCCCCAACCAGTCGAGGACGCCCTGAGGCGCGTCAGGCGCATGGCGGGCCAGGATCGCCAGCGCGGCCTCCCGGGTTGTCGGATCGGGCAGGGTGGGGCCCGACGCCAGCACGGACGGATCGTCACCGGGAACATCGGAGATGGCCAGGGTCACCAGGCGGGCGGGGCGGGCCAGATCGGCCAGCCTTCCGCCCTTGACCGCTGAGAGGTGTTTGCGGACCGTGTTGATCTCCGAGATCGTTGCCCCGCTGCGCAGGAGGGTCCGCGTCACCGCCTGCTTGTCCTGAAGGGTGACGCCGGGCGCCGGTGCGCAGAGGAGCGCCGAGCCTCCGCCGGAAAGCAGACAGACCACGAGGTCCTCGGCCGTCAGATCCTGCAGTTCCGCCATCAAGGCCTTGGTCGCGGAGACCCCGGCGGCGTCGGCGACGGGATGGCCGGCTTTCAGGACGGTGATGCGTCCCGGGGAGGGGTGAGGGCCGTACGGGACAATGACGAGCCCCGATAGCCGTCCGGTCCAATGGGCCTCGAGCGCACCGGCCATTTCCGCCGCCGCCTTCCCGGCCCCGATGACGACCGTGCGGCCGACGGGCGGATCAGGAAGACGGGACGGCAGAACGAAGCGCGGCATGGCGGCGGCGACGGCGACATCGAACAGATGTCTGAGCAGCCCTTCAGGCGGCCGCCCTGCGGTCGGGGCGGAGGTCGTCACGCCGGAGCCACGGCCCGTCCGTCGGCGACCACGCAGGCGGCGGGCGGGCTGCCGCCGTCCAGGACGGCGACTACGTTCATCGCCGCCACCCTGTTGGTCCGATCCAGGCCCTCGCGGGAGGAGGCCGCGGCATGCGGCGTGGCGACGACGTTCGGCAGCGCCAGCAGGGCCTCGGTGGTCGGTCGATAGCCCGGATCGCTCTCGCTCATGAAGGTGTCCAGTCCCGCGCCCGCGATCGCGCCCGAGCTCAGCGCCTCGAGCAGGGCCAGGTCGTCGACCAGACCGCCCCGGGCGGCGTTGATGAGGAAGGCCGTGGGCTTCATCCGGGTCAGGGCGGCGGCGTCGATCAGGAACCGGGTCTCTGCGGTCAGGGGCGCGTGCAGGGTGACATAGTCGGATCGGGCAAGCAGATCGTCGAGGCCGACGGGCGTGAGGCGGCCGCCAAGGTCCTCCACGTCGAAGGCGGGGGTGTTAACGAGGATCTCGGCCTCGAACCCCTGAAGGCGTTGCGCCACGCTGCGGCCGATCCGGCCGAGGCCGACGATGCCCACGGTCTTGCGGTAGAGATCGGAGCCCATCAGGATCGACCAGTCGCCGCCCAGCATCCGGTCCTGGCTTTCCCGAAACCGGCGGCCCAGCGCCAGCATCATCGCGACGACATGATCGGCCACGGAGGCGTCATTGCCGCCTGCGGCGATGCAGGCGACGCGGCCAAGGTCGCGCACGGCGTCGGTATCGACCCGCTCATAGCCGACGCCCCGCCTGGAGATCACCTGGAGCCGGGGCAGGGCGGTCAGCAGGTCGCGGGTCACGCGGGCGTGGCCGACGATCCAGCCCGCCGCTCCGGCCAGCAGGCCTTCAAGCTCGGCGGGGGTGAGGTCGCCGTCGCCCTTTCCGGGCGGTAGATCGGCGATGACGACCTCGCAGCCGTGCTGCTCCAGCCAGGCGCGTGTCTCGGCGTCGAAGAAGCGTTGGGTGACGACGACCCGGCGGCTTGAGGACGACATGGGGTTCTCCGGGCGCGGCGGCGCTATGCGGTGACGGGCGCGCCGAGTTCGACGTCCAGAAGCCGGACGAACTGCTGGCCGCAGTGCATGTCGCGCTCGACCATTCCGCCCTGGGGGGAGGAGCGGGCATAGGAGATCTTGACCACTTTCAGGCTCGGCACGGAGAATCGCTTCACCAGCGCCGGGTCCGCGCCGAAAAGGCGTTCGATCAGTTGCGGCCCCAAGGCCGGGCTGTCGGCGTATTTCGCGAACCCGTCCGCATCCTTGAAGAAGAGATCGAAGGTCACCCAGTAGGGACCGGCGTTCTTGGAGCGCACATGGTGGCAGACGTCATTCACGGTCGGCATCAGGCGGCCTCCACCTTACGCAGGTCGACCCATTCGGTGCGGACCAGCGCCATTGGATCGTCGACATGGACCACATGGTTCAGCTTGAATTCGTAGACCGGACCCCGGTCGATGTCAGCGGGCGTGAAGGCGAAGCCGTAGCTCGGCAACTCCTTGTCCATGGAGAGCGGGAAGTGGAAGAAGTAGGGGTTGCAGGCCTTGGCGATCTGCGACGCCATCTCCTGGCTGTCCGCCGTGGCGACGAACAGGACGCCGATCTCCCGCGGCGGCGGCGTCCCCTCCGGCGGCTTGTCGCCCGAGACCGCGTTCCAGCCGTACATGCGCAGCGAGATGTGAAAATCGCCGGCGGCCTCGCCGATGGTGCTGTGAACCCGGTGGTAGAGGGCGCCCAGCATCTTGTCGTGGAACTCGTCCACCCGGGCCATGACCTCAGGGTCCTGGATCCCGATCAGCATGACCGTCTGGTACCGGCTGGCGGCGGCGCCCTCGAGCTTCATCGTATAGGGCCTGGGCTCCCAGACCGACCCGGTGACCTTGACCGTGCGGTCATCGATCGGGGTGTAGACCGCGTCGGTGACGTCTAGCACCCCGCCGGGCTCGGTGAGGCGGAACGGGTCGCTGTTCTCATACAGCATGTGGGCCGACACGCTTTTGGGGTCGCAGCGGTTGTTCTGCGTCAGGGGCTCGACTTCGAAGCCGTCCTGGCTGATCGAGATCAACACGCCGGACCCCCGGTCGCGGTAGACGGTGCACTGGGCGCCGCACTCGGCCACCTTGCCCGCGTGCCAAGCGGGGCCCGCAGGCGCGCCGTGCAGCAGGGCGAAACAGGCCAGCACCGCGGTGTCGGTTGTGCGGCCGCCCAGGATGATGTCGGCGCCCGCCTCAAGCGCAGCCATATAAGGCTCGGGTCCCATGGCGGCTACGATGTGCTCGCAGGCGTCGATCGTAGCGTCGTCGAGCGGGCCGAGCGGGGGCAGCGGGGTGATGCGGCCCTCGCCGTTCAGGGTCTTGAGCGTCGTCTTGTCCTGTTCGGAGTACAGAAGCGCGATGCGGGGCGTGATGCCAAGTTCGCGTGCGACCTCGAGGACGATGTCGCGGGTCCAGTCGAGGTTCTTGTCGCCGCCGGCCTGACCGCTGGTGCCGATGACGACCGGTATGCCCGCCTCGGCGCCGGCCCTCATCAGGATCGTCAGGTCGCGCTTGACCGAGCCCTTGTTGTTCTTGGAGATGCCGAGGGCGAGATAGGCGGCGCCGCTGTCGGTTGAACCGGCATCGGTCGCGATGGCGTGCGCCCCTTTTGACAGACCGTAGCGGATTTCTTCCTCAAGCGCGCCGGCGCCTAGCGAGCCGGTGGGCACGATTATCCTGATGGTCTCGCCGGGCATTCCTGGATCCTCGCAGGGCATAGGCCGCTCGCGGGCGGCTCTTGCACCGTGTCTAGACCTTGTGAATGCAATGGGTCAACGGATTGGATGCAAAATGAAGGTCGAGATGGCGATCCGCCTTTGGAGATCCCGGGTCTTCAACCTGCCGTCAACCGCACGGATGGAAACGGACCAGGTGTTCAGGCCCGCTGTGTGATGGACTCAGTTTAGCTCGGTACGCGGCGTTTCCTCTGCGAGATCGTCGAGCTGTTAGGGGGCTTGAGAATCCGGTCCCCGGTGATGCCACAGGCGAAGATCTGGCTGATAGGCCGCGGGCGCGGTTCGAGCGCTGTCCGCCGGCGCTTCATGGACGATGTTTAAGGTGCCGCCGGACCGGACGGCTGTTAGCCCTTGAGGATCGCGGGCTGGCGATCAGGGCTGTCGGGGGAAGAGATGTTGCGCATCCTGTCGTGGGCGAAGGCCCTGTTCACTGTCGCGGTCCTGGGGCTGGCGGCCCCGGCGCTGGCGCAGTCGCCTCAGTCGGCCCCTCAACTGGCCCTGCGGAACGACGGACGTGAGTTCGGCTTCCTGTGGCAGGCGGCGCGGTTCGGCGACCGGACTGAGCCGCACGCCGCGCTGATCGTCCCGGTCCGGATCGAGGGCGCGCCCAAGACCCTGTACATGCAGTTCGACCTCGGGGCGCCGTCGACGGTGCTGATGAAGGACAAGCTGGACAGCCTGACGGAACGCCTGCCGGGTCTCGCCGCCGGGGCGGACGGGGCGGTGAACCGCCTCGTCTTCTCGATGGGAGAGGTGCGGGCCGAGGCCGCGAACGTGCGCGTCGTTCAGGGCGGGTCAAGCGGAGGCATCGCCTGGGACGAGCCGGACCGGATCGACATCATCGGCACCGTCGGCGCCGATCTGCTGCGGGGCCGGGTTCTGGTGATCGACTATCCGCGCAACCGCATCTTCGTCGGTCCCGCCGCGCCGGAAGGACTGGTCGGGGCCGGTCAGAGCATCCCCTTCATCTTCACCCCGCGCGGCGTGATCCTGACCGGAATGGTGATCGACGGCGAGGCGAAGAACATCATGCTGGACACCGGATCGAGCGCCTTCGCCCTGCTGACCAGCCATGAGGACTGGCTGGCCAAGACGAACGGCGGGGCGGGCGAGACCAGCTTCCCGGTCAACTCGTGGGGCCGCACCCTGACCGCCCATGTCGCGCCGAGCGGCAGCGTCGCGCGCTTCGGCGACACCACGGTCCCGCTGGGCGAGGTCGCCTATATGGAGGGCGTGGACGCCGCGCAGGCCAACGCCATGCGCGCCTCGGGCATGGGCGGAATGACCGGAAACAAGCTGTTCGTGGACCGGATACTGGTGCTGGACGCCGCCAACGCGACCTACGCCGTGGTCGTGCCCCGACCGTAGGGCGGCTCAGTCCTTGCCGCTCTCGGCCCATTTGAACAGCGGATAGAGGGGCACGCCCCAACCGACGCCGCCGACGGCGAAGAACAGCAGGTCCAGCAGCATGCCGGCCGGGAACAGGCCGCGCAGGGCGATGACGCCCCAGATCCACAGGGCCAGAAAGGCCAGAACGCCGATCATGGCGATGAAGCGTCGGGTGCTGCCGCCCATCAGCGTTTGCTGCGGAAGAGGAAGAAGGCGACCAGGGCGACGGCCGAGCCGATCATCGACCACAGGACCCAGCCCCATTCGTCCATGGTGGAGACCCCGAACACCCGCACGGCGAGGAACCAGCCGGCGACGGCGCCCGTGGCCGCGACAAGCGAGGTGGCGAACAGACCGCGACGGCCGGTCAGCAGATCGGCCAGCCAGGCGAGGGCGAAGGCGGCCACGACGGCGGTGACGATATCGGCGTACTGCAAACGGCCTCTCCACGTGCGGCGACGATGCGCCGAAAAGCGACTCGATCTCGCCCTCATGCACGGGCATACCGCACAGGTCCGGGCGCGGCGAGTGGCGCGGCCGGCAGTGTAACGTTCGGAACGGCAGGCGTCGAATGAAGCGTTTTGGCGGTAGGGATCAGAGCCGGTCGGTGGCGATCTGGTTGTGGACCGTGGCGGTCATGGTGTTCGCCATGGTGGTGGTCGGCGGCGTGACGCGCCTGACCGGCTCAGGCCTGTCGATCACCGAGTGGAAGCCGATCATGGGCGCGCTGCCGCCGATGAACCACGCCGACTGGATGGACGCCTTCGAGAAGTACAAGGCGATCCCGCAGTACCAGCAGGTCAATGCGGGAATGAGTCTGGCCGAGTTCCAGGGCATCTTCTTCTGGGAGTGGTTCCACCGCCTGCTGGGCCGGTTGATCGGGGTGGTCTTCGCCCTGCCGTTCTTCGTCTTCCTGGCGATGCGGAAGCTGCCGCGCCGCCTGATCCTGCGCTGCGTGGTCCTGCTGGGCCTTGGCGGCCTGCAAGGGCTGATCGGCTGGTGGATGGTCACCAGCGGACTGAGCGAGCGCGTGGACGTGGCTCCCGAGCGGCTGGCGACCCATCTGGGGCTGGCGCTCATCATCTTCATGGGCCTGATCTGGACCGGGCTGGAGGCCTGGAACGGGGAGGAGCATTCGCGCTCGCCCGAGGGCTGGAGCCGGGGCGCGGCCATCCTGCTGGGCGCGGTCTTCTTCCAGTGCCTGCTGGGCGGCCTCGTGGCCGGGGCCAAGGCGGGCTTCGTCTATACCGACTGGCCGCTGATGAACGGCGACCTCCTGCCGCCGGTGGAGTGGGGCAAGGGCGCGCTGGCCTTCCTGCACGATCAGGCGCTCGTTCAGTTCAACCACCGCATCTTCGCCTATGGCCTGCTGATCGGCGGGACGATCTATGCGGTGCAGGCCTGGCGCTGGCGGCTGGCGGAAGGTCTGGGTGCGAGCGCCTTCGTGGTGGCCGTGGCCCTGTGGCTGCAGGCGGCGCTGGGCGTCATCACCCTGATGCACGCGGTGCCGATGTGGCTGGGCGGGCTGCATCAGGCGGGCGCAGCCCTGGTGCTGGCGGCCGCGACGGTGAACCTGTGGCTGGTCCGCCGGTCGCAGCCCCGGTTGTTCGTGTCGGGGCCGCGGGTGAGCGGGCTGTTCTAGATCGCATCGTCTCCCTTCCCCCATCGAGGGGAGGGCTTGAGGTTACGCCCGCACGCTCTCCCACGGCCCCCGGATGGCCAGGGTCATGCCGGGGTACATGATGTTGACGAACAGCACCTCGCCGTCGGGCGAGAAGCAGGCGCCGGCGAACTCCGAGTTCCCCCGGAAGACGTTGCGGGCGATCACATAGATCTGGCCCTCGGGCGTGACGCCCTTCAGGTGGTTGCGGACCTCGTCGGAGTAGTTGTCCTCGCACAGGATCAGGTGACCCCAGGGCGCGATGGTGATGTTGTCGGCCATGTTGGCGACCTTCCTGTCCGCGCTCTCGACGAACAGCTGAAGGCGGTCGGCGGCGCCGTTCAGGCCGGGGACCAGACGCATCACCTGACCGGCGCGGATCGGACCGCCCGAGGTGGCGGTGAAGTACATCTCGTCGTCGCCCCACCAGATGCCTTCGCCACGGGCGATCAGGGCTGCGCCGTCGCGGTGGCCGCGCCGGCGCAGGTCGCCGGCGGGGTCTTCCACGTCGTGAAGGTCGATCCACTCGATCTCGCGCCAGTCGCCGACGGCCCAGCTGCGCTGACCGTCCTGATTGCGGGTGTCGGCGGACGGGGCGCCCTTCCAGGCGAGGGCCTGCAGCTTGCCGCCCTCGGCCAGCTTGCCGGGGACGTTCGGGATGAAGCGGTACAGCAGGCTGTCGTTCACATCCTCGGTCAGATAGGCGTAGCCGGTGCGCGGATCGATGCAGACGGCCTCATGGTCGAAGCGGCCCATGGCCTTCAGCGGCACGGGATCGACGGGGCCGGTGGCGGTGGCGGGCACCTCGAACACCCAGCCGTGGGCCCTGGTCACGTCCGCGTCTGCGGGGGTCTCGATGGTCTCCTCGCAGCTGAGCCAGCTGCCCCAGGGCGTCGGGCCGCCGCAGCAGTTGGTCGAGGTGCCGGCGAGGGTCAGGCGATGGCTGACGGCCTGACGGGTGGCGAGGTCATAGATCAGGGTCGAGCAACCGCCGGGGAGGGGACGGCCGTCCTTGTAGGTGTCGAACGCTTTGGAGGCGTCCAGTTGACCCAGCCGCTCCTGATGCAGGCCGCCGGGACCGAGGTTGCGGTGCAGGCTGCTGGAGCCCTTCAGCTCATGGTTCATGACCAGCGCGACCTGCGCGCCGTCCAGCGGGAAGCAGGCCATGCCGTCCGGCTGGCCGGGGACGAACAGGCCGTCGTCCATGGTGTCGCCGCTCTGGGCGATGACCTGATAGGTGAAGCCCTCGGGCAGATCGAGCAGGCGGTTCGGATCGGCCTTCAGCGGGCCGTAGCCGTGGATCTGGTTCAGGTAGGTCTCTTCAACGGCGGAGGTCTGGGCGGCCGCGTGGCGGGCCAGACCCGAGAAGGCGAGGGCGGCGCCGCCCGTTCCCATGAGGTTACGACGGTTCAGACGCATGGGCGGGCACTCCGGGAGGACACTGCGGCGCTTATGGCGGGCGTCGGTCAGGGTTCTGTGACAGTGGGCGCGGCGGATTGTCCTGAGGGTGTGGGGTGTCGGGTGTGGGGCGTGGGGTTTGGGGGGCTTTGCCGCTATCGTCATCCCGGACAAGCGCTCGCGTAGCGGGCGCGCGATCCGGGACCCAGCGGCGCCCGCGAGGGCGAAGCTGTCGGGAGCGCAGGCCGTAGCGGTTGTGCGCCAACCTTCACGCAGCCGTTTTTGGCGGCTTCGCGCCGCCCTTCGGTCGCCGCCGTCGCGGCGCCGCGGGGTCCCGACTTTCGTCGGGAATGACGATAGCAGTTTGGGCGTGAGATCACCCCTCACGGCGGTCCCGCGAACGGCGCGCCGCCGGGGAGGCCGGGCAGGACCCCGGTGGACGGGGGAGACGCCGGAGACGATGAAAATACACCGTCTATCCCGTCTATGTCGTCTATGCCGTCTATCGGATCGTCCATCAGGGAGGCCGCGTAATCGGCCCGCGCGCCCTGGAGGACGCGGTCGGCGAAGGCGCGGTCGCGGCGGCTGGCGGCCTGAAGACGCTCGACCTGCGCGGCCCTCTGACGCCGCTCGATCTCGGCCGCCTCGGACTGGATGACGGTGTGCACGCGGCGCCAGCGCAGGGCCTCCATGGCGTTGCCGTGCAGGACGGCGCGCATCATCCGCTGGAAGGCGACGACCGACAGCTCGCCCAGCGGAATCTGCTCCAGATCGCCGTCGACGCTCTCCTCCAGCGCCAGCCCCTCGTCATCGCGGTCCAGCCCCCGGGGCGTGGTCAAGGGCTGATCGGTTCGCCGCCAGCCCTCCTCGGCCGCGCGCTTGCGCAGGGTGCTCAAGCCCACGCCGTAGCGGCGGCAACAGGCGGGCGCGGACCAGCCGGCCAGATAGTCCGCGCGGACCTCGTCCCAGACGGCGTCGGGAAGGACGGCCTGTCCGGCGTCGGCGGGGTCGGTCGGGGCGGGACGGGGAGCTGCGTCGGTCATGGGAGCCTCCGGGGATGGAGGCAGGATAGAACGCCGGTACGTCATTTTTGGACGTAGGGGGAGTGGGGCGTGGGGCGTGGGGCGTGGGGTGTCGGGTGTCGTGTCGGAGGGTGAGGTGCAGGTGACGGCGGGTCAGGAGAGTGCGCGGGACACCCCACACCCCACATCCGACACCCCACGGGGCGCCGAAAAGATGTGGTATTTTAATACCGTTTCGACTTTTCCGTTATTTTACAGGTATATATTGCGAGGCCGGCGCGCAGATCGGCGTTGACCGATGATCCGCCTTCCTCTATCAGCGCGCCTTCCGTTCCTCCGGTCCGCCGGAAGAGCACACCGTTTCGCCCGTCTCCCAAGGACTCCTCGTTATGCTGAAGAGCACCACGGCTTCGCTGAAGCCGGCCGAGGTCGAGAAGAAGTGGATCCACATCGACGCCGAAGGCGTCGTGGTGGGCCGTCTCGCGACCTTCATCGCCAACCGTCTGCGCGGCAAGCACCGCGGCGACTACACCCCGCACGTCGATTGCGGCGACTATGTCATCGTGACCAACGTCGACAAGGTCGTCTTCACCGGCAAGAAGAACACCGACAAGGTGTACTACCGTCACACCGGCCACCCGGGCGGCGTCAAGGAAACCACCCCGGCCAAGGTGCTGGGCGGTCGTTTCCCGGAACGCGTCCTGGAGAAGGCTGTCGAGCGCATGCTGCCGAAGGAAAGCCCGCTGGCCCGCAAGCAGATGACGCACCTGCGTCTGTTCGCCGGCGCCGAGCACAGCCACGCCGCCCAGTCGCCCGAAACCATCGACTTCGCCTCGAAGTCGGCCAAGAACACCCGGAGCGTCTGAGCATGACCGACGTCACCACCGAAAACACCGGCTTCGACGCCCTGAAGGGCCTGTCGAGCGCCGCTGAAGACGCCGCCCCCGCCGTCCAGAAGCTGGACGCGCAAGGCCGCGCCTACTCGACCGGCAAGCGCAAGAACGCGATCGCCCGCGTGTGGGTGAAGCCGGGCACCGGCAAGTTCACCATCAACGGCAAGGACCAGGAGCAGTATTTCGCTCGTCCGGTTCTGCGCATGATGATCGCCCAGCCGCTGGTCGTCACCGAGCGTGAAACCCAGTTCGACGTGATCTGCACCGTCGAAGGTTCGGGCCTGTCGGGCCAGGCCGGCGCGATCCGCCACGGCCTGTCGCACGCCCTGACCCACTACGAGCCGGAACTGCGCAAGGTTCTGAAGCCGCACGGCTTCCTGACCCGCGACAGCCGCGTCGTCGAGCGTAAGAAGTACGGCCGCGCCAAGGCCCGCCGTTCGTTCCAGTTCTCGAAGCGCTAATCGCGTTTCCGCAATCTGGAAAAGGGGCGCTTCGGGAAACCGGAGCGCCCTTTTCTTTTGAACGCGACTTTCCTTTGACCGGTGCGGGCGACGCCTGCTTTGAAGCGGCTTCGGGCTGACGGTCGATCTGAAGGCCGATCTGAAGGGATGATGATGACGGCGCAGGGCGGCTTTGACTTCGGAACCGCGCAGAGCATTGAGAGGCTGTTCGTCGGCCTGATGCTGCCCGCCGCGCAGGCCGAGCAGGCCGCGGAGGTGCGTCGCCGATCACGCGAACTGTACGGGCTGGGCGGCGGCGAGATCCGGTCGGATCGGCTGCATGTGACCCTGATCCACGTCGGCGACTATGCGGGCAGCATCCGCGCCGATGTCGCGGCCGATGTGTCGGCGGTGATCGCCGAAATGGAGCGGCCCTCTTTCGTGGTCTCGTTCGACCGGGTCGGCAGCTTCGGCGGCGCGCCGGGCAAGCATCCGCACGTCCTGCTGGGCGAGGCAGGCGTGGAGGCGCTGAAGGCGTTCCGCTTGAGCCTGTGGGAGGCGATCCACCGTCGCCTGAAGAAGACGCTGTCGAATCCGCAGTTCAATCCGCACGTCACCCTGATGTACGGCGATGCCCGCCTGCCGGATCGGGCCGTGGCGCCGATCTCATGGCGCGCGACGGAGGTGGAGCTGATCCACAGCGAGGTGGGGCGTTCGGTCTATCACACGCTGGGGCGCTGGCCGCTGGGTTAGGCGGCATGACGCCGCCCGCGAATTGTGGGAGACGCGGGGCCTGACACAGCGAGGCTCCGACCATGACCATCACCCTCTACGGCATTCCCAACTGCGACACGGTCAAGAAGGCGCGCGTCTGGCTCGAGCAGAACGGTCAGGCGTTCGCCTTCCACGACTACAAGAAGGCCGGGATTGATCGGGAGACGCTGGCGGGCTGGGTGGCGACGCACGGATGGGAGATCGTGCTGAACCGCGCGGGGACGACGTTCAAGGCCTTGCCGCCCGAGGACAAGGCGGACCTGACGGCGGAGAAGGCCATCGGCCTGATGCTGGCCAATCCGTCGATGATCAAACGTCCGGTGCTGGACGTCGACGGCCGCACGACCGTGGGCTTCAAACCCGAGATCTATGCGGCCGTGTTCGGCTGAGGGGAGTTTTCAGGAGCGAAATCTGAGCCGGGCTGGACGCTGTCCAACCCGACCGATTTCGCTTCGCTTCAGACCAGGGTGAACTGGGCCGGTTCGCCCGACTGGGCGCTGGGCGCCAGCCAGACGTCGAACAGGCCCGGCTCGACCGTCGGGGTCAGGTCACCGCCGAGGAAGAGCAGGTCCGCGAACTTCAGCGTCATGGAGGTTTCGACGCTGGCGCCCGCCGGGACAGTCACGCGCTTGAACGCCTTGAGCAGGCGCACCGGCTGGGTGATCGAGGCGGCGCGGTCGCGGATGTAGAGCTGGACCACCTCCGAGGCGTCGCGCTCGCCGCCGTTGGTCAGGGTGACCGAGACCGTCAGTTCGTCGTCACGCGTCATCGTCGGCGACGAGACGGTGACCGCCGAATAGCGGATCGGCGCATAGGTCAGGCCGTGTCCGAACGGATAGAGGGCCTCGTTCGGCACGCCGCGGAATTTGGTGGTGAACTCCCGGTCGGTCGGGCGCGAGGGGCGGCCGGTCGACTTGTGCGCGTAATAGAACGGCGACTGTCCCGACTTGTAGGGGAAGCTGACCGGCAGGCGGCCGGTGGGGGCGTGGTCGCCGAACAGGACGTCGGCGATGGCGTTGCCGCTCTGGGAGCCCAGGAACCACGTCACCAGAATGGCGGCGGCGCCGTTGACCGCGCCCGACAGCTCCATGCCGCGACCGTTGCGCAGCAGGACCACGACCGGCTTGCCGGTGGCGGCGACCGCCTCGGCCAGCGCCAGTTGCGCGTCGGGGATGGTGATTTCGGTGCGGGACTTGGATTCCGCCGACATCTCGCTGGATTCGCCGATGGCCAGCAGGACCACGTCGGCGTCCCCGGCGGCCAGGACGGCGGCCTCGATGCCGCCCGCCAGCGGGGCCTCGACGTCCGAGCCCTTCACGACGGTCAGGTGAGCGTCGTCGCCGAGCGCGGCGCGCACGCCCTCTTCCAGCGACACCGCCAGCGCCATGTCCTTGAACACGGACCACGGCCCGAACACATCGGTCTTGTCGGCGCCGAACGGGCCGATCAGGGCGATGCGCTTGCCGGTCCTGGGCAGGGGCAGCAGGTCGCCTTCGTTCTTGAGCATCACGATGGACTTGCGGCCGGCCTCGCGGGCGAGGTCCAGATGCTCGCGGCTGCCGGTGACGCGGCGCTCGGTGCGCACGTCCGAGCCCCGGTAGGGATCGTCGAACAGGCCCAGCGCGGCCTTGGTCATCAGCACCCGGCGGACGGCCTGATCGACACGCTCGACCGGCACGTCGCCCGACTGGACCAGTTCGGGAATGTGCTTGATGTACAGGCCGCTCTTCATCGACATGTCGACGCCGGCCATCAGGGCCAGACGCGCGGCGTCACGGCCGTCGGCGGCGTAGCCGTGGGCGATCAGTTCCTGCTCGGAGGTGTAGTCGGAGACCACGAAGCCGGCGAAGCCCCACTCGCCGTGCAGCACGTCGGTCAGCAGCCATTTGTTGCCACTGGTCGGCACGCCGTTCAGGTCGTTGAAGGCGCTCATCACCGACAGGGCGCCCGCGTCGAAGGCGGCCTTGAACGGCGGCAGATAGACCGAGCGCAGCATCTGCTCGCTCATGTCGGTCGAGTTGTAGTCCAGGCCGGCTTCGGCGGCGCCGTAGGCGGCGAAATGCTTCGGCGTTGCGACCAGCGACGACCAATGGGTCAGGTCATCGCCCTGGAAGCCCCTGGTGCGGGCGATGGCGAACAGGTTGTTCAGCAGGACGTCCTCGCCGGCGCCCTCGACCACGCGGCCCCAGCGCTGGTCACGGGCCACGTCGACCATGGGGGCGTAGGTCTGGTGCACGCCCGCGGCGCCGCCCTCGACGGCGGCCGCGCGCGCGGTGCGCTCGGCCAGATCCAGATCCCAGCTTGCGGCCTCGCCGAGCGGGACAGGGAAGGTGGTCTTCAGGCCGTGGACGATGTCGGCCGCGAACAGCAGGGGAATGCCGAGACGGCTTTCCTTGACCGCCATGTCCTGGACATAGCGAGTCGAGGCGGCGCCGACGCCGTTGAACAGGGCGCCGATCCGGCCCGCGCGAATGTCGGCGGCGGTCTGGGCCTGATCCGAATCGAAGGTGTCGCCGGGATTGATTCCCTCGGGACGCCAGCGGAACGGGTCGTTCATCAGATTCAGCTGGCCCGCCTTCTCCTCGATCGTCATGCGGGCGATCAGGGCGTCGACGCGGGACAGGTTTTCCTGCGCCTTCGCGGCGGCGATACGGGGAGCCATCATCATTCCGGCCATCATGGCGCCTCCTGCGAGAAGTCTTCTACGGGAAGGGGCTGAGCTGCGCAGTTGATGCATGTAACCGGTTCCACTGAAGTCGGGGCACGACTAGCGGGCATGGATCGCCGCGCCTAGTCCGAAATCATAAAAACCGGTTGCGGCAATCAGCCCTCGACGCTCGTCTCCGGGCGATCATGACCGTCTGCGCGCTCGGTGATCCACTGTCCGTCAGTGTTTTCCCATTCGATCCAGGCGTCCTGATCCGACACCTTCTGCTCACGCGAGGCGGTCACGGCGGCGGCGCGGGCGGCGTCGTGGCTGGGGAAGGTTTCCGAGAAGGTGTCGCCCAGCTTGTAGGCCCAGCCTCCGTCGTGTTCGACGATGCGATAGGTGACCTGGACCATGATGCGGCTCCGGAAAAGGGGAGGGATGTCGGACGGGCTGTTCGCGGACGGCGACAGCGACGCGTTCGCTGATTCCTACGCCGTGGAAGGCCGTTCGGCTAGCGGGGCCTTGCGAGGTTCGGCGCGCGGCGTGAACCTGCCGGTGGAAAATCATCCGGTCCCGCATCCAATCCGGCAGGCGACGGCGACTACCGGATGAAAGCGCGGGGGAAAGGCTCCCGCCGACAGGGGCAATGACGATGGAAACCCTCTTCTATCAGTTCTGGTGGCTGATCTTCCCGATCGGGTTCGGGATCATGGGCGCCTACAACAGCTATCTCGGCTACCGCCGTCAGCGCGACGCGCTGAACCTGATCAAGACCTATGCGGAGAAGGGGCAGGAGCCGCCGGAGGCCTTGCTGAAGGTGCTCCAGCGGCCGCTGGAGGATAACGACTGGGACGGCGCCCCGGCGACGTCGCGGCGCCCGACGAACTACTGGTCGCTGTTCGGCCTGTTCACGGCCCTGAGCGCCGGCTTCCTGGGCTCGCGTTTCGTCATCGGGGACCTCGACCCCGGCGCGGTGACGGCCTTCAGCATCGTGGGCTTCGTCATGGGCGCGGTGGCGATCTGGGCCCTGATCAGCGCCCTGACCAGCCGCCGGGGCGGGTGAGGGGACGGAAGGGGGGGATTCCGGACCGTGAACGGCGCCCTGAGCGACGCCGAACTGGTGAGCCGCGCGCTCGCCGGTTCGGACGCGGCCTTCTCGCGGCTGGTCGAGCGGCATCAGGCGGCGGTGCGGGGCTTCCTGCGTCGCTTCCTGGGCAGCGGCTGGGCCGAGGCGGACGATGTGGCCCAGGACGCCTTTCTGGCGGCCTGGCGCTCGCTGCGAACCCTGAAGGACCCGGCGGGCGTCCGGCCCTGGCTGTGCGGCATCGCCTGGCGCAAGGCGCAGGACCGGATCCGCGGCTCCCGACGCGGCGCGGCGCGGGACGCGAGCTGGCTGGAAAGCCTGGAGCTTCCGGCCGGGGTGTCGCCGGAGGAGAAACTGGCCTTGCAGGCCGCCATGGCGGAACTGCCGCCCGACGTCAGGGGCTGCGTGGCCCTGTGTCTGGGCGACGGCTGGTCGCACGGCGAGGTTTCGCTGGCGCTGGGCTTGCCTCTGGGGACGGTGAAGTCCCATGTTGCCCGTGGACGTTCGCGCCTGCTGAAGGCGCTGGGAGGGTCCGATGACGCCTGAACAGAAACTCGCCGCCCTGTTCGCCGCCGAGGCCCCGCCCCGACGCGATTACGCCTTCGAGGCCGATGTGGCCGAGCGGGTCGCGCGGCGGCGCGCCTGGCTGACTGTCGTGGCGATGCTGCCCTGGCTGACGGTCGCGGGCATCGTCCTGTGGGCGCTGGCGCCGATCCTGATGCGGCTGTCGGGCGAGGTCGCGCCGGTGCTTTCGCCGGTGGCGATGGTGCTGGGGCTGATCGCCGTGGCCGGAGGCGGCGCTCTTTGGCTGTCGGGCCTGCTTCAGCGCAGGGTCAGGGTCGCCGCGACGCCGAAATGATCTGACGGATATTCGCCGCCGGTCGGCTGATCCCCGAGCAGCGACCAGACACCCGGCGCGAACCGGGCGCGTTCGGCGAAGATGTGGTCGATGACCCGGTTCGGATGGCCCTTGGCGGGGTTCAGCGTCGTCTGGACCGCGCCGCGGGGCAGGGCGCTGAAGAAGCGTTCGCCGGTCAGGACGTTCAGGCCCGCGTCTTCCTGCACCGCGTTGAAGTCTCCCGTGACCACCAGCGGGGTTGCGTCGTTCGGCAACCAGCCCAGCAGATCGGCGATCTGGCGCGCCCGCACGGCCTGGGCGTCCTGCTGCCAGGCCAGATGGGTGTTCACGACATCGACGGCCCGACCGCCCACATCGACCCGCACCCGCAGGGCGGTGCGATAGTCGTCCAGCGGCTCGAGCTTCCTCGAATCGCTCGCCAGAAGCGGCAGACGGCTGAGCACCGCATTGCCGTAGCGGCGCGGCGCGCCCTCCGGGTCCGTCGAGACGAACCGCATCTCATAGCCGCCCAGGGCATCGGCCAAGGTCCGCGCCTGATTGGGCAGGCCGACGGCGGCGTCTTCCAGCACTTCCTGCAGGGCGATGACGTCGGCGTCGGCGGCGCGCACGGCCTCGATCAGCAGGGGCTGCCGGGCGGCCCAGTCGCCCATGTTGTGCCAGATGTTGAAGGTGGCCAACCGCAGGGTGCGTTGGGCGGTGACGGGCGCCGGGGTGGAGGCGCAGGCGGCCACGGGGGCGGCGGCCATTCCGGCCAGAACCGTGCGGCGATCCATCATAACGATACTCCCTGTTTCGCCCTCTCTAGCGCGCTCGCGCCGCCTTACGAAAGTTTCACGCGAAGGTTCGCATCCATACGCCCATATCGCCGCCTCTTGTCGTCAGAAGGCCGGAACGTCAGGCTCCGGTTCAAGACATTCAAAAAGGTCGTCGTCATGGACTTTGAACTTCTGATCCCGCTGTCCCCCTTCATCATGATCGTCGCCATCGTCGGTTTCCAGACGATGCAGAAGGTCAAGGCGCAACGGGAGATCCAGACCACCCTTCGATCCGCCATCGAGAAAGGGCAGCCCCTGCCGGCTGATGTGATCGAATCGATGAGCGCCTCGATCCATCGCCCGCCGTCCGCGACCCGCGACATCCGCCTGGGCGTGATCCTGCTGGCGGTCTCCGTCGGTCTGGCGCTGTGCGGCGCGGCTCTGTCCTTCTTCGAGGAAGAGATCATGTACGGCATGCTCGCGGTCTCGGCGATCCCGGCCACCGTCGGCGTGGCCTTCCTGGGTCTGGGCTTCTTCAACAAGAACAAGGACTGAGGTCGGGCAGGACAGGGGAACCCTCATGGCCCAGGCCCTGGTAGATCGGCACGATGTCGAGCTCGCCGCCTCAGCGGCGGCGGGCGGACGTCGGGAGTTCGGCGAGCTGGTGCGGCGTCACGGCTCGGCCGTGCGCGGCCTGCTGCGCCGGATGGGCGCCCAGCCCGCGCTGGCGGACGACATCGCACAGGACGCCTTCATCCAGGCGTTCGAACGCTGCGCCGAGTTTCGCGGCGAGGGCACTTTCGCCGCCTGGGTGAAGCGCATCGCGGCCCGCCTCTACATCAAGCGGGTGGCCAAGGAAGCCCGCTATGTCGCTGAAGTCGAAACCGAAGAGGTCATCGCCGCGCCCGATCCGGGCGGGCTGATGGACCTCGATGAAGCCCTGAAGGGGTTGAGCGAGGTCGAACGGCTGTGCGTGTCCCTGTGCCACGGCGCGGGGATGGCGCATCCGGAGATCGCCACGGCCCTGAATTTGCCACTCGGCACGGTGAAGTCTCATGTCAAACGTGGTCTGGATAAACTCCGCGCGCGGCTACAGCCCGCAGACTCAATGGGGAGGACGCAGCATGTCGGCTGAAGAGTTCGATCCGGCGATCGAGCGCCTGTTCGCCCGGGCGCCGTCCCTGCCGGACGCGCCGCTGTTCACGGCGGAAGTCGAGCAGCGTCTGCAACGCGGTTCCCGCCTTCGCTTTCTCATTCTGGGCCTCGCCAGCGTGCTGGGTCTGGGCGTGGCGGCGCGCGAGGTGCTGACGGTTCGTCTCAGCGCGGAGCCGGGCGAGTCCGCGGCGCTGGTGGGGCATGGGCTTCAGGCCGCCAGCGTCAACGCGCAATCGGTCCTGCAGGATGGACTGGATCGCTTCGGGCTGGGTTCGATGGATCTGGCGCCGGTCGGCGGAATGCAGATGTTCTGGGTGGCCGCCGCCGGTCTGATCGCGGTGGCGTCGATCGGGCTGTTGCGTCTGTCCCAGGAAGTGTGAGGTGACGGTGGGGCTCCGGACGCCTATCTAGGCGATGTCCTGAACCGGAGCCTCCCCATGTCCAGCCAGAAGCAGGAAACCGTCCGTCGCCTCGCCGCGCCCGATATCCGGGCCCGCAAGGGCGGGGAGCCGCTGGTCTGCCTGACCGCCTACGACGCCCCGACCGCAGAGATTCTGGACGCCCACTGCGACCTGCTGCTGGTCGGCGACAGCGTCGGCATGGCGGTGCACGGCCTGCCCAACACGGTCGGCGTGACGCTGGAGATGATGATTCTGCATGGTCAGGCGGTCATGCGCGGTTCGAAGCGCGCCATGGTCGTGATCGACATGCCCTTCGGCAGCTATGAAGGCGCCAAGGAAGTCGCCTACGAGAACTGCGCGCGGGTGATGAAGGAAACCGGCGCCCAGGGCGTGAAGCTGGAAAGCGGCCCGACGGTGGCCGAGACCATCGCCTATCTGGTCCAGCGCGGCATTCCGGTGATGGGGCACGTGGGTCTGCGTCCGCAGGCGGTGCTGACCGACGGCGCCTTCAAGGCCAAGGGCCGAACCGAGGAAGAGCGCCTGCGGGTGATCGCCGAGGCCGAGGCCACCGCCGACGCCGGCGCCTTCGCCGTGGTCATCGAGGGTGTGGCCGAGGGGCTGGCGCGCGACATCACCGAGGCCATCGACAAGCCGACGGTGGGCATCGGGGCCTCCGCCGCCTGCGACGGGCAGATTCTGGTGGTCCACGACATGCTGGGCGTGTTCGACTGGACCCCGAAATTCGTCCGCCGCTACGCGGATCTGAAGAGCGAGATCGACCGGGCCGTGGGCGCATACGCCGCGGACGTCCGGAGCCGCCGTTTTCCTGCCGAAGTCGAGACCTACTTCTCGAAAAAGCCCGTCGCGCAGTAAAGCCTGCGTTGCGGGCGCGCGGTTGACCCTCTAGAGGCCGTCAAGCGGAAGTGGACTTCGGTTCCGCCGCACGGACGGGCTCCAGTAGGGATCTCGACCATTTTTTGGATTCAGGTCGTTCCGACCTGAAGCAAAAATGGTCTAGGGTCCGGCCGGATTGAAATTCAACGGTTCTGTGGAGCCGTTCTTTGGGGCGACCATTCAGTGTCTGATGTCTTCGAGCAGGTCGAGGAGGAGCTTCGCTCCGAACGGTACAAGCGTCTCGCCCGCGTGTGGTTGCCCATTGTCGGCGGTGTGCTGGTCGTCGCGCTGATCGGGGCACTGGCGTTCTGGGGCTGGCAATCGTGGGAGACCTCGAAGGCGGACAAGGCCTCCATCGCGATGGAGCGAGGGCTCGAATCGCTCCAGTCGAACAACCCGGTCGGCGCCGACGCCGCCTTCGCCCAGGCGGCGAAGGAGGGGAACAGCGCCTACAAGGCCCTGGCGCTGCAACACCGCGCGGGCATCGCGCTGGACGCCGGTCGTGACGCCCAGGCCCTGGCCTTCCTCGATGAAGCCGCCGCCGCCTCGCGCGATCCGCTGATCTCCGGCCCGGCCGCCTACAAGGCCCTGCTGCTGGCGATGGACATCGAGACCCTCGAACAGGTCACCAAGCGCGCCGAAGCCCTGAGCGGCGACGACCGCCCGTTCAACGCCTTCGCCCAAGAAGCCCTGGCCCTGGCCCTGCTGCAACACGGCAAGCCGAACGAGGCCAAGGCGATCCTTGTCGTCCTGAAGAACGACATCGACACGCCGCCGCTGGTCAGCCAGCACGCCCAGATCGCTCTGGACGCCATCGACTCCGGCGGCGCGGCCAATGTGCAGGCCATCGTCGGCCAGATGGCCGCCGCCCAGGCCGCCGCCGCCCCGAACCGGGCCCAGGCTCCGGCGCAAGCTCCGGCCCAGGCGGCCGCCGCGCCCCAAGCTCCTCAGCCCGCCGCTCCGGCCCGCCCGTGACCCCGGCCTCCAGGACGTTCGCCATGAACCGTGTGCTTAAAGTCGCCCTGCTGTGCGGGCTCGCCATGACCGCCGCCTCCTGCTCGTCGGTGCGCAACGTCCTGCCATTCGGCTTGGGCGGCAACGACGGCAACACCGCGACGGCCACCGCCGGTCAGCGGATCTCCGTCCTGGAGTTCGAACAGCAACTGGCCCCGTCGGCGGCGCTGTCGGGCCGCGACTTCTTCATTCCGGGTCCGCAGGCCGCCGTGGCCTGGACCCAGCCGGGCGGCACGGCTGAAAACTCGGTCGAGCACGTCATCGGCGCGGCGGACTTCACGGTCGCCTGGCGTCGGAACATCGGCGCGGGCTCGTCGCGGACCCATCAGGTCATGTCGCCCATCGTGGCCGACGGCGGCCGCGTCTTCGTCATGGACGGCGAAGCCACGGTTTCGGCCGTTGACGCCGCCACGGGCGCGGTCAGCTGGAAGGCCAACATCAAGCCGGACGAACGCGACGCCCCCGGCGGCTTCTTCGGCATCGGCGGCGGTTCGGGCGGCGGCGGCTTCGGCGGCGGCGTGGCCGTCGGCGCAGGCAAGGTCTTCGTCTCCTCGGGCTATCGCGTCGTCACGGCGCTGGATCAGGCCACCGGCGCGGTGCTTTGGACCACCCGCGTGGACGTGCCGATCCACGGCGCTCCGACCTTCGCAGGCGGTCGCGTGTTCGTGGTGGACGTCGAGAACCAGATGCTCGCCTTCGACGCGGCCAACGGTCAGCAGGCCTGGTCGTATCGCGGCATTCCCGAGCCTGCCCGCATCATGCGCGCGTCCAGCCCGGCCGTGACCGGCGATACGGTCATCGCGCCCTTCTCGTCGGGTGAAGTCACCGCCCTGCGCGCGGCCACCGGCCAGTCGCTGTGGAGCCAGACCCTGTCGCGCACCAGCCGCACCAGCGCCCTGTCGGAAATTCGCGACATCGCCGGTCGTCCGGTCGTCAGCCGCGGCGTCGTCTATGCGGTCGGCCATTCGGGCGTCCTGTCGGCGATGGAAGTCCGCTCCGGCCAGCCGAAGTGGCAACTGCCCATCGCGGGCGTGAACGCCCCGCTGCCGGTCGGCGACGTGGTCTATGTCGTGTCGAAGAGCGGCGAACTGACGGTGATCAACCGCGAGAGCGGACAGGTCTACTGGACGCGGAACCTCAACGAGGGCCGCGTCCGTCAGGAAGGCGGCTTCCTGGGCTTCTTCGACCGCACCGTGACCCCGGAATGGTCGGGGCCGCTGCTGGCGTCGAACCGCCTGCTGCTGACCAATTCGGACGGTGACCTGATCGCCCTCGACCCGAAGACGGGCGCCGAGACCAGCTCGATCAAGCTGGGCGGTCCCGCCTATATCGCCCCGGCCGCCTATAACGGCGCGGTCTATGTTTTGACTGATCGCGGCGTCCTGCTCAGCATTCGCTGACCAAAACCCGCGAACTGCGTTAGAAGGCCGACATGGCTCTCAAAGTCGCCATCGTCGGCCGCCCGAACGTAGGCAAGTCGACACTTTTCAATCGCCTCGTCGGCAAGCGGCTCGCGCTGGTCGATGATCGCCCGGGCGTGACCCGCGACCGTCGCTATGCGGACGGCAACATCGGGGACATGGACCTGACGCTGATCGACACGGCGGGCTACGAGGACGTCACCGACGAAAGCCTCGAGGCCCGGATGCGCGAGCAGACCGAAGCGGCGATCGACGACGCCGAACTGATCCTGTTCATGATGGACGCCCGCGAGGGCGTGACGTCGCTGGACCGCATCTTCGCCGACCGTCTGCGCAAGGTGCACAAGCCGATCATCCTGCTGGCAAACAAGTCCGAGAGCCGTGAAAGCGGCGGCGGCGTGGGCGAGGCCCATGCGCTGGGCTTCGGCGAGCCGGTGGCCATCTCCGCCGAGCACGGCGAGGGCATGGCGGACCTGTATCAGGCCATTCTGGCGGCCTCGGCCGACATCTTCATCGAAGAGGTCGAGGAAACCGACAAACCGATCCGCATCGCCGTCATCGGCCGCCCGAACGCGGGCAAGTCCACGCTGGTGAACCGCCTTCTGGGCGAGGATCGTCTGCTGGTCGGGCCGGAGGCGGGCATCACGCGCGACTCGATCTCGGTCGACTGGGAATACGAAGGCCGGGCCATCCGCTTCGTCGACACCGCCGGCATGCGCCGCAAGGCGCGGGTGCAGGAGAAGCTGGAGAAGCTGTCGGTCGCCGACACCATCCGGGCCATCACCTTCGCCGAGGTGGTGATCCTGATGATGGACAAGGACAACGCCTTCGACATCCAGGACCTGCAACTGGCCGATCTGGTCGAGCGGGAAGGGCGCGCGCTGATCTATGTCGCGTCCAAGTGGGACCTGGAGGAAGAACCCCAGTCCCGCATGGCGAAGCTGAAGGCCATGGCCGAGGACAAGCTGCCCCAGTTGAAGGGCACGCCGTTCGTGGCCCTGTCCTCGCACTCGGGCCGGGGCGTCGAGCGCCTGATGCCCGCGGTGTTGAAGGCCTATGACACCTGGTCGGTCAAGGTGAAGACCAAGGACCTGAACACCTGGCTGTCCATGGCGACCCAGCGGCACCCGCCGCCCGCCGTCGACGGCAAGCGCATCAAGCCGAAATACATGGCCCAGACCAAGGCCCGTCCGCCGACCTTCGTGCTGATGGCCAGCCGCGCCGAGGCGATGCCGGACCACTACAAGCGCTATCTGGTGAACTCGCTGCGCGAGAGCTTCGACCTGCCCGGCACGCCGATCCGCCTGATCGTCAAGTCGAGCGGCGACAACCCCTATGCCGAGGGCGGCGCCAAGTCGGGGCCGGAACGCTACAAGGGCGACGCCAAGACCGCGCCGCGCCGCGTGAAGAAGGCCAAGGAGGCCGAGGAGCGGCTGTCCAACCTGCCGGGCAAGGCGCTGGAGCAGAAGAAGACCCGCAAGCATCAGCCCAAGGTCGTCTCGGGCGTGAAGGCCAGTTCGTCCAAGAAGGCCGGCTCCTCCATCGCCGTCCAGAAGGGCGCGCGCGGCGGGGCGCGTCAGGTCTCCCGCTCGGGCCGAATTCGCACGGGTCAGAAGCACGCGCCGAAGAAGTAGGGCAGGCTCGACAAGAGCGAGGCTCGCTCTAGCTTGGCGATGTCCGCTGGAGCCCGCCGATGATTCTCGCTGTCGCGCTGTCGCTTGCCCTGCAAGTCGCGCCTTCCTCGCAGGCCGAGTCCCTGTTCGGACCGCCGGAGCCAGCCCCGAGCTATGCGCATGAGGAGCCCCGGTGCGTCCGGGACGGGAATACGCTGGAACTCAATGTCTGTGCGCTTGAGGATGTGAACGCCGAGCAGGCGCGTATGCAGCGCTATCTGGATCGGGCCCTGGAACGGGCAGCGGCCACGGATGCCGGGTCCGGCGAGTACGGCGATGAGCCGACGCGGCAGGTTGAGCTCCTGAACGCGGCGCAGAAGGCATGGGAGGCCTATGCCGAGGTCCGCTGTGATGCGCAGTGGGATCTGGTGAAGGGCGGAACAATCCGCACCATCGTTCTGATGGGCTGCCACACCGAGGCGACGCGCCAACGGACACACGACATCTGGAAAGACCATCTGACCTTCTTCGACAGCACGCCGCCGCTGTTGCCGGAGCCGATCAGGACGGTTCGGGAAGAGGCGCAGGGCGAGGCGTCTTCAGACGCGCCAACAGATCATCCCGATACGACCGGCTGACCACCAGCTCCGTTCCGCTGTCCAGCGTCAGCCGCCAGGCGCCGTCGGACAGGGGCTTCAGCGCCCGCACCCGCGCGAGGCTCACCAGCGTCGAGCGGTGGCCGCGGGCGAAGCCGTGCGGGGTGAGGCGGGCTTCCAGCGTCTGAAGGGTCTCGCGCAGCAGGCCCTCGCGGTCGCGCCAGTGGATGACGACATAGTTGGAGGCGGAGGCTCGGCCGGTCAGGCGATGGGCGCGCTCACCCTTGCGGGTCAGGACAGGCGCGATCCCGATGAGGACGGCGCCGAGGCCGCCGGCGATGTGAACAGCGAGGAGGAGGGAATAGATCGACATGGGCCGATCCGACCGGTCCTCCGGGTCCGTCTCAATCGTCGCGGGACGGATCGCGGCTCGCCGGGACGAGCCGCATTCCGTCAATCAGACCAGCGCCGACGCCTGCGGGCCTGCGTTCCATTCCTTGAAGCTGACCGTCAGCGGCGGCTCAAGGTCCGGACGAGCCAGTTCGACGATCAGCGGGCCGATGGCTGACGGGTGGATGTTCTGTTCCGGGTCTTCGCCCGGATAGGCCTGGGCGCGCAGCTGGGTGCGCATGCGGCCCGGATCGAGGATGGCGACGCGGATCGGCATGGACTCGATCTCGTCGGCCCAGCATTTCATCAGGGCCTCGGCGCCCGCTTTGGTCGCCGCATAGGCGCCCCAGAAGGCGCGCGGGACGGTGGCGACGCTGGTGGTCAGGTGGATGACGCGGGCGGCGTCCGACGCCTTCAGAAGCGGCTCCAGCGAACGGATCAGGCGATAGACGGCGGTGAAGTTGGTCTTCTCGACCTTGGCGAAGCCGCGCGGGTCGGCGTTCGACACCGGCGTCAGGCCCTCGGCGCCCATGGTCGCGGCGGCCTGCACCCAGATGTCCAGCTTGCCGAAGCGCTCATACAGGGCGCCGCCCATGCGGTCGATGCCGCCGCCGTCCACGAGGTCGAACGGGATCAGGGTCGCGTGCTGGCCGGTGGCGGCGAAAATGGCGTCGTCCAGATCTTCCAGCGCGCCCTGGGTGCGGCCCGTGGCGATGACGTGCGCGCCGGCCTTGGCGAGCGCGAGCGCGCTTTCGTAACCGATGCCGCGAGTGGCCCCGACGACGAGGGCGATACGGTCTTTGAGGGGAAGATCGGAAGTCATGGCGGCGTCGTAGGTCTGGCGAGCCGAAGGGTCAATGTGTTACATTGTGTTGTTGTTGGAGATTGCGATGGCCAAGACTGCAACGCTGAACCTGCGTGTGAGTGAATCTCTCAAGTCCAAGCTCGGCCTGTTTGCAGAGCGCACCCAAAGAACGCCGTCCGCGGTAGCCGAGCGGGCCATGGAAGCCTTTCTGGATCGGGAACTGGAAATGCTTGAGGCGGTCGAGCAATCCCGGGAAGATTTCCGCGAAGGTCGAACCGTCTCCCACGAGGACGCGATGGCTCGCATCCGCGGAACCATCGACAGACACAGATCAGACGGGCCCAGATCAAAGACGTGAGGTCCGTTCGCTGGTCCGACACGGCGTTGAACCAGTTTGACGCCGCGATCGCCTACCTGACCCAGAAGAACGAGGCGGCGGCCGATCATCTGGCTGACCGTCTGGACGAGACTGTCGCGGCGCTGGCCCGGCGGCCCATTGGTCGCCCCGGCTATTGCGAGGGCACGTATGAGAAGTCCGTACTCAGGACGCCGTATCTGATCGTCTATTCGCTGCTCGGAGGCCCCGATGGCGGATTATGGATTCACAGGGTCTTCCATACGTCGCAGGACTGGACGGGCTGGACGCCCCATCCGGACGAGGACGCGCGGTAGCCTGTCGGCGTCGGAAGCGGATGCCTCAGGCGCTGACGAGCAGCGACAGTTGCCGGGTATTGTCCTCGCGGCCGCCTTCCTCGATTTCACGGTCCAGCAGGCGGGTCGGATAGTCGCCGGTGAAGTAGTGATCGGTGAACTGCGGATTGGCGCTGTCGCGGACGCCGGCGTCCATGGCGCCGTACAGGCCGTCGACCGAGAGGAAGCCGAGCGAGTCCACCTCGAGGTAGGCGCGCATCTCTTCCAGCGTCTTGTTCGCGGCGATCAGCTGATCCCGCTCGGGCATGTCGATGCCGTAGAAGTCCGGGTACAGGATCGGCGGCGAGGCCGAGCGCAGGTGAACCTCGGTCGCACCGGCGGCGCGGACGGCGCGCACCAGCTTCACCGAGGTGGTGCCGCGCACGATGGAGTCGTCGATCAGCACCACGCGCTTGCCGGCCAGAACCTCGCGGTTCGGGCTGTGCTTCATGCGCACGCCCTTCTGACGGGCGCCCTGGCTGGGCTGGATGAAGGTGCGGCCCAGATAGTGGCTGCGGATGATGCCCATCTCGTAGGGGATGCCGCTTTCCTGAGCATAGCCGAGGGCGGCGGGCACGCCCGAATCCGGCACCGGAACGACCACGTCGGCGTCGATCGGATATTCGCGGGCCAGACCGCGCCCCATGCGCTTGCGGACCTCATAGACGGACTTGCCGTTCACGACGCTGTCGGGGCGGGCGAAGTAGACGTATTCGAACAGGCAGGGGCGGGCGGCCTTGGCCGGGAAGGGCTTCACCGAGCGCAGACCGTCGTGGTCGATCACGATGACCTCGCCGTTCTCGACGTCGCGCACGAAGGTGGCGCCGATGGTGTCCAGGGCGCAGGTCTCGGAAGCCAGAACCCAGGCGTCGCCAAGCCGGCCCAGAACCAGCGGACGGATGCCCAGCGGGTCACGGGCGCCGATCATCTTCGAGCGCGTCTGGCAGACCAGGGCGTAGCCGCCCTCGATCCGGCCCAGCGCGTCGATGAAGCGGTCGACGATCTTGGCCTTACGGCTGCGGGCGATCAGATGAAGGATCACCTCGGAGTCGGAGGTCGACTGGAAGATGGCGCCTTCCGAGACCAACTGGCTGTGCAGGTATTTGAAGTTGGTCAGGTTGCCGTTGTGGGCGATGGCGATGCCGCCCTGGTCCAGATCGGCGAACATCGGCTGGATGTTGCGCAGGAAGCTGCCGCCGGCGGTGGAGTAGCGGGTGTGGCCCACGGCCGCCGAACCCGGCATGCGTTCCGCCAGATTGGCGCCGCCGAAGGCGTCTCCGACCAGACCCATGTGGCGTTCGGTGTGGAAGCGGGCGTCGTGGACGCTGGCGATGCCGCAGGCTTCCTGACCGCGATGCTGCAGGGCGTGCAGGCCCAGGGCGACGATGGAGGAGGCTTCGTCCGTGTCCGCGCCCCAGACGCCGCAGACCCCGCATTCCAGACGCGGACGGTCGTCGTCGGCGTCTCGATGGTGCTCCCGATGAACGACGGGGGCGGCGATGGAATGGTCGAGGCGGCTCATCGTGGGGCTCCGATGAAGCAGGGGCGCTAGCGGGCGGCGGACGCGGGCGAAGTATTGTCTGTTTGGGGCGAGGGCAAGGCTTCTTCTTCCGAAAAACCTTTGCTCACGGACGAAGAGACGACCGGCGTCAGGGCGTCCACGCCCCGGCCGATGCCCGGCAGGATGATCTGGATGGCGCGGGCGGCCCCGGCGGTCAGCGGACGCACGGCGGCGTTGGTCAGCCAGCCCGGCGTTCTTTCGCCCGGCATGGCGGCGGCGATCACCAGATGGATTGCGCCCAGCAGCACCAGTCCGCGCGCCGCGCCGACGAAGACGCCGACGAACCGGTCCACGCCGCCGAGTTGCGGATGCGCCTGCGCCCGCTTCGACAGGATCGAGCCGAAGATGCGGATGCCGAAATAGATCAGCAGGAAGGTCAGGATGGCCGCGAAGATCGTTCCGGCCCAGTCGGGATTGACCAGCGCCCGGCCCAGCGGAGCCGTCAGCGGCAGGGCGATCAGGGCGATGAAGGCGGCCAGCACGAAGCTGAACAGGGTGATGATCTCGCGCGTGCCCCCGCGCACCCATCCGGCCGCGGCCGAGGCGATCAGAACCAGAATGGCGACGACGTCAAAACCGTTCATGCGCGCTCGAAACCCGGACGTTCAGTCTCAATAGCGGTTTTGCGAGATTCGTTCGACCGCTTCGCTGAGTCGGTTCACCGCTGTGACCTTTACGCCCTTGTCCTTGACGGTCAGGACCGGCGACAGGGCCTGATCGAAGCCCAGCTTCTGGGCCTCGCGCAGCCTTGCCTCGGCGCGGCCGACGGCGCGGATTTCGCCGGACAGGCTGATTTCGCCGAAGACGACGCAGCCCTGCGGCAGGGGCATGTCCATGGCCGAGCTGATCAGGGCCGACGCGGCGGCCAGATCGGCGGCGGGTTCATTGATCCGCAGGCCGCCCGCGACGTTCAGATAGACGTCCTGATCGCCGAAGCTGATGCCGCAGCGCGCCTCCAGCACAGCCAGAACCATGGCCAGGCGACCGGTGTCCCAGCCGACGACCGCGCGGCGGGGCGTGCCGTAGGCGGATTTGGACACCAGCGCCTGCATCTCGACCAGCACGGGGCGCGAGCCTTCGATGCCGGCGAAGACCGCCGCGCCCGGCGCCCGATCCTTGCCCTCGCCGAGGAAGAGGGCGGAGGGATTGCTGACCTCGCGCAGTCCGCCGTCGCCCATCTCGAACACCCCGATCTCGTCGGTGGCCCCGAAGCGGTTCTTGCCCGCGCGCAGGATGCGGAAGGGATAGCCGCGCTCGCCCTCGAAGCTCAGAACCGCATCGACCATGTGCTCGACCACCCGGGGACCGGCGACCTGGCCGTCCTTGGTGACGTGGCCGACCAGAATGACCGCCGGGCCGCCCGACTTGGCCAGCCGCACCATCTCGCTGGCGCAGGCCCGGACCTGGGTGACCGAACCCGGCCCGGCCTCATGAACGTCGGACCAGAGGGTCTGGATCGAATCGACGATGACGATGTCGAATTTCTCGCGCTTCAGCGTGCCGAGGATGTCGCGCAGGGCCGTGGCCGAGGCCAGCTCGACCGGCGCCTTTTCAAAGCCCATGCGGCGGGCGCGGGAGCGGATCTGCTCCACCGCCTCCTCGCCGGAGATATAGGCGACGCGGCGCCCGGCGAGGGCGGCCCTGGCGGCCACTTCCAGCAGCAGGGTCGACTTGCCGACGCCGGGGTCGCCGCTCAGAAGCAGGGCCGAGCCCGGCACCACGCCGCCGCCGCAGACCCGGTCGAACTCGGTGACGCCGGTGACGATGCGCGGGGGCTCGGGCGTGTCGGACTGCAGCGTCTCGAAATTGAGGCCCTTCGCCCGGCTGGTCGCGGCGGGCTTCAGCGCGCCGGGCGGAGCCGAGCGGCTCTCCTCGACAATGGAGTTCCATTGCCCGCAAGCGCTGCACTGCCCGGACCATTTGCCGTGCACCGCCCCGCAGGACTGACAAACATATATTGCGCCGTCTCTAGCCATGGGGTTGGCTTACAGGAATCGGCGGGGCCGGGGCAGGGTGCCTCGAGAGCCATACGTCCAAAAATGACGCATAGGTTCCCATGTCGCTTCAGACCTTCATGATCCTGTTCGGCGTGACCTGGGTCATCGCCATGGCCTATAGCCTCAGCGCCGTCCGGCTGATGTGGCGGGTGCGGACCCTGAAGAAGGACGGACGGGCGACCGCCGCGCCTGACCCGCTGACGAATTCGCTTGAGGTGTTCGGTTTCATCGGCTGGCTGCTCGGCGGTCGCTACCCGGAGCTGGGCGACGAGATTGTCACGCGTTGGGCGGGGATCGCGCGGGTTCTGTTCCTCATCGCCGCGCCGATGATCCTCGCCGTGTTCGCCATCGCCCTGACCCAGCAGGACGCCCTCAACGCCCAGTTCTGACCTGCCGGGTCAGGCGGGCCTGGCCCGTTCGCGCAGATACCAGTCCGCGGTTCTGGCGATGCCCTCCGCCATGCTGACGCGGGTGCGGCCGCTCACCCGGTCGATGGGGCTGACGTCGTAGACGTACTCGGTGAGCATGTTGTCCAGCCGCTGGCTGGTCAGCGGGAAGCGCACGCCGCGACGGGTCATGGCGTCGCCGGCCCTCGCGAGGCCACGCGCGAGCGGCTCCGGCAGGGTGGGGATGGCCTTGTGGAAATGCCGGGCGAAGCCGCCGGCCCATTCGCGCAGGTCGATGGGCTCGCTGTCCGCCAGATAGAAGGTGCGACCGGCGACCTGCTCCGCGGGCGCCGTGGCCAGCGTCTCCAGCTGATCGACCAGGTTGTCGATGTAGGAATAGGATTTCATCAGCGGGCGTCCGCCGACATGGAAATAGAGCCCCTTGCGGATCATGCCCAGAATGGAGGCATAGTGGGGGCTCATGCCCGGCCCCCAGATCGTGGTGGAACGAAAGATCACCCATTCCTTGCCGCCACCGGAACGGGCGCGAACCATCTTTTCGCCCACGACCTTGCTTTCGCCATAGCCGCCTTCGGGGAAGTAGTCGGTGTCGGAGGCGGGCGGTCGGCCCGGCTTGCAGACCAGTTGTGATGACGCCCAGATCACCCGCCGAACCGTGGGCGAGCGCTGGACCTCGTCGAGCAGGTTGCGCACCCCGACCGTGTTGGCCGCATAGCCGTTGACAGCCTCGCCCTTGAGATCGGTTTCGGCCGCCAGATTGTAGATGACATCCGGGCGGAAGGTCTCAAGCGCATGCCGGATGGTGGCGGGATCGAGCAGGTCGCCCGCGATCGAGAACGGGCGGGGTTGGCGACTGAAGCCGCAGACCTCATGCCCAAGTCCGCTGAGATGCTCCATCAGAGCCTTGCCGACGAAGCCCGAGCTACCGGTCACAAGCACACGCATCTGTTTCCCCGATCACGCGAGAGGCGTTCTCGCTTGAGCGGGCTCAACTTGCGGGGGAAGCTCGGGTTCCGTGTGCTCGAGTATTAATTCTCTATGTCCGGTTGCTTACATAACAAGCTGTGCAGTCAGCCCAGAACTGACGGCGATTAAATGATCCGACAACGTGCCTGACTTCTGTAAGCTTGAGTTTATTGGAAAT
The DNA here is from genome assembly GCF_006547065.1 of Brevundimonas sp. M20. NCBI lineage: Bacteria > Pseudomonadati > Pseudomonadota > Alphaproteobacteria > Caulobacterales > Caulobacteraceae > Brevundimonas > Brevundimonas sp. M20. The sequence goes on along the minus strand of NZ_CP041243.1, from coordinate 1,749,636 downwards.
AGTTGTGCGGTTATCCGGGGGTCGTCCGCTACCCGACGTAGAGGCGCGGAACTCTCACCGTAACCGAGGTCAGCAGCTCGTAGCTGATGGTGCCGGCGGCGGCGGCGGCGTCATCCAGCAGACGGTTGGCGCCGTACAGTTCGACCCTGTCGCCGACGGCGACGTCCAGATCGCCGATGTCCACGGCGCAGACGTCCATCGACACCCGTCCGACGATCGGCCGCAGGGCGCCGCCGACGAAGACCTGTCCCCCGGGGCTGTAGCTACGGAGCAGGCCGTCCGCATAGCCCGCCGCGCAGGTCGCTATGCGCGTCGGGCGGACCGCATGGAAGCCGCGCGAATAGCCGACGGTTTCACCCGCCGGGACATCCCGGACCTGCAGCACCTCCGCTTCCAGGGTCGCGACGGCCTTGATGCGGGGATCGGGGCGGCCTTCCGGGCCGCCGCCGTAAAGGCAGATGCCCGGACGCAGGGCGTCGAAGGCGTAGGCGGGGCCGAGGAAGACCCCGCCCGAGTTGGCGAATGAGCGGGTCGCGCCGGGATACCGTTGCGCGGCGGCGGCGAAGGCGTCCCGCTGGCGGGCGTTCATCGGCTCATCGGGGTCGTCGGAACAGGCCAGATGGCTGAGCACCAGATCCAGACCGTCAAACGGCTCGGGCGCGTCCCCGGGACGGAAGCCCAGACGGTTCATGCCGGTGTCGATCTGCAGGCCGCAGGCGCCGCCGTTCGCGGCCCGCCACTCGGCCAGCTGGTCCGGCGTGTTCAGCACGGGGCGCAGGTCCGCCGCGATCAGGCGGGCGGCATGGCCCGTCAGGCAGCCGTCCAGCACATGGATCACCGGCTCCGGCCCCAGGGCGCTGCGCAGGGCCTCGCCCTCGGCGGCGCGGGCGACGAAGAAGGTGCGGGCGCCCTCGGTCATCAGTCGCGAGGCGCAAGCGATCGCGCCGAGGCCGTAGCTGTCGGCCTTCACAACCGGGTGCACAGGCACGCCGCCCACGGCCTCAAGGGTGTGGAAGTTGGCGGCGAGCGCGTTCAGGTCGATGGTCAGCGTGGCCGGGGAGGGCATGGCTCCATCTGTAAGCCCGCGCTTGTGCGATGCAACACGCCTTCCGCCTACAGACGGTCGAAAGCGGTTCCGGAGGCGTCGAACAGGTGGGCCTGACCGGCGGGTACGGCCAGCGTCAGGGCCTCGCCGGTCTTCGGCCGCACGTCGCCGGGCAGCTGAAGCGTCAGCGCCGTGTCACCATAGGCGGCGTAGGCGAAGGTGGCGTGACCCAGGGTCTCGGCGAAGGTGACCTCGGCCTTGATGTCCCCGGCCTTGCCGCCGCTGGTCAGGTGTTCGGGACGAATGCCGACGGTGACGGCGTCTCCGGCCTTGGCGGCGGAGGCGTCGACGGAGACCTTCAGGGTGTCGCCCAGCGCCGTTTTCACCGTCGCGGCCTTCGCGGTCGCGGTGACGATTTCGGCGGGGATCAGGTTCATCTTCGGGCTGCCGATGAACTCGGCCACGAACAGGTTGCGGGGGCGCTCGTACAGCTCCATCGGCGCGCCGACCTGTTCGATGATCCCGCTGTTCAGCACCACGATCCTGTCCGCCAGCGTCATCGCCTCGACCTGGTCGTGGGTGACGTAGATCATGGTCGTCTCCAGCCGCTCGTGCAGGCCGGCGAACTCGTAGCGCATCCGCACGCGCAGGGCGGCGTCGAGGTTGGACAGGGGCTCGTCGAACAGGAAGACCTCGGGCTCGCGCACGATGGCGCGACCGATGGCGACGCGCTGGCGCTGGCCGCCGGACAGGGCCTTGGGCTTGCGCTCCAGATAGTCGGTGATGTTCAGCGTTTCGGCGGCGGCGCGCACCCGGCGGTCGATCTCGGCCTTGTCCGCCTTCGCAAGTTTCAGCCCGAAGGCCATGTTTTCATATACGCTCATGTGCGGATAGAGCGCGTAGGACTGGAACACCATGGCGATGCCCCGGTCCGACGGGGACAGGTCGTTGACCGTGCGCCCGCCGATGGCGATCTCGCCGCCCGACGCCTCTTCCAGACCGGCGATGGTGCGCAGCAGGGTCGACTTCCCGCAGCCCGAGGGGCCGACGAAGACGACGAACTCGCCGTCCGCGATCTCCAGATCGATTCCCTTCAGCACCTCGGTCGTCCCGAAGCGCTTGGTCACGCCGGTCAGCCGGACGTCAGCCATGTTTCCTGCCCATTACAAAACTGGTCGGCTCGCGGCGTTGCCCGCCGTCTGAACCCTTCAAATGCCAGCGTAAACGGTTACAGCCCCGGATCAATGGCCGCCCCGATGTGGACGCGAGTTCATTGGCCATCCCCGGTGGGTCTCGCTAGACGAGCTTTGCAGTTGATTCATTTTCGGGGGAAGCAGTGCGTAAAGTTCATCGGGGTCTTTCGGCGGTTCTTCTGGCCGGTTTCGGCGCGCTTGCGACCAGTGCGGTCGCCCAGGACGCGTCTTCCGACTTTCCTGCGCGCCTTGCCCGGGTGATCACGTCTGTGGAGGTCAATGCGGACGGTCTTTCAGGCGCGGGCGGGCTGGTCCTTTCCGAGGCCGTCGCGGGCAGCCGCTATGTTCTGATCGGCGAGACCCACATGACGCGGGAAATCCCGGAGCTCACGACCCGTATCTGTCGACTGATGGCGCCCTCCGGCCTCGACGCCATGGTCATCGAGACGGGCCCGGAAGCGGCTCGTGTCGTCGGTTCCGTCATGAGGTCAGATGACCGCGAGACACTGATGGGCGATTTCCTGACCACGCATCCGGACGCCATCGCCTTCTATCGCGGACGCGATGAGGTCCGGACGGTGGGCGATTGCGCCGCCGCCGCCGGACCGGACTTCGAGTTGTGGGGACTGGATCAGGAATTCCTCGGCGCCAGCGGTCATCTGCTTGAGGAAATGCTGGCCGCGAACCCGGGTCCGCTCACCCGCGCCGCCCTGACGGGTCTGGCCGCGAAGGAGCAGGAAGCGACCGCCGCCGCGCTGGCCTCAGGATCACCGGGCGCGCTGTTCCTGCTCTCCGCCGCGCAGGATGACCTTGATCAGGCCGCTGCCGCGATCGCGCAGGATGGTGGCGCGCGCGTCCAGTATCTGTTCGGCCTGCTGACGGAAAGCCGCGCCATCTATCAGGCGTCGCAGGCGCGTCAGGGCGATCCGAACGGCCGCCGGGCGCGACTGATGAAGCGCACGCTCGCCGCCCGTCTGGCCGAAAATCCTGACGCACGGGTGCTGATGAAGTTCGGCGCCTGGCATTTGTACAAGTCGCTCAATCCGCTCAATCAGCGCGACATCGGCGCCTATGTGGCCGAGCGGGCCGAGGGGGAGGGCGTCACGGCTCTGCACATCATGGTGGCGGGGGCGAGGGGCTCCTACGCGGGGTATGCGGGCGTCGGACGACCGACCTCCGAGCGCGCCTTCGATATGGACTCCGAGGACGCGGACTGGCGCAAGGATGTCGTCCTCGCCCGGCCGGGCGATGCGGCGCCGGGATCGTGGATGCTGGTTGATCTGCGGGCGCTCCGGGCCGGGGGGCTGTCGAACGTGCCGGAGGACTGGCGTGACTTGGCGCTGGGCTACGATATCGCCCTGCTGGCCCCGACCTTCACCGCGACCAGCGTGCTTGGAGGGGGCGAGGCGGCGGCGCGCTGATCCGGGCGAGCCCGGGACGTTCCACGCGTGAGCGGCTCGGGTCCGGCCAGCGATCAATCGTTACGCACGGGGTGACACCGTCGCGGGGTCTGGTAGGGACAATGGATGCCCGTGTCGCCCGTTGTCCAGTCCCTCCGCGCGGCCACGGCCGATATTCACAGCGCGATCGAGACGGAGGCGGACGTCGAGCGCCGGCTACGGAATCTGGCCGAACGTCCCGAAATGGTGGGCCAGTTTCTGGTTCTGCACAGGGCCGTGGAAGACGCCATCGCGCCATGGCGGTCGGCGTTCGGGGCGGAAGGGTACGAACCTGACCGTCGCTCGCCGCTGATTCTGGCCGGGCTGGACGCGCTCGGCGCGCGCCCCCCCGAGCATCGGTCAGCGGCGGCCCTGCCGACCTATGGCGAGGCCATCGGCTGGGTCTATGTCGTCGAGGGTTCGATGCTCGGCGGCCGCGTCATGCGCAAGGGCATGATCCGCGACAGCATACCCCTGACGGGGCTTGAGTTTCTTGATCCGTGGGGCGATGAAACCGGATCACGTTGGCGCGCGTTCATGACGCTGATGGAGACTGTGTGCGCTTCGGGGCGGGCGATGCAGGATGATATCCTGAAGGGCGGAACGGACGCGTTCGATCTTGCTTTCAGACTTCTGGTTCCACCTGCCCGATAGAAGTTCGAGTGCATGACCGACGCCGCGGGGGTTGAAGACCGGCTTGATCTCAATTCCTGCGACCGGGAACCGATCCACATCCCGGAAGCCATTCAGCCTCATGGCCTGCTGCTGGTGCTGGACGGCTCTGATCTGACGGTCACCCGTGAGGCGGGCCGCATCAAGCGCATTACGGGACACGACAGCTGGATCGGCCGGGCGGTTCAGGGCCTTCTGGGTGAGGTCATCACGACCCGTCTGCAACGGACCGGGGCCGGAACGGACGGTTTCGTCGGGCGCTGGCGCGGGGCGAACGGTCTCGACTATGACGTCATCGCCCGCCCGCACGGCGAGGTTCTGATCGTCGAAATCGAGCAGAGTTCGCAGGGCGCGGAGCCGGGGATCGAACTGATCAGCCGGCTGGACGCGGCGGGCGCGGCGTTCGAGCGCGCGACCAGCGTGCGTGGGGTCTGCGAGAGCGCCGCCGCCGCCTTCCGGGCCCTGACCGGTTTTGACCGGGTGATGATCTATCGCTTCCTCGACGATGAGGCGGGGCAGGTGGTGGCGGAGTCCCGCTCGTCCGAGGTCGAGTCCTTCCAGAACCACCACTTCCCGGCGACGGACATTCCGAAGCAGGCGAGGGCGCTGTACCTGCGCAATCCGGTCCGGGTGATCCCCGACGCGACCTATCAGCCCGAACCCCTGCGCCCGGCGGCGGATCGGCCGCTGGACATGAGCGACTGCGGCCTGCGCAGCGTGTCTCCGGTGCATCTCCAGTATCTGGCCAATATGGCGGTGCGGGCCTCGGCCTCGGTGTCGATCATCGTCGACGGCGAGTTGTGGGGGCTGGTGGCCTGTCACAGCGCCAGACCCCAACTGCTGCCCTATGAACTGCGCATGGCCTCGACGACGCTGGCGCGGGGCCTGGCCCGCCAGATCAAGGCGAAGGGCGACGCGGAGCTGTATCGGGAACGCATGCGCCTGCGCCATCTCGAGGACGAGCTGATCGGCCATCTGTCGGCGGACCGCCCGCTGGAAGACGCGCTGGCGGACAACAGCCGCGATCTGGCCGATCTGACCGACGCCGACGGTCTGGCCATTGTCGGACCGGACGGCCAGTACCGGTTCGGGGTGACCCCGTCGGAGGCCGAGGTTCGCGATCTGGCCCGGTGGGTGGCGGATCAGCCCGGACTGCGCCCCGTGGCCACCCACGTCCTGTCTCAGCGTCGTCCGGAAGCGGCCGCCTTCGCCGCGCGGGGCAGCGGCCTGCTGGCGGTGCATCTGCAGGGCGAGCGCCCCCTGACACTGCTCTGGTTCCGGGCGGAGATCGTTGAAACCGTGCGTTGGGCGGGTGATCCCTCGACGGCCCGAAAGACCGGGGACGGCGGCGTCCTGACGCCCCGCAATTCGTTCGAGGCCTGGTCCGAAACGGTGCGCGGTCGGTCGCGGCGCTGGACCCCCGCTCAGGTCGAGTCCGCCGGTCGTGTGCGCGACGCCCTGATCGACTTCGCCTCCGTGAGCCAGCTGCGCAATCTGAACCGCTCGCTGCAGGCCTCGCTCAGCGAGCGCGATCTGCGTCTTGAGCAGCAGGAGTTCCTGATCCGGGAGGTCAATCACCGGGTCCAGAACAGCCTGACGCTGGTGTCCTCATTCCTAGGGTTGCAGGCGCGACAGGCGGACCCGGCGTCACAGGCCCAGCTGCTGGAAGCCCGCCGCCGGGTGCGCGCCGTTTCGATGGTGCACAGTCGTCTGTACCGGGCCGAAACGGGCTCCACGGTCGATCTGGAGCGCTACTTCGCGGAGCTGATTGAGGATCTGGGCGCGTCGGTCGGCGCGGACTGGAACGCCCAGCTGGAGCATGACCTGACGCCGGTTTCGGTCGAGGCGGGGCGGGCGGTGACGCTGGGACTGGTCCTGACCGAACTGATCATCAATGCCCAGAAATACGCCTATGACGGCAAGCCCGGCCCGATCCGCATCCGACTGTCAGAGGACGGGCGGAACCTGCGCCTCGCGGTCGAGGACGACGGCAAGGGCGGGCACAAGGCCGGGCAGGGCTTCGGCTCGATGATGATCGAGAGCCTCGTCACCCAGTTGAGCGGTCAACTGGACTACCGCGACGGCGAACCGGGCCTTCATGCGGTGCTGAAGGCCCCGATCACGCTCGAGGGCTGATCAGCCGCGTGGCTTGCCCTTGAAGGGCGGCTTGCCGCCGGGCTTTTTGAAGCCGGGCCTGGGTTTGCCGGTCCACGGGCGATCACCGCCGGACGCGGCGCCGTCGGCGCGGGGCTGCCAGGGCTTCTTGTCGCCCTTCGGCTTGTCGACCCAGGGCTTCTTGCCTTCAGGCGTGGGCGCATCCTTGGTGCGCTTCACCCACTTCTTTTCGCCGCCGTCGGCCGCCGGAGCGTCGGCGCGATCCGTGCGAGGAGCCCAAGGCTTCTTAGGCGCGTCGCCCTCGGCGCGCTCCTCGCGGGCCTTCCAAGGCTTCTTCGGCGCATCGCCGGTCTGACGATCCTCGCGCTGGGCCCAGGGCTTCCTGGAGCCTTCACCTTCAAAGCGCGGCTTGCGGAAGGGCTTGTCGCCACGCTCGCCTTGCGGCTTGTCCCATTTGCGCAGGCTCTTTTCACCGGCGGCCGGAGCCACGGCGTCCTGAATGGTCACGCCCTCGTCGTTCGGCTGGGTCATGGCTGCGCGGAACTTGGCCTCGGCGTCGGCGGTGATCTCGAACTTGGTCTCGCGGTCGAAAATTTTGATCGAGCCGACGTCGCGTTTGGTGACGTGGCCCAGACGGCAGATCAGCGGCAGGAGCCACTTCGGATCGGCGTTCTTCTCGCGACCGATGTTGACGCGGAACCAGGTCATGTCGCCGCCACGGGCGAAGTCGACCAGCGGGCCGTCGCGTTGGCCGCGCTCGTTCACGCCCGTTTGCTGGGCGCGCCTCATGCGTTCGTCGTCCTGCACGTCCTCCGGGGGCGGCAGCTTCTCGCGGTACAGGCGGATCAGGGCGGCGGCGACGTGCTCGGGCGAAGTCCGCTCCAGCAGCTCCTTGCCCATGGCCAGCGATTCCTCGTCGGCCTCGGCCATCAGGATCGGGTCGGTCAGCATCCGCTCGTGATCCTTGGCGCGGATTTCGTCGGCGGACGGGGCGCCCGACCACTCAGCCTTGATCGAGGCCGAGTTCAGCATCATCTCGACCTTGCGACGGCGCGTGTGGCTGACCATCAGGACCGAGACGCCCTTCTTGCCCGCGCGGCCGGTGCGGCCTGAACGGTGCAGCAGGGTGGCCTTGTTGACCGGGATTTCGGCGTGGATGACCAGACCCAGATCGGGCAGGTCCAGACCGCGCGCGGCGACATCGGTGGCGACGCAGACGCGGGCGTGGCCGTCGCGCAGGGCCTGAAGGGCCTCCGAACGCAGCGACTGGGTCAGTTCACCCGACAGGCCGACGACCGAGAAGCCGCGCTCGCGCAGGCTGGCGGTCAGGTGCTTCACCCGCTCACGGGTGTTGGCGAACACCAGGGCGCCGGGGCTTTCGAAATAGCGCAGGACGTTGACGACGCCGTGCTCGATCTCGTGCGGGGCGATGCGGATCGCCTTGTATTCGATGTCGCCGTGCGAGGCGTTCTTGACGACCGTGTCGATGCGGAAAGCGTCGCGCTGGTAGGTCTTGGCCAGTTCGGCGATATCGCGAGCGATGGTGGCCGAGAAAAGCAGGGTGCGGCGCTCGGCCGGGGCCTGATCCAGAATGAAGGTCAGGTCTTCCTGGAAGCCCATATCCAGCATTTCGTCGGCTTCATCGAGGACGACGGCCTTCAGCTCGGACAGGTCCAGCGCATCGCGCTCGATGTGGTCCTTCAGGCGGCCGGGCGTGCCGACGACGATGGCGGCGCCCCGGTCCAGCACCCGGCGCTCGGCGCGGGGGTCCATGCCGCCCACGCAGGTGGCGATGCGGGCGCCGGTGTTGGCGTAGAGCCATTCCAGCTCTTTCGACACCTGCAGGGCCAATTCGCGGGTCGGGGCGATGATCAGCGCGGCGGGGGCGCCGTTGTCGGCGAATCGCTCGGCGTCGCCCAGCAGGGTCGAGGCGAGGGCGAGGCCGAAGGCGACGGTCTTGCCGGAACCGGTCTGGGCCGAAACCAGCAGGTCACGGCCCTGTTCGGCTTCCAGAACCGCGGCCTGGACGGCGGTGGGCTCGGCATAGCCGCGTTCGGAAAGCGCGCGGTCAAGCGCGGGATGGCTGGCTGGGAAGGGCATGGGCAGGGTCCGTAGGGCGCCAACGCGGCGCACGCCAGCCTTTCCGGCGGGCGAAGGGCGGGGCTTGTGCGCTGCAATAAAGGCGGAAGCGCGGCCCCGCTAGCAGGGTTCTGCCGAATTCTGAACGGCGTCGATGGACGGGGACCGTCCGGGCGGGGCCGCGCGCGCGGTGATCCTGCGCCCGCCGGTCGTGTCGGTTCATGATGTGAGGAGAAATGGTGGATGTGACAGGGATTGAACCTGTGACCCCCTCGGTGTGAACGAGGTGCTCTCCCGCTGAGCTACACATCCATCTTTCGGGCCCCGAAGGCCGTGCGCCGTCCGGGGAGGCGGGGGACATAGCCCGACCTCCCCGATGGTGCAAGCGTCAGATTCCGGAAGCCTTCACCGTCTCGGGAGATTCCGCGTCGGGATCGCCCGGCAGCCAGGCCACGCGGCCGTCATAGACATCCTCGTTGAGGATGTTCTCCTCCTTCGCGACCAGCACGGGGACCAGCATCTGGCCGGTGACGTTGGTCATGGTGCGCATCATGTCGATGATCCGGTCGATGGCGACGATGTAGCCGATTCCATCCAGCGGCAGGCCGGCGGTGGCCAGGGTCAGCGTCAGCATGACGATGGAGGTGCCGGGCACGCCCGCCGTGCCCAGCGAGCCCAGAACAGCGGTCAGGCCGATCAGCACATACTGGGTCAGGCTGAGGTCGATCCTGAAATACTGGGCGATGAAGATGGCCGCGATGGCCGGATAGATGGCGCCGCAGCCGTCCATCTTCACACTGGCGCCCAGCGGAACCGCGAAGGCCGCATAGGCCTGCGGCACGCCGAGGCGCTCGACGGTTTGGCGCAGGGTGACCGGCAGCGTGCCCAGCGAGGAGGAGGTGGCGAAGGCCGTCTGCATGGCCGCGAAGGCGCCGCGGAAGAAGCTGCGCACCTTCAACCCGTGCAGCTTCAGCAGGCCGGAATAGACCACCAGAATGTGGAAGGCGCAGGCCACATAGATGGCGATGATGAACTTGCCGAGCGGCAGCAGCGCCTCCCAGCCGTAGCCGCCGACGACCGATGCGATAAGGCCGAACACGCCGATGGGGGTCAGCTGGATCACCCAGCGGGTGATGCGGAAGACGACGGCGGCGCCTTCATCGACCAGCCGCCGCACGCCCTGCGCCCGGTCGCCCAGCGCCACCAGCGCCGCGCCGACCAGCGCCGAGAAGAAGATGATCTGCAGCACCTTGCCTTCGCTCAGGGCGGCGAAGGGGTTGGTGGGGACGATGCCGATGAGCACCTCCAGCGGCGTCGGGATTTCCCGCTCGCGCACCGTGCCCAGCGGCAGGTCGCTCAGGCCCAGGCCGGGGTTGATGATGTGGGCGACCGCGAAGCCGACCAGCACGGCCAGCAGGGAGGTGATGGCGAACCACACCACGGTCCGCATCGCCAGACGGGCCGCGCCCACGCCCTCGCCCAGCTTGGCGATGGAACTGGCGATGGTGAACAGCACCAGCGGCGCCACCACCATGCGGATCAGGTTCAGATAGACGTCGCCGATCGGTCCCAGCCAGGTCTCCGCATGCTCCCGCAACAGCAGACCCGCGAGAATGCCGAGCGCGAAGCCCGCGGCGGTGCGCTGCCAGAGCGGGATGGCGAAGAGGCGACGGAGCATGGGATCAGCCTTGGGGAGGGCAGGGCCGACGAAGATGTGCGCCGCCGCGCCGAACCGCAACCGTCGCGGCTGCGATCCGGCGTTTCAGGCGATCAGTGCGTGCCGTCGTTGAGGATGGAATAGACCCTGGCGTAGTCGCCCCGGGCCTCGGCGCCGCGCAGGAACTTCACCCGCTCGACCAGAATCTCGTCCACCCCGCCGGCCTCGAACAGCGACAGGCTTTCGGCGGTGAAATCGGCCAGCGGCATGGAATTCGGGTTGGCGGCGTGGCCGGGCATCAGGTCGGTGGCCACGGCGGGCGGCGCCCATTCCAGCACCTCGACGGAGGTGCCCTTCAGTTGGGTCCGCAGAGACTGGCTCCACGAATGTATGGCCGCCTTGGTCGCCGAATAGGTGGGGGTGGCCGTGAGCGGCACGAAAGCCAGACCCGACGACACGGTCACGACCGTCGCCCTCGGCTTCGACTTCAGGTGGGGGAGCAGGGCGGCGGTCAGCCGGATCGGCCCCAGCAGGTTGATGGCGATGGTCTGTTCGACGACGTCGAGGTCGATGGCGTCGGCGGTCAGATCCTCGGCCTGCATGATCCCGGCGTTGTTGATCACGACGTTGAGGTCGGGGTGGGCGGCGATGACCCGGTGGGCGAAGGCGGTCACGTCGGCGGCGTCCGCGACGTCCAGCGTCTCGACCGCCATGCCGGGATTGGCGGCGGCGACGGCCTCGAGCGCGTCACGACGGCGACCGGCGATGATGACCCTGGCGCCCCGAGCATGCAGGGCCTCGGCCAGGGCCTTGCCGATGCCCGAGCCGCCGCCGGTGATCAGGATGGTGTCGTTGCGGGTGTCCATGGGAGTGCTCCTTGGTCTGGAAGTCCGATGGGCGATGATCTATACCTGATACTCTCCATCAGAAAGTAGGCACCTGAACGTGCTATACTTACCGAAAGGAAAGTCATGCCCGCCCAAGGTGCTCCGGCCCACAGTCGTCCCGACCATCCGCCGCTCGATCCGCGGGTGGAGGCGCTGGTCAACGACGTGATCGGCCGGGTCGCGGACAAGTGGACGATGATCGTGCTGGAGGTGCTGACCGAGCATGGCGAGCTGCGCTTCACGCGCATCGGCGAGCTGAGCGGCGGCATCAGCCAGAAGATGTTGACCCAGACCCTGCGTCAGATGGAACGCGACGGCCTGCTGATCCGGACGGTTCACCCTGTGATCCCGCCGCGCGTGGAATACCGGCTGACTGATCTGGGCTTCACCCTGTCGGAGGCCTTCTGCGGGGTCTGGCTGTGGGCCGAAAAGAACCTTGATCGTATCGAGAGCGCGCGTCAGGCATTTGACGCCGCCAAGTCGGCGGGTTGAAGTCATGTCAGGCGAGCGTTTAACGGCGTTTGTGTCGGCTATGCTTGAGGCCGAGAACGATGGAAACAACTACGCGGCTATCGCACTCGGGCTGACGCTTCCGGATATTTGCGGCTCCATAGACCAGCCCGGGAATGGGAAGAGCCAGCAGCGCTATATAGCGTGGTGGGATGCTTACCCAGGCGCGTACTTCAACGAGTTGTTTTCAGACCCGGCTGATCCGGGGCTTATCTCGGGAGTTGATGCCTGGGCTCTGAGGTGCGCGTTTTTGCATTCGGGCCAAGACAGACCGTCTGGCAGCAAACCGGCGAAGCGAGTTCGCTTCATTAGCGAGCGGATCGGAAGCGCCGGCAGCGATGCCGTCAACGGCGTCGTCTATGTCGCCGTGGATCTTTTCGTCAGGGCTGTGCAGCGCGGTGTGGAGCGGTGGCTGGCTGACAGATCGGGCGACGAAGACGTCGGTGACCGGTTGCAGCAGCTTCTGCAGATCATGTCTCCGGATGAGTTCTACGATCTCATCATAGATGCGGTCGCGATCAACTAGCCGGATTGTGGGTCACGGCGGCAAGAGCAGTTTCGATTTCATCGAATCGGTCGATCAGCACCGTGCCGCCCAGTTCGGCGGGCGGGATCGGGCTGTAGCCGAAGGTGCAGACGATGCAGGGCAGGCCCGCGTCGCGCGCCGCGCCCGTGTCCGGGGCCGCATCCCCGACCATGATCGCCCGCGCCGGATCGCCGCCGGCCATGCGCACCGCCTCGATCAGATGCGCGCCCGACGGCTTGCGGGCGCTGACCTTGTCCGGCCCGACGATGGCCGCGAAATGCCGGGTCAGGTCGAGCTTTTCCAGAAGGATTTCAGACAGGTCCGTCCGCTTGTTCGTCGCCACGCACAGGACGGCGCCGCGCGCCGCCAGCCGCTCCAGCGTCTCAACGACACCCGGAAACGGCTTGGAATGGTCGGCGATGTGTTCGACGTAGTCCGCCAGAAACGCCTCGAACAGGGCCGGGGCGTGGGCCTCGTTCCAGCTCGCGCCCGCCCGCTCGAACCCGTGCTGCAGCAGGGCTCGCGCGCCGCCGCCGATCAGCTCTGACGCGCTTTCCATCGGCGCCTCGGGCAGGCCGTGCTTCACCAGCATGCGGTTCAGGGTGCCGACCAAATCCTCGTGGGTCTCCACCAGCGTCCCGTCCAGATCAAAGGCGACGGTCCAGCCTTCGAGGTCGCGCGTTGTCATGGCCCTGTCTCCCGTCGCCGGTTCGGATGGTCTAAACCTTGGGCCTGACTATCGACCGGACCGATTCATGACCACCCAGACCGAAAGCCGCGCCGCCATCATCCTCGCCGCCGGGCAGGGGACGCGCATGAAGTCGCCGCTGCCCAAGGTGCTGCACCCGGTCGGCGGTCGCGCCATGCTGGATCACGCCATCGACGCCGCCGAGGCGCTGGGCTGCGAGCGGATCGTGGTGGTGGTCGGCTCGCATTCGCCGGAAGTGCGCGCCCATGTGGTCAAGCGTCTGGGCGAGGACGCCATCGCTGTTCAGGACCCGCCGTCCGGCACCGGCCACGCCGTGCGCGCCGCCGAGGCCGTGCTGGGCGACTTCAAGGGACAGGTGGTCATCACCTATGGCGACGTGCCCCTGCTGCGCGCCTCGGACATCGAGCCGGTCTTCGGCGAGAGCGAGGGGATTCGCATCATCGGTTTCGAGGCCCGCGATCCGGGCGCCTACGGCCGTCTGGTCATGGACGGCGAGACCCTGACCGCCATCACCGAGGCCAAGGAGGCCTCGGCCGAGGTTCTGGCCATCACGACCTGCAACTCGGGCGTCATGGCCGCGCCGGTCGGCCTGCTGTTCGAACTGTTGGCCGAGGTGAAGAACGACAACGCCAAGGGCGAATACTATCTGACCGACGTGGTCGAGCTGGCCCGCAAGCGCGGCGCCCCGACCCGCGCCGTCATGGCGGCGGAGGACTCGGTCATGGGCGTCAACGCGCAGGCCGAACTGGCCGTCGCCGAGGCCCTGTTCCAGAAGGTCCAGCGCGAGACCTTCATGGCGGCGGGCGTCACCATGCCCGCGCCCGAGACCGTCCATTTCTCGTGGGACACCGAGGTCGGCGGCGGCGCCACCATCGAGCCCTATGTCGTCTTCGGCCCCGGGGCGAAGATCGCGGGCGGCGCCCGCATCCGCAGCTTTAGCCACATCGAGGGCGCGACGGTCGCCGGCGGCGCCGAGGTCGGCCCCTACGCCCGCCTGCGTCCGGGCGCGAAACTGGCTGAGGGCGTGAAGGTCGGCAATTTCGTCGAGGTGAAGAACGTCTCGATGGCCGCCGGCGCCAAGGCCAACCATCTGGCGTATCTCGGCGACGGTGAGGTCGGGGTGAAAGCCAACATCGGCGCCGGGACCATCTTCTGCAACTACGACGGCTTCTTCAAACACCGCACCGTGGTGGGCGAGGGGGCCTTCGTCGGCTCGAACAGCTCTCTGGTCGCCCCGGTCACCATCGGCGCGGGCGCCATGGTCGGCTCCGGCTCGGTGATCACGGCCGACGTAGCTCCGGGCGACCTGGCCCTGAGCCGCGCCCCCCAGACCGCGCGAACCGGCTGGGCGACGAAGTTCATGGAGATGATGCGGGCGAAGAAGGCGCGGGGTTAGTCGCCCTGATTGCGGTGCTCGCTGTCGCCTATCCGACCCGCGTATAGCCTGCCGGGGTGAGAATACAGGCGGGGATGGCCGGATGTTCGATGACGGTCAGAGGCGGGCCGCCGGACGTCTGATCAGTGACCGCGGTCTGGCAACGCCCGTCGCGGAAGGTCTGCAGCAGGGTGTAGTTGTGGCCCGCCTCGGGCGTGAAGCTGATCAGGTTCACGCACTGGGTGTTGGTGTAGAGACCGCCGGGGCCGACGGGGAAGATCTCGGCCAGAAGGTGAACACGCTGACCGGCCGTCAGGCGGAAGGCCTTCGCGCCGAGCGTCATCGGGTCATAGGAAGAGATGCGCAGAACCTCAGCGCAGTCAGGCCCGTTGGCCCAGGATACGATCTGCCCTGTGCCGAACCGTCCCAGTTCGGGGTCGCGTGGATAGTCCACGCGGACCGTCGTCGGGGACTCTGGTGGCTGGACGAAAACCGTCTCGCAGCCAGAGAGACCGAGGCCCAGCGTCGCGATCGCAAGCACGGCTCCTGACCGTATGGCTGACCGGATTGCGCGGTTCTGCTTCCCCATTCGCCCATCCCCCGATAAAGCCCGGCCAGCTAGCCGCGAATCCGCGCGCACCGTCAAGCGAGCCGCCCATGTCCGACCTTCAGAAGAAGCACGCCGGCGAAGCCGCCGCCCTCCGCGTCGAGGCCGGGATGGTGGTCGGCCTCGGCACCGGCTCGACGGCGGCGTGGTTCGTCAAGGCGCTGGCGGCGCGCAAGCTGGAGGGGCTGCGCTGCGTCCCGACCTCGGAAGCCACCGCCGAGCTGGCGCGTGAACTGGGCCTGACGCTGTCGACGCTGGAGGACACGCCGCGCATCGACCTGACCGTTGACGGCGCCGATGAGGTCGGGCCCGGTCTGGCCCTGATCAAGGGCGGCGGTGCCGCCCTGCTGCGCGAGAAGCTGGTGTGGGAAGCCTCGACCCGCTGCATCTGCATCGCCGACAAGGCCAAGGTGGTGCCGGTGCTGGGCCAGTTCCCGCTGCCGATCGAGGTCGTCGCCTTCGGCCACAAGACGACCGGCAACCGCATCGCCGACGTCCTGCTCGACCACGAGATCGAACTGCCCGCCCGCGCCCGCATGGCCGAGCGCGGTCTGGTCCGCACCGACGGCGGCAACCTGATCTATGACGCCAAATGCGGCGCGATCCACGATCCCGTCCGCCTCGCCGACGATCTGAAGCTGATCACCGGCGTGGTCGAGCACGGCCTGTTCCTCGACCTCGCCGACGAAGCCATCATCGGCACGGACGACGGGGTTGAGGTGCTGCTGCCGTAATCCCACTTATTCCGCTCGGATAACGGAGCCTGACATGGCCGACTACGACTACGACCTCTTCGTCATCGGCGCCGGCTCGGGCGGTGTGCGCGCGGCGCGGCTGACCTCGCTGGGCGGCAAGCGGGTCGCCATTGCGGAGGAGTATCGCGTCGGCGGCACCTGCGTGATCCAGGGCTGTGTGCCCAAGAAGTTCATGGTCATGGCTTCCGAGGTCAGCCACAGCCTGCACATCGCCGAGGGCTATGGCTGGTCCTTCGACAATGCGAAATTCGACTGGCCGACCTTCCTTGAGGCCAAGGATGTCGAGATCGCCCGCCTGTCGGGCATCTACGCCGCCAACTTGGGCAAGGCGGGCGTCGATCTGGTTCACGGCCGCGCGGTGTTCAAGGACACGCACACGGTCCAGATCCTGAAGAAGGACGGCAGCGTCGATCGCGAGATCACCGCCGACAAGATCCTGATCGCCACCGGCGGCCGCCCGTGGGTGCCCGAAGACCTGCCGGGTATCGAGCACGCCATCACCTCCGAACAGGCCTTCCACCTGCCGGAGCTGCCCAAGCGCATCCTCATCGCGGGCGGCGGCTATATCGCGGTCGAGTTCGCGGGCATCTTCGCCGGTCTGGGCGTCGAGACGACCCTGATCTATCGCGGTCCCAACATCCTGCGCGGTTTCGATGACGACGTGCGCGCCCATCTGGCCGGCGAGATCGAGAAGCGCGGCATCAAGGTCATTCTGGGGTGCCAGCACAAGGCCATCGAGAAGACCGAAACCGGGCTGGTGAACCGGCTTGAGAACGGCATGACCATCGAGACCGACGTGGTCATGTTCGCCACCGGCCGCGTCCCCTACGTGAAGGGCCTCGGGCTTGAGAAGGCGGGTGTCGAGCTGACGGAGCAGGGGGCGATCAAGGTCGACACCTGGTCGAAGACCAACGTCGACAACATCTGGGCCATCGGCGACGTGACCGACCGGATGAACCTGACCCCGGTCGCCATCCGCGAGGCGGTCGCCTTCCATCAGACGGTGTTCAAGGACCATCCGCAGGCTTTTGATTACGAGGCCGTCGCCACCGCCGTGTTCAGCCAGCCGCCCGTGGGCGTGGTCGGCCTGACAGAGAACGAGGCGCGTCACTCCTGTCCCGGCGAGGTGGATGTCTATCTGACCCGCTTCCGCCCGATGAAATACGCCTTCACCGGCTCGGACGAACGGGTGCTGATGAAGCTGGTGGTCGACGCCGAAAGCCAGAAGGTCGTCGGCGTCCACATCGTCGGCCCCGAGGCGCCCGAGATGATCCAACTGG
The DNA here is from genome assembly GCF_006547065.1 of Brevundimonas sp. M20. NCBI lineage: Bacteria > Pseudomonadati > Pseudomonadota > Alphaproteobacteria > Caulobacterales > Caulobacteraceae > Brevundimonas > Brevundimonas sp. M20. The sequence goes on along the minus strand of NZ_CP041243.1, from coordinate 1,732,787 downwards.
CCGCCATCGCGGTGAAGGGCGGCCTGACCAAGGCCCAGTGGGACGCCACCTGCGCCGTCCACCCCACCATGGCGGAGGAACTGGTCACCCTGCGCGAGAAGCAGTCGCCGGGGAACATGTCGGCGGGGTGAGAACCGGACGTGGGCGCCTGAAAGTGATTAGTGGCTAGTGATTGGTGGGTGGCCGCGGACCGGCCTGTTCCAGGACGACATCCGCACGTGACGCCGCGATCCACCAATCACTAGCCACTAATCACTTCACATCCCCCGCGCTTTCCGTGTCACACGGATCATTTCAGCCAACACGCCGCGTTGTCCCGGAGGGATCATCGGCCTATCTTGTCCGGATGAGTACGCGCTGGACACCCGAGAGCTGGAGACAAAAGCCCGTCGTGCAGATGCCGACGGACTATCCCGACATGGCCGAATTGCGCCGTGTCGAGGATGAACTGCGGGCCATGCCCCCGCTCGTGTTCGCGGGTGAGGCGCGGCGTCTGACGTCCAAGCTGGCCGAGGTCGAGGCGGGCAACGCCTTCCTGCTGCAGGGCGGCGATTGCGCCGAAAGCTTCAAGGAGTTCTCGACCGACAACATCCGCGACACCTTCCGTCTGATCCTTCAGATGGCCGTGGTCCTGACCTTCGCGGGCCGCAAGCCCGTGGTGAAGGTCGGCCGCATCGCCGGCCAGTTCGCCAAGCCCCGCTCGTCGGGCGTGGAGCAGATCGACGGCGTCGAGCTGCCCAGCTACCGCGGCGACATCATCAACGGCATGGGCTTCACGCCGGAGGAGCGGGTTCCCGATCCCCAGCGTCTGCTGAAGGCCTACAACCAGTCGGCCTCGACGCTGAACCTGCTGCGGGCCTTCGCGGGCGGCGGCTATGCCGACCTGTACAACATCCATCGCTGGACCCTGGGCTTCGCGGGCGACAACGCCGCCGGCGCCCAGTACCGCGAGCTGGCCGACAAGATCACCGAAGCCCTGGCCTTCATGGAGGCCGTTGGCGTCACGCCCGAGACCCATCCGGACCTGAGCCGCGTCGAGGTCTTCACCTCGCACGAGGCCCTGCTGCTGAACGTCGAGAGCGCCCTGACGCGGCTGGACGGCGGTTCGGGCGAATGGTTCGACACCTCGGCCCACATGCTGTGGATCGGCGAGCGCACCCGTCAGCTGGACGGCGCCCACGTCGAGTTCATGCGCGGTATCCGCAACCCCATCGGGGTGAAGTGCGGGCCGACCATGACGCCGGACGATCTGCTGCCGCTGATCGACGCGCTGAACCCGGACAACACGCCGGGCCGCCTGACCCTGATCGGCCGGTTCGGCTCGGACAAGGTCGGCGACCGTCTGCCTGCGCTGATGAGCGCGGTGAAGGCGGCGGGCAAGCGCGTGATCTGGTCGATCGACCCGATGCACGGCAACACGCTGAAAGCCGGCAACGGCTACAAGACACGCCCGTTCGAGCGGATCATGACCGAGGTCCGCACCTTCATCGATGTGGCCGAGGCCGAGGGCGTTCACCCCGGCGGGGTGCACCTGGAGATGACCGGCCAGAACGTGACGGAATGTCTGGGCGGGGCGCAGGCCCTGACCGAGGACGACCTGTCCAGCCGCTACCACACCCACTGCGATCCGCGTCTGAACGCGGATCAGGCGCTGGAGCTGGCCTTCCTCGTCGCTGAAAGGCTCAAGGCCGGGCGGCAGTCGCGGTCGAAAGCCGCCTGACTTCGATGCAGAACGTCGGACGCCCGGAAGCCGACACCGTCCCCGGTCGCTGCGGCTATCAGGGCGCGCCCGGCGCCTTCAGCCATGAAGCCTGCCTCGACCTGCGCCCGTGGGATGAGGCTGTGGCCTATGAGACCTTCGCCGAGGTGCTGGACGCGCTGAAGGCCGGTCAGATCGGCGCGGCCCTGATCCCGGTCGAGAACTCGACCATCGGTCGGGTCGAACCCGCCGCTACACTGATCGAGCAGTCGGACCTGACCGTGGTGTCCGAGGCCTGGCGTCCGATCCGTCTGGCCCTGATGGCGCCCCACGGCGCGAGCCTGCGCACGGTCAAGACCGCCGAGAGCCATCCGGTCGCCCTTCGTCAGTGTCCGGCTTCGCTGGCGTCGCTGGGCGTCACCCCCGTGGAGGCGTTCGACACGGCCGGGGCCGCCCGCGCCGTGGCCGAGGCGGGCGATCCGACCCGCGCCGCCGTCGCGCCCGCCCGCGCCGCTGAGGTCTATGACCTGTCGATTCTGCGCAACGACATTCAGGATTCCAGCGACAACCGCACGCGTTTCGTCCTGCTCAGCGCCGGAATCGCTTGACCGCGCACGATTGTTGCGGCTTTTGACCCTCATGGTCCTCTCGCAAGCAATCGCTGCGACCTCTTTCGCCCGCTTCAACGCGGCCGCGGACCTGTATTTCTACGGCTTTCGATACGCCGGCTGAGGCGTCAGGCGCTGCGTCCTGACGGCCTCGCCGGCGACCGTCCCGCTAGGGACGGCGGCTCGCAAAAGCTTCATGCCGTACTGAAATCGAAAGTCTTCTCCCCGTGCCCCAATCCGCTTCCCTGCAACAGGTCTGGCCGTCCTCGATGACCGATCCCGCCGACCTGTCTCCCGAACACATGGCTCTGGCCGCCTTGCGCCATGAGATCGACCTGCTCGACGACGAGCTGCTGGCGCTATTCGAGCGCCGCCTCGCCATCGCCGCCCGCGTCGGCAAGGCGAAGGACGCGCCCGCCGGTCCCCACGTCAAACTGCGCCCCGACCGCGAGAAAATGGTTCTGGACCGTCTGGTCGCCAAGGCCGATCCCGACAACCGCGAGGCCGTTGAAAGCCTGTGGCGCCAGATCGTCGGCTGGGGGCTGGCTCGTCAGGGTCGGATGCAGGTGCAGGTCTGGTCGCCGATCGAGCCGACCCGCGCCTTCGACGGCGCCCGCCTGCGCTTCGGCGCCGCCGCCGACATGCGCGCCGTCCGTGATCCGCAGGCCGCGCTGAAGTGGGCCGCTGAAGGCCACGGCGTCGCCGTTCTGGCCATCAACACCGAGGACGCCTGGTGGACCGGCCTGCGTCGGGAGTGGACCGGCCTAAGCGTCTTCGACGGCTTCGGCGGCGGCGCCATCCCGACCGCCCTGGCTGTCGGCAAGATCGACCCCGCCGCCCTGCCGAACGGCCGTCGCGTGATCGTCGATGTCGGCGGTGATGCGGGCGACGGCGGCGGCATCCGCCGTCAGGGCCTCGCCACCCACCACGGCTGGACCCTGTCCCTGACCGACGCCAAGGTCAGCGTCGGCGGCGCGGAAGGCTGTGTGGGGGCGCTGGGCTGAATAGGGATTGGGGATTGGTTGGCCGGGACGACCCGCGATCCACCTGATCCCTAATCCCTGGTCCCCAATCCCTCTCTTCAAACCGCCATATTGTCGATCAGACGCGTCCGCCCGATCTTCGCCGCCGCGAGGATGCGGGCGGGACCGTCCAGGACGCCGTCGATCTCCGACAGGTCGTCAGCCCGGCGGATGGCGACGTAGTCGACGCTGTCGAAGCCCGCGGCCGTCAGCGCGCCCTCGGCCCAGTGTTCAGCCTCTGCGACAGAACCGTCCCGCGCCCTGACCCCGGCCTCGGCCAGCACCCCGTTCAGCTTGCGGGCGATCTCCAGTTCGGCTTCGGACAGGTAGGCGTTGCGGCTGGACAGGGCCAGGCCGTGGCCGTCGCGGGCGGTCGGCAGGCCGACGATCTCCACCGGCATGTCGAGATCACGGACCATCCGGCGCACCACCATCAGCTGCTGCCAGTCCTTCTCGCCGAAAACGGCCAGATCGGGCTGCACCTGATGCAGCAGCTTGGACACCACCAGCGCGACGCCGCCGAACATCTGCGGCCGGAAGGCGCCTTCCAGTCCCTCGGCGGGCGCACCGACGCTGATCGTGGTGGTCGCGCCGCCCGGATACATCTCGGCCACCGCAGGCGCATACAGCAGGTCGCATCCCTCTCCGGCCAGCAGTTCGGCGTCTCGGGCTTCCTGTCGCGGATAGGCGTCCAGATCCTCGGTCGGGGCGAATTGGGTGGGGTTGACGAAGACGCTGGTCACCACCTTGTCCGCCCTTCGCTTCGCCTCGCGCACCAGCGACAGGTGGCCGTCATGCAACGCCCCCATGGTCGGAACGAATCCGACGGTGAACCCCTGACGCTTCCAGCCGCTTACGGTCTCGCGCAGGTCGGCGATGGTGCGGACGGCGGGCAGGGGAAGGGCGTCTGGCATGGTGAACGTATTAACCTTGCACGTTAGTCGTGTCTGTGAACCGTGCGGCAAAACCTGCCGGGTAAGGTGTGGCTTATGACGCCGAGCCTCCTGATCCGTCCAGTGCTGGCCTTGTTCCTGACCGCGGGCGTCAGCGCCTGCGGCATGGTCGACAGCGATCCCAACCGTTTCGAGAACCTCGCCCAGCATCTGGCGTCGGTACCGTTGAACGGCGAGGCCACGCGCAAGGAGGCGCCCGCCCCCGCGCAGAAGCGCCCCGCCGAGAGCACTCTTCGTCGCGCCCTGACCGTCGAGGTCATGGAGGATGTGGAGCTGTGGGACGCCCGCTACGGCGCCATGGGCGAAGCCGGGCCCGTGGTGGTCGAAGCCGTCGTCGATCAGGCCCGCGCCCACGTACAGGATGCGGTGAACCGGCCCGCGCTGCGCCAGCCCCGTCCGGAGCGCGCCGCAGCCCCGCACGCGCCGCGCCCCGTCGCCGAGCCTGCCCGTGCCCGTGGCGGTCTGGTGCAACTGGGCGCCTTCTCCAGCGAACAGTCCGCCCGCGCCGCCTGGGTCCGTCTGAAGGACGGCGGCGCCGGCTGGGCGCTGGACGGCCTTTCCCCGACATTCGAGGCCGTCTCGGTCAATGGACGCAATCTGGTGCGTCTGAAAGTCCGTGCTCCGGCCGCCGGCGCCGCCGCCCTGTGCGCAGCCGCCGGGATTGATGATCCCTGGTGCCGCCGGACGGCCTGACCGGCGCATCCACAGCCCTGATCTTCCCGTTCGTTGACGGGCGGCGCCCGTAGGCCAATTCTGCCTGACTACGGGCCCGCCTGAGTCGGCGGCCGCTTCGGGATTGAACTCCATGGCTGACCCCACGGTCATCGTCGTCGGCAACGAAAAGGGCGGGGCGGGCAAGTCGACCCTAGCCATCCACATCGCCACCGGCCTGCTGCACGCCGGAAAGCGTGTCGCGATCATCGACCTGGACCTGCGCCAGCGCTCGATGAGCCGCTTCTTCGCCAATCGCGCCGCCTGGACCGCCGGCAACGGCCACAGCCTTCCCATGCCGAGCGAGCCCGACATGGGCGACGGCAAGGCGCTGGCCAAGGCCGGGGAGGCCGAGCAGCTGGCCCGCTTCGAGGCCGCCTTCACCGAGGCGCGCGCGACCGCCGACGTCATCCTGATCGACACCCCGGGCGGCGATACCGTCCTGTCGCGCACGGCCCACGGTCTGGCCGACCAGATCGTCACCCCGATGAACGACAGCTTCGTCGACTTCGACCTGCTGGGGCAGGTCGATCCGGTGACGCTCGACCTGCTCAAGCCGTCGATCTACTCCGAAAGCGTCTGGGAGGCCCGCAAGCACCGCGCGATCACCCAGGGCCGCAACGCCACCATCGACTGGATCGTGGTCACCAACCGTCTGGCCGTGGCCGAGGCGCGGAACCGCCGCCGTCTGGAAGAGCGGATGGAGAAGCTGGCCCGACGCGTCGGCTTCCGTATGGGGCCGGGCTTGCGTGACCGGGTCATCTATCGCGAGCTGTTCCCCTTTGGGCTGACCGTCGCGGACCTGTCCACGGACGTGCGGCCCGTCGCCGTGTCTCTGGCCCACGTCGCGGCCCGTCAGGAACTGCGTAATCTGATGCAGTCCCTGGGCCTCGAGGGCGGCTCGCTCGACAATCCGCTCGACGCCGCCGCTTGAGTCCGCTCTGGCTGGTTCTGGCCGCCATCGCCGTCTGGGCCCTGATCCGTCTCGGCCGCCAGGGCGAGCGGGCAGGGCGCGGCCACTGGCGCGTCACCGCCACCCTGTTCAGCGCCGTCATGATCGCCGGCGGCGTGCTGGCGCTCAGCAAGGGTTCATGGGTTCTGGGCGGCGGTCTGACGGCGGCGGGGCTCTGGCTGACCGTGGCCTCGCGTCTGCGCCAGACCGCGCCGCGCGCCCAGGGCATGAGCGACGGCGAGGCGCGCGCGATTCTGGGCGTGTCCGCTGACGCCTCAAAGGCCGAGATCAATACCGCCTGGAAGCGCGTCATGGCGCGCGCCCACCCCGATCACGGCGGCACCGAAGGGCTGGCCGCGCGGGTCAACGCCGCGCGGGATCATCTGCTGAAGCGGTAGGTCGGGCGGAGGATTACCCCTCCGCCGCCTTCTTCTTCGCCGGAGCCTTCCTGGCGGCAGGCTTCCTGGCCGCAGCCTTCTTCGGCGCGGCGGCCTTCTTCGGAGCCGCCTTCTTCTTCGCCGCCGGAGCCTTGGCCGCGCGTTCGGCCAGCAGCGGGATCGCCGCCTCCAGCGTCATGTCCTCCGGCGCCGTGCCCTTCGGCAGGGTGGCGTTGACCTTGCCCCACTTCACATAGGGGCCGAAGCGACCGGCCATGACCTGCACGGGGGCCTTGTCCTCGGGGTGCTCGCCCAGTTCCTTCAGCGGCGCGGTGGCCGCGCCCCGGCCCGGACGACCGGCGCGCTTCTCGGCCAGCAGGGCCACGGCGCGGTTGATGCCGACCTCGAAAACTTCTTCGATGTCAGAGACATTGGCGTAAGTCCCCGCGTGAAGCACGAAGGGTCCGTAGCGGCCCAGACCGGCGGTGATCATCTTGCCGTCTTCGGGATGGACGCCCACCTCGCGCGGCAGGGCCAGCAGGCGCAGGGCCTGATCCAGATCCAGAGACGCCGGGCTCCAGCCCTTGGGCAGGGACGAGCGTTTGGGCTTGTCCGCGTCCAGCGGCATGGTCTCAACATAGGGACCGAAGCGACCGATCTTCAGCTCGACCGGCTGACCCGTCACCGGGTCGTTGCCGAGGGTGCGATCCCCGCCGTCCGCGCCGCCGCCGTCCGCGTCGGGCGCGGCGACCGGGCGGGTGTATTTGCAGTCCGGATAGCGCGAGCAGCCGACGAAGGCGCCGAAGCGGCTGGTCTTCAGGCTGAGCTGGCCCTGATGGCACAGGGGGCATTCGCGCGGATCGGAACCGTCTTCCTTCATCGGGAAGATGTGCGGCCCGAGCGACTCGTTCAGCGCGTCCAGAATGGCCGTGGTCCGCAGCTCGCCCGCGGCGCTGGTGGCGGCGTGGAAGTCGGTCCAGAAGTCGCGCAGCAGCACCTTCCAGTTCAGCTCGCCCGCCGACACCTCATCCAGACGGGTCTCCAGCGCGGCGGTGAAGTCGTACTCCACCCACTTGCGGAAGAATTGCTCCAGGAAGGCCGTGACCAGCCGCCCCTTGTCCTCGGGATAGAAGCGGTTCTTGTCGACGCGGACATATTCGCGGTCGCGCAGGGTGGTCAGGATCGAGGCATAGGTCGACGGACGACCGATGCCCAGTTCTTCCAGCTTCTTGACCAGGGTCGCTTCCGAATAGCGCGGGGGCGGCTCGGTGAAGTGCTGCTCGGTGCGGATGGCCTCGACCTTGGCGGTCGATCCTTCCTTCAGCGCCGGCAGGCGGGTGGTGTCGTCCTCGTCGTCCTCGCCGGTTTTCTGCTTCTCGTCCCGGCCTTCTTCATAAACGGCCATGAAGCCGTCGAAGGTCACGACCTGACCGGTGGCGCGCAGGGCGGTCTGGCCGCTCGGCTCCTCGATCTCGACCGTGGTGCGGTCCAGCTTGGCGGACTCCATCTGGCTGGCGATGGTGCGCTTCCAGATCAGTTCGTACAGGCGTTGCAGGTCGCTTTCGAGACGCAGGGTCTCGGGCGCGCGGGCCATGTTGGTCGGACGAATGGCTTCGTGCGCTTCCTGAGCGTTCTTGGCTTTCGTCTTGTAATACTTCGGTTGTTCCGGAACGTAGGCCGGACCGTAACGGGCCGCGATAACCTCGCGCGCCTGGGCGATCCCTTCGGGGCTGACGTACAGGCCGTCGGTCCGCATATAGGTGATCAGGCCACCCTGATCGTCCACGCCCTCATACAGTTTCTGCGCCGCCTGCATGGTGCGCTGGGCGGTGAAGCCCAGCTTGCGCGAGGCTTCCTGTTGCAGGGTCGAGGTCATGAAGGGCGGGCTGGGCAAACGCCGCACCGGCTTCTTCTCGACCGAGTTGATCGTGAACACCCCGGCGTTGATGGCGTCGCGCGCGGCGGTCGCCATGGCTTCCGAGATGATGTCCAGACGCTGCACCCGCTTGCCGGCGTGCTTGACCAGACGGGCGGTGAACGGCGGGCTGTCGGCGGCCAGATCGGCCTCTACGGACCAGTATTCCTGCGCCTTGAACTTCTCGATCTCCATCTCGCGATCAACGACGATGCGCAGGGCGACCGACTGCACCCGACCGGCCGAGCGCGCGCCCGGCAGCTTGCGCCACAGCACGGGCGACAGGGTGAAGCCCACCAGATAGTCCAGCGCCCGACGGGCCAGATAGGCTTCGACCAGCTCCATATCCACGTCGCGGGGCGCGGCCATGGCCTCCAGAACGGCGGACTTGGTGATGGCGTTGAAGGTGACGCGCTGGACGGTCGTGTCCTTCAGCGCCTTCTTCTTCTGCAGCACCTCAAGCAGGTGCCAGCTGATCGCTTCCCCTTCACGATCCGGGTCGGTCGCGAGGATGACGCGGTCGGACTTCCTGGCGATCTCGGCGATTTCGCTCAGCCGCTTGGACGCCTTGGCGTCCACCTCCCAGGTCATGGCGAAGTCTTCGTCCGGCAGAACCGATCCGTCCTTCGACGGCAGGTCGCGGACGTGACCGTAGGAGGCCAGGACCGTGTAGTCCGGGCCGAGGTACTTATTGATGGTCTTGGCCTTCGCAGGGCTTTCGACAACGACGAGATTCATTAGGGGAGGCGCCTTTCGAAGGGGCGGGAACGTGGTTGGCTCAAGCCTCGCTGTCAATCGTGAGGCGAGCAAAGGGAGTCAAAGAGAGGCCATTCCGCCCGGGAGAAGGGTCGCGCGACCGGAGAGATTGAGCTCCAGCAGGGCCGCGGCGACGGCGCTGATCGGCGCACCCGCCGCGCGCGCCAGTTCGTCGCGGGGCGTCGGCGTCGGCGAGAGCAGGGCGGCGACCCGCTCGATCAGGGCCTCATCCACCGCATCGGGGGCGCCCTCGAACGGATTGTCGGCGGGCGGTTCGCGCACGGATCGCATCCGCCCGAACTCCCGCTCGATGTCGTCAAGCCCCTCGCACAGGATCGCGCCCTGCCGCAGCAGCTCGTTCGGCCCCTTGGCGCGCGGGTCCAGCGGCGAGCCGGGCACGGCGAACACGTCACGGCCCTGTTCATTGGCAAGCCGGGCCGTGATCAGTGAGCCGGACTTTATCTCGGCTTCCACCACGACCACCCCGCGCGACAGGCCCGAGATGATGCGGTTGCGGCGGGGAAAGTCCTTCGCCTGCGCACGATGGCCCACGGGGCTTTCCGAGACGATACAGCCCTGTTCCGCGATCTGGTCGTAGAGCCCGGCGTTGTCGGGCGGATAGACGTCGTCCACCCCGCCGCCCAGAACCGCGACCGTGCCGGTGGGCAGGGCGCCGGTGTGCGCCGCGCCGTCGATGCCGCGCGCCAGACCGGACACCACCACATGCCCCGCCTCGCCCAGTTGCTGCGCCAGACCGCGCGCGATCCTCTGTCCGCCCGCCGAGGCGATCCGCGCCCCGACAATGGCGACGCAGGGCCGCTGCATCAGGCTCGCATCGCCGCGCGTCCACAGCACCGGCGGAGGCGGATCGACCGCCGCCAGCATGTGGGGATAGTCCTCGTCGCCCAGCACGATCAGCCGCGCGCCGATCCGGTCGCCGGCGGCGATCTCGTCCTCGATGCGGTCGAGGGCGGGCAGGGCATGGCCCGCGCCGCTCTTGCGGATGAGGTCAGGCAGGGCCTCGACGGCCCGCTCGGCGCTCTGGAAACGATCCAGAAGCTGGCGGAAGGCGACGGGACCGATGCGGTCTGTGCGGGCGAGCCGCAGGCGGGCGAAACGCTCTGCCCGCGACAGGGTCACGCCTTCCTCGCGCCGATCCTGGGTTCGACCCCCTTGAGCAGGCGGCCGATGTTGTCCGCGTGTCGGATCCAGATCAGCACGGCGGTGAAGATCGCCAGGATCAGGATGGCTCCCGGCGCCGGCAGCCCCAGCGCCGCGAGTGGCAGGATGGCGTAGACCGGCGCCGCCGCGGAGGCGACCAGCGCCGACAGCGACGAGATGCGGAACAGGGCCGCCATCAGAAGCCAGGTCACGCCCGCCAGCAGGCCCAGCGGCCAGGCGGCGGCCAGCAGAAGGCCGAAGAAGGTCGCCACGCCCTTGCCGCCCTTGAAGCCGAGCCAGACCGGGAACAGGTGGCCCAGGAAGGCCGCGCCGCCGGCGACGGCGCCCGCGACCTCATTGCCGAACAGGGTGCGCGCGATCAGCAGGGCCGCGGCGCCCTTGCCGGCGTCCAGCAGCAGGGTGGCCAGCGCCAGATCCTTGCGGCCGGTGCGCAGCACGTTTGTCGCGCCGATGTTGCCCGAGCCGATGTTGCGGACATCGCCCGCACCCGCCGCGCGGGTCAGGACCACGCCGAACGGAATGGAGCCCAGCAGGTAGCCGCCGATCGCCACGAGGGCGAGCGTCCCCAGAGCGGGCCCGACCAGATCCTGCAATGCAACCCCCATACAGCCAATGCGTGTGTATCACGCTTTCGCGCGTCTTTCAGCGCAGTTTCCGCTGATTCGGCTCTCGCCTGTCAGCGGCTCTCGAAAACCCTGCGGCCCCCGACGAACGTGCCGATGACCTTGCCCTGCAGCCGCCGTCCGTCGAACGGCGAGTTCTTGGACTTGGACTTCAGCGCGGCGGCGTCGATCACGACGGGCGCGCCCGGATCGAACAGCACCAGATCGGCCGGAGCCCCCGCCGCCAGCACGCCCGCGTCCAGCCCCAGCAGGCCCGCCGGGCCCGAGGTCAGGGGGCGCAAGACGTCCAGCAGGTCCAGCCCGTCCTCATGATGCAGGCTCAGGGCGGCGGGCAGCAGGGTCTCCAGACCCACGGCGCCCGGCGCGGCCTCGCCGAACGGGCGGCGCTTGTCCTCGGCCGGAGCCGGGGCGTGGGCGCTGGTGATGACGTCGATCAGGCCATCGCGCACCGCCTCGATCAGGGCCTGACGGTCGCTCTCGGCGCGAAGCGGCGGGTCCAGTCGGTAGAAGGTGCGGTAGTCGCCGATGTCCAGCTCGTTGAAGCACAGGTGGTTGATCGACACCGAGGCGGCGACCTCCAGCCCCTTGCCGCGCGCCCGCGCCAGCGTCTCCAGCGCGCCCTCGGTCGAGATCTGGTCCACCAGGAACCGCGCGCCGGTCTGCTCCACCAGAGCCAGATCGCGCTCCAGCTGGATGCGCTCGGCGATGGCGGGCACGCCCGACAGGCCCAGACGGGTCGCCAGTTCGCCACTGGTCGCCACCGCGCCCTCGCTCAGCCAGGGGTCGGCCGGACGGCAGGCGATCAGGGCGTTGAACGCGGCGGCGTAGCTCATCACCCGTTGCAGGGTGCGGGTGTTGGCGATGACGCGGTCGCCGTCGGTGAAGTACAGGGCGCCGGCCTCGTCCATCAGGCCGATCTCGGCCATCCGCTGGCCGTCTCGTCCCCTGGTCGCCGCGCCCGCCGCGCGAACGTTGACGAGGTCCAGCGCCGCGCCGCGTCGCTGGATGTGGTCGATCATCGCCGGATCGTCGATGGCCGGATCGGTGTCAGGCTGGACCACGATGGTGGTCACGCCGCCCGCCGCCGCCGCCAGACTGGCCGACTTGAGCGTCTCCTTGGGCTCGTCCCCGGGCTCGCCGGTCTTGACCCGGATGTCGATCAGGCCGGGCGCGAGGCACAGGCCGCCCGCGTCTATCACCTCGACGCCCGCGGGCGCGCTCGCCTGCGTTCCGTGGATCACCTCGGTGATCACGCCATCGACGATCAGCAGGGCGCCGGGGCCGTCATAGTCGCTCGCCGGATCCAGCAGGCGGGCGTTCAGAACAGCGAGGGCGCTCATGCCGAGGCTCCTTCGCGGCGCACGGACAGGGCGGCCAGCACGGCCATGCGGGCGGCGACCCCCATCTCGACCTGATCCTGAATGAGGGACACCGACAGGTCGTCGGCCACGTCCGAGTCGATCTCCACGCCCCGGTTCATCGGGCCGGGGTGCATGACCTTGGCGCCCGGCCTGGCCCAGCTCAGCTTCTCGCGATCCAGACCCCAGAAGCGGAAATACTCGCGCGTCGAGGGCACCAGCGCGCCCTCCATCCGCTCCAGCTGCAAGCGTAACATCATCGCGACATCAACGCCTTGCAGACCATCCTTCATGTCGTGGAAGACTTCGCAGCCCCACCGATCAGCGTCGCCGGGCACCAGGGTCGGCGGGCCGATCAGGCGCACGCGGGCGCCCATCATCGACAGCAGGGCCACGTTCGAGCGGGCCACCCGGCTGTGGGCGATGTCGCCGCAGATGGCGATGGTCAGGCCGCCCACATAACCGAAGGCGCGGCGCAGGCTCAGCAGGTCCAGAAGGGCTTGCGTCGGATGTTCGTGCCGTCCGTCGCCGGCGTTGACGACCGCGCAGCCGACCTTCTGCGACAGCAGGGCCGCCGCGCCCGAGGCCGAGTGGCGAACCACCAGCACGTCCGGCTTCATGGCGTTCAGGGTGGCGGCGGTGTCGATCAGGGTCTCGCCCTTGGCCACCGAAGAGGTCCTTGGCGACAGGGCGGTGACGTCCGCACCCAGCCGCCTGGCGGCGATCTCGAACGAGGCGCTGGTCCGGGTCGAGTTCTCGAAGAACAGGTTCATCACCGTGCGGCCGCGCATGATGTCCAGCGACTTGGCCGATTGCCGGTTGAAGTCGACAAAGGCGTCGGCGAGATCCAGCAGGGGCGGGACGGTCGCGGCGTTCAGATCGCCCGCGGACAGGAAGTGATCGCGGGGAAACGGCTCCAGCCGTTCGTGAATCAGGTCGGTGACATCGGGCTGGGTCATCGAGACGCGGCTATAAGCGGTCGTCAGACCAAATGGAACAGCGCCAGCAGGATCGGAATGGTCAATGCGCTGCCGACCGTGGTCGCGGCCACGATCCCGGCCATCAGCGGGGCGTCGCCACCCATCTGTCGCGCCAGCAGATAGGCCGCCGCCGCGCCCGGAGCCGCCCCGCACAGCAGGGCCGCGCCCTGCGCCGTTTCATCGCCGCCGTACAGGATGCACAGACCCCACATCAGCGGCGGCATGACGCCCAGCTTGATCCCGGTGACGGCGGCGACCGTCCATTTGCGCCGCGCCACCTCGGCGAAGCTCAGGCCCGCGCCGGCCACGATCAGCCCCAACGGCAGGGCCGCCCCGCCCAGCAGCTCCAGCGTGTCCGACACGCCGGGGATCGGCGGGACCTTGAGGACGTTCAGCGCCAGCCCGCTCAGGCAGGCCACGAGGATCGGGTTGGCCAGCATCGCCCTGGTGAGCGCCAGCGGCGAGACGCCCCTCTGGTCCGCGCCCCACCGCGCCAGAACGGCGACGCAGGCGATATTGGTCACGGGAATGATCGAGGCGATCATCACCGCCGCCAGCGCCAGCCCCTCGGCGCCGAAAGTGGCCTGAATGACCGGCAGGAAGACGAAGCTGTTCCACCGGATCACGCCCTGGAAGACGCTGGTGTAGGCCGGACCCTCGATCTTCAGGAACGGCTTGGCCGCCAAGGCGCAGGCGCCGACGATGATCACGGCCGTCACCGCCGCGCCCGCCGAGGCGCTGGCCCCGCCACCCGACAGGTCCGCGCCCCAGATCGCGGGGATCAGGAAGCCCGGATAGAGCAGGTTGATCGACAGCTTCTCGATCGGCCGCCAGGTGGCGTCCGGCAGGAAGTCCGATTTTCTCAGGCCGTAGCCAATGGCGATCAGGCAGAAGACGGGGATGATGCCCGCGAGCAGGCCGATCATCCGCGCAGACGGTCCAGCGCGCCCTGAAGGATCCAGGCGGCCGCCGTGCGGTCCACCACATCGGCGCGGCGCTTGCGGGTCAGGTCCAGCTCGTCGATGAGGAAGCGTTCGACCGCCGTGGTCGACAGCCGCTCGTCCTGGAAGGTCACCGGCACCTCGCGCAGCCTTTGCAGATTGCGGGCGAAGGCGCGGCACGACTGGGCGCGCGGCCCCTCGGTGCCGTCCATGTTCAGCGGCAGGCCGATCACGAGCCCCGAAGCGTTACGCCCGTCCATCAGTTTCAGGACCGCCCTGGCGTCGTCCGTGAACTTCGTCTTTCGGATCAGCTGCAGCGGACTGGCGATGATGCGGGTGGCGTCCGACGCGGCCACGCCGATGGTCTTCTCACCCAGATCCAGCCCCAGCCAGGGCGTTCCGGGCGGTGTCTGTTCGGCGAGCTCTTCAAGGGTCAGGACGGTCACGGTGTCGCGGTAGGACTGGCGGTCGCCGAAGTCAAAGCGCAATGTCCCCGGATCGCCGATTGGAGAGAGTTCGATGAGATATCCGCTCCTGCTCGCCGCCGCGCTGGTCGGCCTCGCGGCCTGTGACTCCGCTGACCAGACCGGCGCACCGGCCCCGGCGTCGAGGCCGAACCTGCCCGCCTCGCAGGCCGCACCTCCGGTGACGCCTCTGGTCGCGCCGGGTCCGGCCGTCACCGTCGCCGTGTCTGACGACCCGAACATCCAGCAGGCGGCCTCGGTTGTGAAGCTGGATCAACTGGCGCGGCAGGGCGGGGCGACGGTCAAGCTGTTCGGCACGGCGGGCGGCGATCCGGCCATGAACGGCCTCTACACCGACATCGCCTTCTTCAAATCCCCCGCCGAAGGCTGGGCGGTGTTCCGCATCGGCGACTTCCTGGACTATCAGGTGCTGTCCGAAGCGCCGGGTCGTGTCGATCTGAAGGTCGAGGAAAGCGTGATGGACGAGGCGACGGGCCAGATCGGCAAGCGCGAGCGGCGTCTGATCGTGGGCTGGACGCCCGGCGCGGACGGGGCTCCGCCCGCCGCGATCACGGTCACGCCGGCGCAATAGGCCGCAAGCCGTATCGGAATCCTTGTGAATCCGGCCCCGGACCGCTAATCCCGCCCGCTCAGGTTTCGCATTTGGAGGGCCGCATGGCCGTCGACGTCGCGACCGTGCGCAAGGTGGCGCACCTCGCTCGCATCAAGACCCCCGAGGAGCGGCTGGAGCCGCTGGCCCAGGAGCTGAACGGCATTCTGGCGTGGATCGAACAACTGAATGAGGTCGACGTCGACGGCGTCGAGCCCATGACCTCGAACGTGGCCCAGCCCCTGCGTCTGCGCGATGACGTCGTCACCGACGGCGCCAAGGTGGACGCGGTCCTCTCGAACGCTCCGAAGTCGGCGGACGGCTTCTTCGTCGTGCCCAAGGTGGTCGAGTAAGCAGCATGACCGACCTGACCAAACTGACTCTCAAGGCCGCCCTCGACGGCCTCAAGGCCCGCGACTTCTCTTCGGAAGAGATCACGAAGGCCTTCGTCGCCAACATAGACGCCGCCAATCCCAAGCTGAACGCCTACGTCGTCCAGACGACCGACAAGGCGCTGGAGATGGCCCGCGCCTCGGACGCCCGGCTGGCGAAAGGCGAGGGCGGGGCGCTGGAAGGCGCGCCTCTCGGCATCAAGGACCTGTTCTGCACCGACGGCGTCCAGACGACAGCCGGCTCCAACATGCTCAAGGGCTTTGTCCCGCCGTATGAATCGACCGTCACCGCCAATCTGTGGGCGGACGGCGCGGTCATGCTGGGCAAGCTGAACATGGACGAGTTCGCCATGGGCTCGTCCAACGAGACCTCGGCCTACGGCTCGGTCGTGAACCCGTGGAAGTCGTCCAGCTCGAACGCCGAGCTGACCCCCGGCGGCTCGTCGGGCGGCTCGGCCTCGGCCGTGGCCGGCGATCTGTGTCTGGCCGCCACCGCGTCGGACACCGGCGGCTCGATCCGCCAGCCCGCGGCCTTCACCGGCACCGTAGGCATCAAGCCGACCTACGGTCGCGCCAGCCGCTTCGGCATGGTCGCCTTCGCCTCGTCGCTGGATCAGGCCGGGCCGATCACCAAGACCGTTGAGGACGCCGCCATCCTGCTGCGCTCGATGTGCTCGTTCGACATCAAGGATTCGACCAGCCTCGACGTCGAGACCCCGGACTGGACGAAGTCGCTGGGCAAGGGCGTGAAGGGCCTGCGCATCGGCGTGCCGAAGGAATACGTCGTCGACGGCATGCCCGCCGAGATTCAGGCGCTCTGGGACCAGGGCGTCCAGTGGCTGAAGGCCGCCGGCGCCGAAATCGTCGAGATCAGCCTGCCGCACACCAGATACGCCCTGCCGACCTACTACATCGTCGCCCCGGCGGAGGCCTCCTCGAACCTGGCGCGCTACGACGGCATGCGGTTCGGCCACCGCGCCGAAGAGGCCAGGTCGCTGACCGACCTGTACGAAACCTCGCGCGCCGAGGGCTTCGGCAAGGAAGTCCAGCGCCGCCTGACCATCGGCGCCTACGTCCTGTCGGCCGGCTTCTACGACGCCTACTACGTCAAGGCCCTGAAGGTGCGCCGCCGCATCGCCCAGGACTTCGACAACGTCTGGGACCGCGTCGACGCCATCCTGACCCCGTCGACCCCGTCGCCCGCCTTCGCGCTGGGCGACAAGCAGATCGACCCGGTCACGATGTACCTGAACGACGTCTTCACGGTGACCGCCAACCTCGCCGGCCTCCCGGGCATCTCGGTGCCCGCGGGCGTCGATTCCGGCGGCCTGCCGCTCGGTCTTCAGGTCATCGGCAAGGCGCTGGACGAAGCGACGGTCTTCCAGGTCGCCGACGTGCTGGAACAGGCGGCCGGCTTCACCGCGCGTCCGGACAAGTGGTGGTAGGTTAAAAGCCCTCTCCCGATGGGAGAGGGGACGCGCAGACGCCCCATCCCCAAACCCCGCCCTCCCATCTTCCGCCCATGATTTGACCTTCGCCCCTGTCCGGCGTCCTATCGCGCTCCGAACAACGCTCGGAGACCACCATGGGCGAACGGCGAGGAAACGATCACGGAAGCCTGATCAAACAGGTGCTGGACGACGGCGCGGGCCCGGCCAGGTCGGCTCTGGCGGCGTCGTGGCGGCGGTCCATGACCCTGTACGGTCTGGACCCGGAAACGCAGGGCAGGGCGAACACCCTGACCGAACAGCAACTGCGCGAGGCGCGTCAGGCGATGGAGCCGATGACACGCGCCGCCCAGCCGGTGCTGGATCGTCTGTTCCTCGCGGTCGGCGACACCGGCTGCTGCGTCCTGCTGACCAATGCCGACGGGGTGCCGGTCGAGCGGCGCGGTTCCGCTGTCGATGACGAGACCTTCCGGGCGTGGGGCCTCTGGCCCGGCGCCGTCTGGTCAGAAGCGGTCGAGGGCACCAACGGGATCGGCACGGCCTTGGCCGAGCATCGCCCCCTGACCATCCACCGCGACCAGCATTTCCACGCCCGCAATACGGCGCTGAGCTGCACCAGCCACCCGATCCACGATCCGCAGGGCAGGCTGGCGGGCCTGCTGGACGTGTCTTCCTGCCGGGCGGACGCGACAGAGGGCATGCTCGGCCTGATCGCCGCCGCCGTGGCCGACGCCGCGCGGTCCATCGAGGCCCAGACCTTCCGCCACGCCTTCGCCGACGCCCGCATCGTGCTGGCGGGCGATGTGGCGGAGCGGAACACCGCGGCCCTGCTGGCCGTGGATCGCGATGATCTGGTCGTCGGCGCCACCCGCGCGGCCCGTCTGGCCCTCTCGATCACCGACGAGCGGATCGCGGGCCAACTGGCGGCGTCAGAAGTGCTGGGCGCCGGGTCGGTCGAGGCGGACCTGATCGAGGCCGAACGCGGTGCAGTGCGTCGGGCGCTGGCCCTGAACGGCGGCAATGTCTCGGCTGCCGCCCGTGCGCTGGGCGTCAGCCGCGCCACCCTGCATCGCAAGCTGAACCGGCTGGGCCTCGGCTCCGATACCCACTGACCAACGGTCTGTCGCAACCTTGCGACAGGTGTGCGCTGCACCATGACTTCGGGCTCTGGCGGCTTTCCCCGCCCGGGCCAAGTCTCCGATCCAACGACGCCGACAATCGGCGCCCGAGGAAAACAGGAGGCTATCGTGACCAAGCCCGAATTCATCCGCGCCGTGACCCCCAAGTTCAAGGCGCGCTACGACAACTTCATCGGCGGTCGGTGGGTCGCTCCGGTCAACGGCCGCTATTTCGAGAACACCTCCCCGGTGAATGGCCGCGTCCTGTGCGAGGTGGCTCGCTCGGACGCGGCCGACGTCGAGCTGGCGCTGGACGCCGCTCACGCCGCGAAAGACAGCTGGGGCAAGACCTCGGTCGCCCAGCGCGCCGTGATCCTCAACAAGATCGCCGACGTCATCGAGGCCAACCTTCAGGCCGTCGCCGAGGCCGAGACCTGGGACAACGGCAAGCCGGTGCGCGAGACCCTGGCCGCCGACATCCCCCTGGCCATCGACCATTTCCGCTACTTCGCCGGCTGCATCCGCGCGCAGGAAGGCGGCATCTCGGAGCTGGATAACGACACCGTCGCCTATCACTTCCACGAGCCTCTGGGCGTCGTCGGCCAGATCATTCCGTGGAACTTCCCGATCCTGATGGCGGCCTGGAAGATCGCTCCGGCTCTGGCGGCCGGGAACTGCATCGTGCTGAAGCCCGCCGAACAGACCCCGGCCTCGATCCTGCTGGTCACCGAGCTGATCCAGGACCTGCTGCCCGCCGGCGTGCTGAACATCGTCTCGGGCACGGGCGTCGAGGTCGGCGAGCCGCTGGCCACCAATCCGCGCATCGCCAAGATCGCCTTCACCGGCTCGACCGCCGTCGGCCAGAAGATCATGGAGTATGCGACGCAGAACATCATCCCGGTCACGCTGGAGCTGGGCGGCAAGTCGCCGAACATCTTCTTCAAGGACGTGATGGATGAGGATGACGCCTTCCTCGACAAGGCGCTGGAAGGCTTCGCCATGTTCGCCCTCAATCAGGGCGAGGTCTGCACCTGCCCCAGCCGCGCGCTGGTCCATGAGGACATCTATGAAGCCTTCATCAAGAAGGCGATCGAACGGGTCGAGGCGATCCGTCAGGGCGACCCGCTGGACCCCAACACCCAGGTCGGCGCCCAAGCCTCGAACCAGCAGTTGAACAAGATCCTCGGCTACCTCCAGATCGGCAAGGACGAGGGCGCCGAAGTCCTCACCGGCGGCGAGCAGGCGGTCCTGCAGGACGATCTGTCGGGCGGCTATTACGTCAAGCCGACGGTGTTCAAGGGCCGCAACGACATGCGCATCTTCCAGGAGGAGATCTTCGGCCCGGTCCTCGCCGTGACGACGTTCAAGACCCTCGAGGAAGCCATCGAGATCGCCAATGACACCGAGTACGGCCTCGGCGCCGGCGTCTGGACGCGCGACATGAACACCGCCTACCGCGCCGGTCGCGCCATCCAGGCCGGTCGAGTCTGGACCAACTGCTACCACCAGTACCCGGCGCACGCGGCCTTCGGCGGCTACAAGAAGTCCGGCATCGGTCGCGAGAACCATCGGATGATGCTGGACCACTACCAGCAGACCAAGAACCTGCTGATCAGCTACAGCCCGGACAAACTCGGCTTCTTCTGATCTGCATCAAGGATGGGCGGCTCCCGTTCGGCCATCCTGCGTTTGCTCCGCATATCACTCCCCGAGAGCAACGACCTGACGGGGCGGCCGGTCCCTGCTTTCCGGCCGCCCCGATCTTTCAGGACATCACCGACTACGAGGAAGATTCATGTCCAGGACCATGAAGGCTGCTGTCGTGCGCGAATTCGGCAAGCCGCTGACCATCGAGGAAGTCGCCATCCCGCAACCCGGCCCCGGCCAGATTCAGGTGAAGATCGAGGCCTCAGGCGTATGCCACACCGATCTGCACGCCGCTGAGGGCGACTGGCCGGTCAAGCCGAACCCGCCCTTCATCCCGGGCCATGAGGGCGTCGGCTACGTCTCCGCCGTCGGCGCGGGGGTGAAGCTGGTCAAGGAGGGCGACCGGGTCGGCGTGCCCTGGCTCTACTCGTCCTGCGGCCACTGCAAGCACTGCCTCGGCGGCTGGGAGACCCTCTGCCACGAGCAGGAGAACACCGGCTATTCGGTCAACGGCGGCTTCGCGGAATACGCCATCGCCGATCCGAACTACGTCGGCCACTTGCCGGACAACGTCAGCTTTACCGACATCGCCCCGATCCTCTGCGCGGGCGTGACGGTCTACAAGGGGCTGAAGATGACCGACACGAAACCGGGCGACTGGGTGGTGATCTCGGGTATCGGCGGGCTCGGCCACGTCGCGGTCCAGTACGCCAAGGCCATGGGCCTGAATGTCGCCGCGGTGGATGTTGATGACAACAAGCTGGACCTCGCCCGCCGCCTCGGCGCGACGGTCACGGTCAACGCCAAAACCTCCAACGATCCCGCAGCGGACATCAAGGCCCAGACCAGCGGCGGCGCCCAGGGCGTCCTCGTCACGGCCGTTTCACCCAAGGCCTTCGAACAGGCGGTCAACATGACCTCGCGCGGCGCCACCGTGGCCCTGAACGGCCTGCCGCCCGGCGACTTCCCCCTGTCGATCTTCGACATGGTGCTGAACGGCACGACCGTGCGGGGCTCCATCGTCGGCAGCCGTCTGGACCTGCAGGAGGCGCTTCAATTCGCCGCCGACGAGAAGGTCAAGGCGACGGTCTCGGTCGAACCGCTGGAGAACATCAACGACATCTTCCAGCGCATGCACAAGGGCCAGATCGAAGGCCGCGTGGTCATGACCATCAACTGATGATCAGCCGCTGAACCGGGGCAGGGCGGTCGGTCTCCGGCCGCCCTGTTTCGTGTCTCAGACCAGTCCGTCCAGCGTCGGCGCCTCGGATGCGCTGCCGGGGAAGACCCGGTTGTCCAGCGCCGCCCGGTCCACGCCCAGATGGTCGCGCAGCACGCCCTTGAAAACCGAGCGCACGTCGATTGTCGGCGCCAGATCGCGGCCCTCGAACAGCCTGTTGTCCGCCAGTGTCGGCCAGTCGCCGATCAGGCCGCCGGGCTTCAACGCGCCGCCCGCCACCAGCAGGGACGACCCCGTGCCATGGTCGGTGCCCTGCGTGCCGTTGGCCCGCGCCGTCCGTCCGAACTCGGTCGCGACCACCACCATGGTGTTGGCCCACTGGTCGCGCAGCCCGTCGTGCAGGCCGCCGATCACCTGATCCAGTCCCGTCAGCCGGGTCTGGAGCTGTCCGTTCTGGCGGGCGTGGGTGTCCCAGCCGTCGATGCTCAGGGCCACCACATCCGCGCCGTTGTCGCCGGTCATCAGCCGCGCAACAGTCTGGCCCAGTCCAGTGACGTCGTTCCGGCGCAGCGAGGTTCCGCCTGCCTCGGCGGCCATGGCCTCGGTCTCCAGCCCACGCGCCAGATTGCCCTGCAGCAGCGGGTCGTCGACATAGAGGTCCTGCAGCAGGGACGCGATGCGATCCTCGCCCTTCACCTGACCGCCGGGCGCCCAGCTGGAGGTTTCCGCCGCGCCACGCAGGATCAGCGGCGTCTGCGCCCCGACCGACAGCCCCTTGAACGATCCGCCGCCCGCCGCCGCCAAGGCCCGGTTCAGCCAACCGTCGTTCTGCTGTCGCAGACCCTCGCCGCCGTTCTCCAGCACATCCTGCGCATCGAAGTGAGACCTCACCCGCACCGGGATCGCCGCCGCCGGAGCGAAGCGCAGCTGACCCGCGTCGTACATCGCCTTCAGGCCGGGCAGGGCGGGGTGCAGGCCGAAACCGTCCCGCATGGCCGGCGCGTTGTCGATGGCCAGACCGCCGCGCAGGGCGCGATAGTTGGGATCACCCGTCGGCACGGTGACCGACAGGCCGTCCATGGCGCCGCGCGCCACGATGACGACCAGCTTGGGCTTCGGCCCGCGGGTCTGCGCCCGCGTCTGCCCCGCGAAGGCCAGACCGATCCCGGCCACGGAGCCGCCCAACAGCAGGCGACGGTTCATCATCAGATCGGTCATCGGCGCTGGAACTCCGGCGACATCAGGAACAGGGTGACGGCCTCGGCCCGGCTTTCGGCGCGGGCGATGAATTGTCGGCTGCGCGGGCCCAAGCGCTCGCCCAGAGCACTGTCCGCCATGGCCACGGCGTCGGCTTCGGAAGCCATGTCGCCCACGGTCTTGGCCCAGTTGAGACGCTTCACCAGCGCGTCCGGCCCGGCCCAGTCGGCGGCGGTGTCGGGCCAGCCTTCCGGCGACGGCGCGGCCCAGGCGGGCTGCCCCATCTGCGCCAGCGCCTGCTGAAGCGGCTGCGCCCGGCGCGGCCGCATGCCCATGGCCCGGTGCGCCGAGATCACGAACTCATAGGGCGTCTTCACCTTGGCCGCCTCGGGCGCCCAGCTGTCCGGATGGGTCGCCAGCGCCCGGGCGACGACCGCCAGATCGCCGCGCGACTGCGACCACGCCCGCTCCAGCGCGCTGACCAGTTCCGGCGACGGCGTATCCGACACGAAATGCACCGCGATCTTCCGGGCCAGCCGCCGCGCGGTCTCCGGCCGGTTGGACAGGTCCTTCAGGATGGCGCGGCCCTGTTCCACGCCGTTCGCCGGATAGCGACGGCCCATCACGCTCCGCTCACCCGGTTCATGCACGACAGGCAGGAAGGCGAAGCCGTTCTCGCCCGGCTGGCCCGCGCGCATCGCCGCGCGGCGACCCCGACCGCCGCCCGCCTGCCTCGGGATCGACCAGCCGGTCAGGGCGCGGGCGAACTCGGTCACGTCCGCCTGGGTGTAGCCGCCGTCGGCGCCGACGGTGTGCAACTCCAGGATTTCACGCGCGAGGTTCTCGTTCAGCCCCGCCTGCCGCCGTTCTCCGGCCTGACTGTTCGGTCCGACCGACTGCGCCTGATCCAGATACAGCAGCATGGCCGGATGGCTGTCGGCGGCCAGGGCCAGATCCTCGAACCTGCCGAACACATGCGGCCGGACCGCCTCGCGCTCGTACTGGCCCATGAAGACCGCCGCCTGGAATTTGGTCGCCGAAACGGTGAAGGCGTTGGCCCAGAACAGGGTCCAGCGCTCCGCGAACCCCGCACCGGTCGTGGCGCCCAGTTGCGCCCGCGCCAGAAACTCTTCCGCCGTGTCCCGCACCAGATCACGTCGGCTTTCGCGCCGGGCGTCGAACGCGGCCTGCGCCTGCGTGTCCGGCGCCTCGGCCATGGCCTCGCCCGTCATCGCGGGCTGCGGTTCGCCCGCGCGCCGCGCCCGCCGGACCTGCGCCGCCTCGGCCAGATAGGCCTGATAACTTTCCAGGCGCTGTTCGGAGGTCTCAAAGCCGCCCTCCGGGACAGGCGCGCCGCCGGGGCGGGCCTGCGCCTCCAACCACCCCTTGGGGTCCGCCGCCACCGCGTCGATCTCGCCCGGCTTCGCGCCCAGCCCGAACCGGGTCAGGGCCACGGCGGCGTCGCGGGATCGGGAGGGCGGTCCGGAGCGGGTCATGTCGGGCCTCGGGTGGTTCGCGTCAGACAATGAACGCGACAGGACGCCCGATCCGTCCAAAGCCGCGTCACACGGTGATTTCGACCCGCCGTTTTCTTGACCGCGCACGGCCGGTAGGCCATCTGGACCGCATGACCGACACTGCTTCGACTATCAAGACCATCAAGGGCCGCACCGGCGATTGGGAAATCGTCATGGGGCTGGAAATCCACGCCCAGGTGGCGTCGAAGGCCAAGCTGTTTTCCGGCGCCGCCGTCGGCTTCGGCGCGGGTCCGAACGAGCAGGTGTCGCTGGTCGACGCGGGCTTCCCCGGCATGCTGCCGACGCTGAACAAACACTGCGTCGAGCAGGCGGTGAAATCGGGTCTGGGCCTGAAGGCGCAGATCAACCTGCGCAGCCAGTTCGACCGCAAGAACTACTTCTATCCCGATCTGCCCACCGGCTATCAGATCAGCCAGCTCTTCTACCCGATCGTCGGCGAGGGCGTGGTCGAGGTCGAGGCCGAGGACGGCAGTTTCTTCAACGTCGGTATTGAGCGCCTGCATCTGGAACAGGACGCGGGCAAGCTGATCCACGACCTGTCGCCGACCGAATCCTTCGTCGACCTGAACCGCGCGGGCACAGCCCTGATGGAGATCGTCTCGCGTCCGGACATCCGCACGCCGGAAGAGGCCGTCGCCTACGTCAAGAAGATCCGCACCATCCTGATGTACCTGGGCACCTGCGACGGGGACATGGAGAAGGGCAATCTGCGCGCCGACGTGAACGTCTCGGTCTGCCGCGCGGGCAACTACGACAAGTTCAGGGAAACCGGCGACTTCAGCTTCCTGGGCACCCGTTGCGAGATCAAGAACGTCAACTCGTTCCGCTTCATCTCGCAAGCCATCCAGTATGAGGCTCGCCGCCAGATCGAGATCATCGAGGACGGCGGCAAGATCGATCAGGAGACCCGCCTCTATGATCCGAACGCCGGCGAGACGCGCTCGATGCGCTCCAAGGAAGAGGCGATGGACTATCGCTACTTCCCCGATCCCGACCTGCTGCCGCTCGAGCTCGAGCAGGCGTGGATCGACGAGATCAAGGCGAACCTGCCGGAACTGCCGGACGAGAAGCGCCGCCGCCTGATGAGCCAGTACGGCCTGTCGCAGTACGACGCCGTGGTCCTGATCTCGGATCAGGCCAAGGCCGACTATTTCGAGGAAGCCGCGAAAGGGCGTGACGCCAAGCTGGTGTCCAACTGGGTGACCAACGAACTGTCGGCCCGTCTGGCGGCCGACGGCAAGGAGTTCAGCCAGAACCCGCTGCCCGCCGCCCACGTCAACCAGCTGGTCGAGCTGATCGAGACGAACGTCATCTCGTCCAAGATCGCCAAGGAAGTCTTCGATCACGTCTGGAACGGCGAGGGCTCGCCCGCCGAGGTCGTCGAGAAACACGGCCTGAAGCAGGTGACCGACACGGGCGCCATCGAGAAGGCCGTCGATGAAATCATCGCCGCCAACCCGGACAAGGCCGCCGCCGTCGCCGAGAAGCCGCAGGCCATCGGCTGGTTCGTCGGTCAGGTCATGAAGGCGACCGGCGGCAAGGCCAACCCGGCCGCCGTCAACGACATTCTGAAGGCGAAGCTGGGGCTGTAGTCCCGGGTCAGCCACCGCGCCCGGCTTTCAATCGTTAAGGTTGTTTCAGCTCACGATTCAGTGATCTTGGATTGCTAAAGCTCCACCATTGGGAACAACTTCCTGTTGCGGATTTTCCGCCGGAGGAGGACAACCATGATGAAGAACGTCGCTGTCGCACTCTTTGCGGCAGGGGTCTTGATGGCTCCCGCGAGCGCCACCGCGGACTCGGACCCGGGCTGCGAGCTCAACTGTCACTGGGACGCTCACTATGGCGAGGATGGGCAGTTCCTCTACTGGTCCTGGGAGTGCCCGGTCTCAATGCTGTGTGACGCGCCGGCTGAGCCGCCGCCGCCGTAAGGCCTGTCGCCGGCGTGCGGTTTCATCCTGAGTCTTCAGCCACGGAGCAGGGGACCCGCACAAACGAAGGCCCGCCCGGAGCGATCCGGGCGGGCCTTTTGCTTGGTCAGTATGCAGGAACAGGACGCCGGGGCCGTTTTCGCAACCCTCAGAAGGCGTCGTCCTGTTGACGGCGCTGGTCACGGATCATGCTCGAAGCGATCTCGCCGGCCTGCTGCCTCGATGCCGCGCGGTTCAGCTCGGCCCCGTACAGCGCCGTGAGATAGGAAATGTCCCAATCCGTGACTCCATCCACGGGATGGCCGGTGTCGAACAGGTTCAGGACCGTGTCGTAGCCCGCGGTGTCGGCGTCCGGGTCAATCTGGGCCATGGCGACCATGCCGATATAGTCTCCCAATTGCTGGAAGCTCACGCCCGCCGCCCTGTCGAGGTCGACGATGACGAAGGCGCGCAGAAGATCGTTGCGGGTCGACGCCCGGATGCGGCTGTTCGCGCCCTCGATAAGGGGCGGCAGGTATCCGGGGATGCGCACGGCGATCTGGCCGGTGTCCCGGGCGACCGGGATGCTGACATGCCACCAGCGCACCGGCGCGGGCGAGGTCAGGAAGGCTTCAAGCTGCTCGCTGGAGCGGGCGGCGCCGGAGTAGGCGGGTCGGAAGGCCCGGGGTGAGCGTTCCACCAGTCCGCGGGCCATGGCGTCACCGTCATCGGTGGCCACGATCAGGATGTTGGGGCTGCAGCCCGGCTCACCGGCCTCCAGGCCCGAGCGAACCGCGACTTCCGATACCCGGTCGGCGATGATCTGGGCGGCCTCCGGCTTCAGATTGGCGACCCCCACGCAGACCTCACGGCGCCAGCGCGCGGGCCCCCGGTTCACGGGCGGCGAATTGATGTCCTCGACAAAGGTCTCCACGCGTTCCGCCAGGCGTTCGGCGTTGACGACGACATCATCAAGTCGGGTCGCCTCAGCCGCCTGCGGGGCTGTCTGAGGCGCCGTTTGCGGTGCGGTCTGGCCGGATGCGGCGAGCAGGCCGGCGGCGAGCAGCAGTCCTGAGATCATGTCCGTCTCTCCCCGGGGCGTGCACGCAGCTAGCAGCCTCTTCTCAAGCGTGTCAAAGGGTCGGCCGCGCTTTGGTCGACGGGCGCGGGTGATGCGCGCGGGCCCGCTGACGCACGAAAAAGCCCGCCCGGATCTTTCCCCGGACAGGCCCCTGCCTGGCCCCGGCCAGGGAACAGGACGCCGGGGCCGCTTTCGCAACCCCGGCGCAGTTTGGACCTGCCCGCTCAGAAGGATGCGGTCAGGGTCAGGGTCACGGTGCGGGGCGCGCCATAGAAGCCGATGACGGAGTCACCGGTGATCGCGCCCGGGAAGTTGTAGCCGCCGGCCCGATACCGCTCGTCGCCGAGGTTCCGGCCGGCCAGGCTGACGCGGTAGCGCCCATCGGCCGCCGTCCACATCAGGGTCGCGTCATAGAGCCAGTACGAGCCCTGATCGAGCAGCGGAATCGCCGTCTCGAACATCTGGGTCGCGCCGCGATACGAGGCGGTCGGGGTGAAGATGATCGAGCCCGCCTCGTCCAGATCGACGCTGTAGGGGAGGGCCACCGAGGCGGTCCAGTCCGGCGTATTCTGGAATTTGCGCTGGTCGGCCATGTTCTCGCGCAGGCCGGTCAGCGGGTTGAAGGTCACGAAGTCGTTGAACTGCGCGTCCAGGTAACCCAGCGTCAGACGCGGGATGAAGTCGTCGGTGATCCGCGCGCTGGCTTCCAGTTCCCAGCCCCAGATCTCGCTCGACCCGGCGTTGTCCACGAAGCTGACGACCGAGGCGGGCGGGATGAAGAACTGCGAGGTGATCTGCTGGTCGGTGTACTCCGACTTGAACAGGGCCGAGGCGAAGTTGACGCGCCGGTCGAACAGCGAACCCTTCAGGCCGATCTCATAGGTGTCGACCAGCTCCGGCTGGTAGCCGTTGATGGTGTCCGGATACAGCGAGGCGTCGCCGCGCATGTCGAAGCCGCCCGACTTGAAGCCGCGCCCATACGAGACATAGCCCGTCAGGTCAGGGGTGAATCTGTAGCTGGCGCTGACCCGCGGAGTGAACTCCGAATAGCTGTCCGAGGCGCTGTAATTGGTCGCCGGCGGACCGGCGGGGATGGCCCCCGCGTTGCCGAAGAACGGGCTGCGGACGCCCAGATAGTTCTGGCGCAGCTGGGTCACGCTCTTTTCGTCGCGCGTCCAGCGGCCGCCGACCGAGACCGAAAGCTGGTCGGTGATCTCGTAGCTGAAGTCCGCGAAGATGGCGAAGCTCTCGGTGTCCACCTTGCCGCCGGTATAGGTGGTCAGACCCGCCGGCAGGCCGACGCCCAGGCTGGGATACAGACCGATGACGGTGTCGAACGCGCCCTCGGCCGAGGCGTCCATGTAGAAGACGCCCGCCACGCCGTTCCAGCGATCGCCCTGGAACAGCAGCTGGAACTCCTGGGTGAACTGGCTGTCGGCATAGTAGCCGGGGATGTCGAGAATCGGCTGGGGCAGGCCGTCGAAGTCGATGCCGTCGCCCTTGGTGTCGCCGTCCCGCCAGGCGGTGACCGATTTGAAGGTCAGGTTGTCGGTGGCTTGCCATTCGCCCGTGAACGACAGGCCGCGCGTGCGGACATAGCCCTCGTCGCCGATGCCGGCGCGGGTGTCATAGACGCTGTCCGGCGACGGCGCGACGAGGCGATAGCCGTGACGGGCGTTGGACTCGTCCTCGGTGATGTCGCCGGCCAGTCGGAAGAACAGGGTGTCGGTCGGCGTCCATTCCAGGCTCACGCGGGCCGCGGTGACGTCCTTGTTGTAGTGCTCGGCGCCCGTGGTCAGGTTCGTGCCGTAGCCGTCGCGGGTATAACGCGCGACCGCGCCGCCGATCCGCAGGCTGTCGGTGATCGGGGTCGAGCCCGAGGCGATCAGATCGACCTGGTTGTAGCTGCCGTAGGCGCCGCGCAGGGTCAGCTCCGGCTCCTGCGACAGGCGCTTGGTCACATATTTGATCGCGCCGCCGATGGTGTTGCGGCCGTACAGGGTACCCTGCGGCCCGCGCAGGACTTCCAGTCGCTGGATGTCGAAGATGTCCAGCACCGCGCCCTGCGGACGGGCGATATAGACATCGTCCACATACAGGCCCACGCCGGGCTCGAAGCCCCACAGCGGGTCCTGCTGGCCGACGCCGCGGATGAAGGTGGTCAGGGTCGAGTTGGTGCCGCGCGCGACCTGCACCGTGGCGTTCGGCGTCTGCTGCTGCAGGGCCGTGACGTCAGCCGCGCCGGTCTGCTCCAGCCGTTCGGCGCTGACGGCGGTGACGGCCACCGGGACATCCTTCAGCGTCTCTTCGCGGCGGCGGGCGGTGACCACCACCTCGCCGAGGTCCGAGGCCTGTTCCTGATCATCGGCCGCGTCCTGGGCCATGGCCGGCGCCGCGAACAGCGGGGCCGCCAGAAAGACGCTGCTCATCAGCGCCAGACGCAGTTGTCCTGTCTTCCGCATAAATCTGTTTCCTCATCCATACGCGGTCGTTGATCGCCGCTGATCTGGTTGAGGCGGACGGTGGCCACGAACAGCCACGCTGTCAACATTCTTCATTTTCTCATGAATGATGTTTGCAAACGCGGATTGCCGGGCCACAGTGCGGGTCGTCATTGGAACGGCTTGAGCGCGACGCAGATCGCGCCGGGATGGAAGCGGATGGACCAGATCAACACCGGCGAAGCCGCGCCCGTCGTGCGCGTACAGGCCGGAGCCGTGCGGGGACGGCGCGAAGGCGCGGCCCATGTCTGGCGCGGCATTCCCTATGCCCGGCCCCCGGTCGGAGACCTGCGCTGGCGGGCGCCGCGCCCCTGTCCGGCATGGGAGGGCGAGCGTGACGCCGCGACCTTCGGCCTCGCCCCGCCGCAGGCGGGACCCTCCGACGTCGCCGACATCGTCAGCATCGGCGGCGCGCCCGCGCCGACGTCCGAGGACTGCCTGACCCTGAACGTCTGGGCGCCCGTGAGCGACCGCCCCACGCCTGTGCCCGCGCCGGTCATGGTCTGGCTGCACGGCGGCTCGAACCGGATGGGCGCGGGTTCGCTGCCCTTCTATGACGGGGCCGCCTTCGCCCGCGACGGCGTGGTGCTGGTCACCGCCAACTACCGTCTGGGCCAGCTCGGCTTCTTCGCCCATCCAGCCCTGACCGCCGCCACGCCCGCCGATGAGCCGCTGGGCGCGCCGGGCCTGCTGGACCAGATCGCGGTGCTGGAGTGGGTGCGCGACAACATCGCCGTCTTCGGAGGCGACCCCGCCAACGTCACCCTGTTCGGCGAATCCGCCGGCGGCATCGACATCCTGGCCCTGATGACGGCGGGGCGGGCGAGGGGGCTCTTCCACAAGGCCATCGTCCAGTCCGGCGGCGGCTGGCTCCCCGCAGCGCCGCTGAAGGCGGCCGAGGCGAGGGGCGTGGCCACGGCGACGGCGCTGGGCCTGACCGATCCCGACGCCGCCGCCCTGCGCGCCGTGCCCGCCGAGCGTCTGACCGGGATCGAGTCCAGCTTCGGCCCGGTCATCGACGGCCGCCTGCTGACCCGTGACCCGATCTCGTCATGGGCGAAGGGCGATTTCGCCGACGTGCCCCTGATGATCGGGGTGAACAGCGGCGAGGATTCCCTGCTCAACTACGGCGGCGGCCTCAAGCGGTTCGGTCAGATGATCAAGCCCGACGCCGCCCTCGCGCGTCTCTACCCCGAGGCGAAGGGCGACGAGGAACAGCTGATCCGCCTCGGCTTCCGCGATTTCGGCTTCGCCGGTCCCGCCCGCTGGATCGCCTCGCGGCCCCGCAGGTCGAACGCCTGGCTCTACGCCTTCGACTATGTCGAGGACGCCAAACGGGACCAGAAGTCCCGCGCCGACCACGCCGCCGAGATCTTCCATGTCTTCGAGACCCTGGATCACCGTCCCGACGGCTCGCCGCCCGCCAGCGACGCCGACCGCGCCGTCAGCGCCGCCATGCATGCCCGCTGGATCGCCTTCGCCCGTGACGGCGTCCCCGGCCCGGACTGGCCCGCCTATGACAGCCGCACCGACGACTGGATGGTCTTCGACCACACCCCCGGCGGTGTCCTGCGGCGCGGCTGGTGGAAGACAGCGCTGGACCATCACGAGCGCAAGGCGAAGCTGCTGATCCTCCTGCTGCGCGCGCGGGATCGCCTGAGAACCCTGTTCTCGGGTACAAGGGGTTGATGACGACCGACACCGCCGCCCGGATCAAGCCGCCTCGCCCCAAGGTCCCGTTGAAGCCCAAGGCCCAGCGGCGCGAGGAGACGACGGCGCGCATCCTCGACGCGGCCGAGCGCCTGTTCGCCCGCGACGGCCTGCACGGCGTCACCCTCAAGGCGGTCGCCGCCGAGGCGGGCGTGGATACGGCGCTGGTCCACTACTATTTCGAGGACAAGGCCAAGCTGTTCACCGCCACCTTCGGCCGCCGCGCCGAGGTTGTGAACACCATGCGTCTGGACAGCCTTGACCGCTACGAGGCCGCGCAGGGCGACGCCATGACCGTGCGCGGCGTGCTCGACGCCTTCCTGCGCCCCCTGTTCGAGCTGCTCGATCAGGGCGATCCGGCCTGGCTGAACTATGCGGCGCTGGTGGCCCAGGTGAACAACACCCCGGTCTGGGGCGGCGACGCCATGCACCAGCATTTCGACCCGGTGATTCACCGCTTCATCGACCTGCTGCGCCGCGTCTCGCCCGACACCTCCGAGCGCCAGCTGTTCTGGTTCTATCACCTGCTGTCCGGCGCCCTGACCCTGTCGCTGGCCCAGACGGGCCGGATCGACGCCCTCTCGAACGGCCTGTGCCGGTCGTCCGAGATGATCGCCATTTGCGACGCCATGGAGGCCGTCTTCACCGGCGGCTTCGAGGCCCTGCGTCGCTGACGCAAGAAAAAGCCCGCCCGGATGGTTCCGGACGGGCTCCGTCATTCAGGCGACCGACCTAGCGGTTCAGCAGCGAGATGACCACGCCGGTGGCGATTGCGGCCAGCACCACATCACCGGTATTGGTGCGGTAGTAGCCGTAACCGCGCGGGGGCGGGGCGTAGCCGTAGCGACGATAGTCGTTCACGTACCAGCTGCGGCGATACTCACGCGGAACGACCGACCCGCGCTGCCAGCGACGGTACTCACGGCGCTGGTCGCGTTCCCAACGACGCTGATCGCGCTCGTAGCGGCGGTAGTCGCGGCGATCCTGGCGGTCTTCCCGGCGCTCCCAGCGCTCGTAACGACCGTCACGATCACGGTCGCCGCGCCACGACTGGGCGGAGGCGGCCATCGGCGCCGACAGGGCCATCAAACCGGCCAGACCAGCGATCAGGGGCTTGTTCATCTTCATCTTGCGTCTCCTTTTTGCAGGACGCCGCGACCGGGGAGGATCACGACGAAGGACCCGACTGATGAGCAGTTTCGGTCTCCCGCCATGAACCCGCGCTGAACAGGGATGACAGGGTTAAGACCGTTCAGGGGCGCCTTTCGCGTCGGGCTGGCGAGCCATGATCAGATGCGTGTGGACCTTGAACAGCCGCAGCTTTGCCGGGATGCTCCACTCCGGAGGTGCCGCCATGTTCTCACGCAAGGCTTTCGGACTCATCGCCCTGGCTGTGGCCGGCAGCGTGGGGGCCGTCTATGCGAGCCTCGCCGACACCCCGTTCTTCCCCCCGGATCTGCAGACCACACCGGGCGAGTGTCCCGAGAACCGGTACTACCCTGCTCATCGGCGACCGGTGCTGGAACCTCACGAGGCGTCCTGGTTCAGGGGGCAGCTGCGGACCGTGAATGAGGAGCCGCTTTTCCGGGCCGACGCGGGCCGGTCCCCGACGCTCCGGTTCACGCTTTTGAGTAACCAAGTGGTGACGACGGTAAGGCTGACGAAGGTCGAGGGCGGACGTCTCCATATGACCGCGAAATGGCTGCACCCCTGCGCGGACGAACGCGGATGTGGCGTCCGGAGGCTTCTGTCGCCCGAGGAGCAGGCGAGGGTGGAAGCCGCCCTCGAACCGCTCCTGCGCGTTCCGTCCTACGGCTGTAACGGCCCGGTCGACAGCGGCAGCTCCATCCTCGAATCCCGCGACGGCGACACATACCGGCTGTGGCACCAGCGCTCATCCCCGACTCCGGAAATGGCCGCCGCCGCCAGCCTCCTTCTCCAACTTTCCGAATGGCCGACCGCCCACGAATTTTACCGGTCCGCCTCAAGGGCATAGGCCTGCTCCGGCCAAGCGCTACCCCCTCACTCAAACAACTCCCCGCTCTCATCCGCCCCCTCCAGCGCCTCCCGCGCCAGCGCCCGGGTGACCGGGCGGTGCAGGGCGTCGAGACGCTCCACCACGGCTTCCGCCGCCGCCGCCGAGCGGTCGATACGGCGCAGCAGATAGGGGATGACGTCCCTGGCCGGGCGGATGCCGCGCTCGGCGAAGCGGGCGTCCAGCATGGCGGCCAGAACCGCGTCGTCGGGCGCCTCGACCGGCACGCTGATGACGGCGTCCAGACGCGAGCGCAGGTCGGGCAGGGCGACTTCCCACGCCGACGGGGCAGGGCGCGAGATCATCAGCATGGCCCCGCCGGGCAGCTGGGCAAGGTTGATCAGGTGGAACAGGGTCTCGTCATCGGCCTCCATGGCGCGGTCCAGCAGGACGGGTCGCCCCTCGATCTCCATCGGGTCGACCAGCGCCGCCTCCGCGCCGTTGAAGGCGACGGCGCCCACGCGCTCGGCCCACATCTGGCCCAGACGGCTCTTGCCGCTGCCCGCCGGGCCGCAGACGGCCATGACCCCGCCGATCAGATTGGGCCAGTCGGCCAGCGCCTCGACGGCGGCGCGATTGC
Source organism: Brevundimonas sp. M20 (assembly GCF_006547065.1). NCBI lineage: Bacteria > Pseudomonadati > Pseudomonadota > Alphaproteobacteria > Caulobacterales > Caulobacteraceae > Brevundimonas > Brevundimonas sp. M20. The sequence continues at coordinate 1,699,299 of NZ_CP041243.1, read as the reverse complement.
TGTCGGAAACGACAAAACTGTCCGCGCCCTCCGGCAGGTCGCTCTGGAGGGGCAGACGCATCTGGTCAAAAGCGGGCAGGCGGTTCGTCATCGCGTTCACCATAGCAGATGCGCGGCGTCGGCGACTGCGTCGTGGTCTTCGTCCGTGGACGGAACGGCGCGGTCTGTGGATCGGTGGAGCGGAGCGGCCCTTGTTTTCAACTGCTATCGTCATCCCGGCGAAGGCCGGGACCCAGCGGCGCCGCGACGGCGGCGAAAAACCGAACCCAGACAGTCGGGCGCTAGCGCTCCCGATAGTTACGCGCTCTCGCGCGCCGTTGGGTCCCGGGGTTCGCTTCGCGCCCCCGGGATGACGATAGCAGACAGGGAGAGCGGCCAGGCCGCCCCCTCCGCAACCCGCCTCCCACCTTGACTTTCAGGGGGGATGATGCGCCTTTCCGCCCTCCCGAATTCCGCCCCTCGCGGGCCCGAATCCAGAACGAACCGACCATGCACGCCTATCGCTCCCACACCTGCGGCGCCCTCCGTTTGACCGACGCCGGCGCCAATGTCCGCCTGTCGGGCTGGGTGCACCGCAAGCGCGATCACGGCGGCCTTCTGTTCGTCGACCTGCGCGACCACTACGGCCTGACCCAGCTGGTCCTGCACCCGGAAACCCCGGGCTTCGATCTGGTCGAGCGCCTGCGCGCCGAGAGCGTGATCCGCGTCGACGGCGAGGTCATCGCCCGTGACGCCTCGGTCGTGAACCCCAACCTGCCGACCGGCGAGATCGAGGTTCGCGTCGCGGGCATCGAGGTTCTGTCGGAAGCCGCGGAACTGCCGATGCCGGTCTTCGGCGATCAGGAGTATCCGGAGGACATCCGCCTGCAGAACCGCTTCCTCGACCTGCGTCGCGAGCGTCTGCACAGGAACATCGTCCTGCGCTCGAAGGTGATCTCCTCGATCCGCCAACGCATGGTCGGTCAGGGCTTCCTTGAGTATCAGACCCCGATCCTGACGGCGTCCTCGCCCGAAGGCGCGCGCGACTTCCTGGTCCCGTCGCGCCTGCACCCGGGCAAGTTCTACGCCCTGCCGCAGGCCCCGCAGCAGTTCAAGCAACTGCTCATGGTCTCCGGCTTCGACCGCTATTTCCAGATCGCGCCCTGCTTCCGCGATGAGGACCTGCGCGCTGACCGTTCGCTGGAGTTCTACCAGCTCGACGTCGAGATGAGCTTCGTCACCCAGGAAGATGTCTTCGCGGCTATCGAACCCGTCATGCACGGCGTGTTCGAGGAGTTCGCCGACGGCAAGCCGGTGTCCCCGATCAACGGCAAGCACACCTTCACCAATGACTTCGGCGAGCAGTTCGAGCACGCCGGGTTCGAGCGCCTGACCTACGCCCAGTCGATGGCCTGGTACGGCACCGACAAGCCGGACACCCGCAACCCCATCAAGATGCAGGACGTCTCGGAGCATTTCCGCGACGGCGGCTTCGGCCTGTTCAACAAGATCCTCGGCGCCGACGAGAAGAACGCCGTGTGGGCTATCCCGGCCCCGACCGGCGGCTCGCGCGCCTTCTGCGACCGCATGAACTCGTGGGCGCAGGGCGAGGGCCAGCCGGGTCTCGGCTACATCTTCTGGTCGGACGACCAGAACGCCTGGGGCGGGCCGATCGCCAAGAACCTGGGTCAGGAGCCGACCGAGGCCCTGATGACCGCGCTGGGTCTGGGTCAGGGCGACGCCGCCTTCTTCGCCGCCGGCCAGCCGTCGGTCTTCGCCAAATTCGCCGGTCTGGCCCGCACCCGCGTGGGTACGGAGCTGAAGCTGATCGACGAGAACCAGTTCAAATTCTGCTGGATCGTCGATTTCCCGATGTTCGAGTGGTCGGAGGAAGAGAAGAAGGTCGACTTCTCGCACAACCCGTTCTCGATGCCGCAGGGCGGTCTGGAGGCTCTGGAGACGCAGGATCCGCTGACCATCCGCGCCTACCAGTACGACATCGTCTGCAACGGTTATGAGCTGTGCTCGGGCGCGATCCGGAACCACAAGGCCGAGATCATGCTCAAGGCCTTCAACATCGCCGGCTACGACAGCTCGGTCGTCGAGGAGCAGTTCGGCGGCATGCTCAACGCCTTCCGCTACGGCGCGCCGCCGCACGGCGGTCTGGCCCCCGGCATCGACCGTATCGTCATGCTGCTGGCCGGTGAAACCGCCATCCGCGAAGTCATCGCCTTCCCGCTGAACCAGCAGGGCGAGGATCTGCTGATGAACGCCCCGACCGAGGCGCAGGAGCGTCAGCTGAAGGACGTCCACATCCGCACGGCCCTGCCCATCAAGGTCTAGGCCCTCAAGGTCTGATCTCGGAGCCAGTCTCCGGAGACAGGAAAAAAGGCCCTCGTCTCTGACGGGGGCCTTTTTGCTGGATCAGTTGCCGCCGGCGACCACGAAATTGCGCACCCGGGGCGGTGTGGGGCTGGCCGGAGGCGCGGGCGGGGCCGGAGGCGCGATCCGGATCGAGCCCACGCCACGACAGGTGCGGGCGGTCAGGCCGCCGGGCAGACGGGTGTTGGCGTCGCCGCAGGCCCGACCGACACTCTCCTGCGTCAGCCCGCGCACGCCCGACAGGTCCGCGCCCCGGATGTCCGCCCGGTTCAGCTCAGCGCCGGTGAAGTTAGCGCCGTCGAACCGCCCGCCGGTCAGCCGCGCGCCGTTCAGCTCCGCATCCCGGAACGAGGCGCTGCGGAAGTCGCCGTTGGACAGGTTCGCTACATTCAGTTCGGCATTGCTGAAGTTGGCGGTCCGGGCGCTGACATTGGCGAGGGTCGCCGCGCTCAACTCGGCGCCGTTGAACCCGCCGCCGGTGAGGATCGCGCCGTTCATATTGGCGCCGCTGAACTCACCGCCGGTGGCGCTGATCCGTTCCATGCGGGCCCGCACCAGGGTCGCCCCCATGGCCGACACGCCCGCCATTTCCGCGTTGCTGAAGTTCGCGCCGGTGAAGTTGGCGCCGACCAGCTCGGCGCCGCTCAGATTGGCGCGGCTGAAATCGCTGCCCGAGAAGTTCGAGCCCACCAGCTCGGCGCCGCGCAGATTGGCGCCCACGAGGGTGGCGTTGGTGAAGCTGGCGCCGGTGAAGGCCGCGCCGGTCAGATCGCGTCCCGACAATTCACAACGGTTGCAGGACCCACCCAGCGACACCATCCGCGCGACGTCGCCGCGCTCCTGGAACTGGATGTTGATTTCCGCGGCCGCCGGCGACGCCGCGCACAGGGCGGCGGCCAGAGCTCCACCGGCGATGCCGGGGGCCTTGAGGCGACGGAGGATGGGGAAGGCGATCTGTCTCACATGACCTTCATGCCGCCAAACCCCCAAGAACCCTACTTAAATCGCCGTAACGTCAGTGGCCGATCAGCAGCGGGGAATGGACAGGCCGCGCGGCAGCCGGGTCGCCTCGTCGCCGCAGGCCTGGTTCAGGCGCGCCTGCGTGAGCCCGGTCGCCCGCTCCAGCGAGGCCCCGGAGAAGTTGGCTCCGCTCAGGGTCGCGCCCCCGAAGGATGAGCCGTCCAGATAGGCGCCGACGAAGCTGGCGTTGGTCAGATTCGCGCCCGAGAAATTCGAGCTGGAGAAGACCCCGCCATAGGCTTCCACGTCGCGCAGGTCGGCGTTGGTGAAACGGGTCCGGTTCATCACGCTCAGGCTCAGGTCGGCCTGACGCAGACGCGCCCCGGTCAGGTTCAGTCCGCTGCGCTCCAGCCCCGACAGCGGCGCCTGGAACAGGTTGCAGCCCGGGCAGTTCCCGCCGCGCTGGACGCTGGCGATCTGCCCGGCGTTCTGGGCCAGCGCGGGCGAGGCGAGGGCGACCGACAGGACGATCGCCAGGGCGGAAGGGGTCGGGAACAGCTTCATCTCAGGCTCCGGCGCTCGGGTGGGCGATCCAAGCCTGACAGCAATTCGTTGATTAACCCTGCATCGACGGCGATGCGCCGCAGGTGTCGCAAACCCAGCCCGCGCCACGCTGTTGCAGCGCCAGATCACCGCAGGCGGGACAGGCCACCGCCTCGCTGACGGTCCGGGTGGACGGCTCCGCCGCCTCCTTCTTCTGCCCGAACGGCAGGACGACCAGATTGTCCGGCGCGGCGCCGCGGGCGAAGCCCTTGGAGATGAAGCGGGCGGCGGGCACGGCTTCGGGCGCCTCGCCGTCATTGGCCCCGCCCAGCCCGTCGCCGGCCCCGGCATCGGCGTTGGCCAGCTCCTGCCGGTCCAGATAGGACACGCCCAGCTCCCGGAAGATGTAGTCGAGGATCGAGGTCGCCGACTTGATCGAGTCATTGCCCGTGACCCGTCCGGCCGGCTCGAACCGGGTGAACACGAAGGCGTCCACGAACTCGTCCAGCGGCACGCCGTATTGAAGCCCGATCGAGATCGCGATGGCGAAATTGTTCATCAGCGAGCGGAAGGCGGCGCCTTCCTTGTGCATGTCGATGAAGATTTCACCCAGTTCGCCGTCTTCGTACTCGCCGGTGTGGATATAGACCTTGTGCCCGCCCACGGCGGCCTTCTGGATGTAGCCCTTGCGACGGTCCGGCAGCTTGCGGCGGGTGCGGTCGCGCTCGACCACCTTCTCGATCACGCGTTCGACGGGCTTCACCTCCGGCTCGCGGCGGCGTTCGCGCTCCTGTCCGGCGCTTTCGGGCAGGTCGAGCAGCGGCCCGGCGGGCGGCTCGGTGCGCAGCAGGCGAACAGCGCGACGGCCCTCCCGCGCGGCGTCGGCCAGCAGACGCGCGGTCTGGACCGGGGTCGCGTTCCACTCCAGCGGCTTCGGCGTCAGATCGGGGGTGGCGCTGAACGGCTCCAGCCTCGCCCGCAGCGCCGCCTCGAACCCGCGAGGGGCGGCCAGAACCTCCGCCAGCCCCTCCGGCGCGCCGGTCCAGCCTGTCAGATCGCCCGCGCCGAACACATAAAGGCCAGCTGCCTCAATATCTTCCGGCGCGAAGCCGAGATGGGCCAGCAGATCGACCTCGGCCTCGTCCTCAATGCCCAGCACGTCACGCAGGAAGCCCGCATCCAGAACCGGGGCCCGGAAGGCGTCCTCCAGGCGATCCACGACCGCGAGCGCCAGTTCGATCCCTTCCAGCTCCACCTCGGTGAAGCCGTGGGCGCGCAGGGCCGCGTGATCGACGCCCGGCGCCTGCACCAGCGTCCGCCGTCCCAGCAGGTGGCGTTCCGCCGCCTCAAGATCAGCCCCCGCCGCCTCCAGCGCCGCCGCCATCGAGGGACGCAGCCGCACCGCCGTCTCGGCGTCGGCGGTCTCGAAGCGATCCGGCGCCGTCAGGGGTGACGCGCCCAGCCTCAGCATGGCCTCGGCGTCCGCGACGAACAGGCTGACCGGGCCCGCGGCGGCCTCCGTGATCAGGCGCGCCAGCGCCGAGACGCGGTCCAGAGGCGCGGCCGCCCCTTCGCAGAGCACCAGATCACCCAGGTCCGCCAGACCGATCGAGACCGGTCCGCCCGCCGCGCCCGACAGCACGCCGGTCCACAGGCGCGTCAGGTCCGCCAGCGCGCCGTCAAAGCCTTCGCCGGTCAGATCGCGCAGGGCCGTCAGGCTGATCAGAACCGCGCGGCCGCGCGCCGTCTCGCTGAGGCGTTCGGCGGTTTCCGGGTCGAAGGTCAGGACCAGATCGCCGTCCAGCGCGCCCTCGGCGGCCAGCCCGGCCTCCGGCGCGCCCGAGGCGGTCAGGGCGCGATCCGCCACGGCCAGCCAGGGCGCTTCCGGCGCCGCGGGCAGGGGCGCCGCCTCGAATGATTCGCCCGCGATGGCCCGCAGGATGTCGGCGTCAGAAGCGCCCGCCCGGCGCGCGCTCAGGGCCGCGCGGGCGAGGGCGGGGTTGTGGTTCGGATCGGTGCAGTCGCCGCGCGGACCCTCGCACCGGCTCACGGCTTCACTGACGGCGGCCAGAGCCCCGGCCAAGGCGTCCACGGCGCCGGCGGACAGGCGACCGGCGCGGCGGCGCGCGGTCTCGGCGGCGACCAGGCGCGCCGCGCCCGGATCGGACAGGTTCAGGGCGTCGCCGACGGCCACGGCCTGCGGGCGCGCGGGCGTGGCGAGGCCCAGCCGCAGGGTGGCGGCCAGTTCCGCGGCCTCTTCCGCATCCCGCGCATGCCGTTCGGCCCAGCCGTGGGCGGCCTGGATAATGGGATCCTCGCCGTCCAGCGCCAGCCCTTCGGAGGCGGCCCAGTCCAGCCAGGCCTCGACCCGCGCATCAGACCAGGTCTCCGGCGCAATCGCCTCGATCAGGCGGCCGCCCTGCTCGATCTCGCGAACGGATCGGCGAACGGCGGCGGCGAGCGTGGCGAAGCGGGGCAGGGGACGCATGGAGTCTCTGGACGGTCTCGAGGAGGTCTCTGGGCGGCTTTCGCCGACGTTAACGACGGAAACCCGCGATCTGCAATAAATCTGGCATGCGGAGGCATGGTTACCCCCAAGATGTTGAGTTTGCGGCCGACCGCGTTGCGCTGGACGTAGGCCTTCGCGGTTTCTATGATCGCGCCGCTGTCGTCTGGCTGTTCCGGTCGACACCAGACGAGTGGAATTCCCGACGTGCTAGGCAGAATCTTCGGTTGGACCAGCGGCGCCACCATCGGCACCTTCTTCACCATCGCCAAGCGTGGCGAAAAGGTCGGGACCGATGAGTTCGGCAACACCTATTACCAGTCGCGCGACACCGTCAGCTACGACGGCCGCAAGCGGCGCTGGGTGATCTACAACGGCTATGCCGACGCCTCGAAGGTGCCGCCGGACTGGCACGGATGGCTGCACTACACCTACGACGAAGCGCCCAGCGAACATCCGCTGCCGCGCCGCGTGTGGGAAAAGGATCACCTGCCGAACCTGACCGGCACCCCGATGGCCTGGCGTCCGCAAGGCTCGCTGACCGCTGAAGGCAAACGTCCCGCCGCCACCGGCGACTACGAGGCCTGGCGGCCGGAATGAAACATCGGGGGCTCATTCTCGCGGGGCTGTCGTCCGCGGCGATTCTCGCCGGCGGCGCCGTCGTGGCGTCCGCGCTGAACGACATCCCGCAGGATGCCCGTCCGATCCAGGACACCACGGCGGATCTCAACCGCCAGCAGACCCCGCCCGCCGAACCGGCTCCCGAAGCCGCGCCCGCGCCCAGCGTTCCGGTCGCCATCACCCCGCCCGCGCCCACGCCCGTGACGCCTGAAGTCCCGGACGAGGAAGAGGCCGCCGAGGAAGAGGCCGCCGTCGAAACCGCCGAGGTTCAGGCCGAGCCACCGGCCACGCCGGGCCGTCGCCAGCGCCGTCGCATCGCCATCGTCGAGGCCGTCGACAAGATCACGACCGAACGCATGCGTTTCGAGGTCGAGGTGGGCGGGCGCCCCGTGCGCTTCCAGCGCTCCCTGATCTTCACCGCCCGCGCCTGCGAGGTTTCGGCCTCGGACGAGCAGGTCGAGGATTCGATCGCCTATCTGGAAGTCAGCATCCAGCCGCGCGGCACGACCCAGCCCGCGCCTCCCCGTCAGATTTTCCGGGGCTGGATGTTCGCCTCGTCGCCGGCCGTCAGCGGCCTGCAACACCCGATCTACGACGCCTGGATCGTCGGCTGCAAGGCGTAGTAGATCGCCTCCGCGCCGGTCATCGGTTCGAACAGCGATCGCGTATTGGGCCTGACCGGCAGCGCCGCTTTCAGACGTTTCAGATAGGCGGCCTGCGGCGTCTCCAGCGCGCCGAACTGGCTCAGATGCTCGGTCAGGAACTGGGCGTCCAGCAACCGCCAGCCGCCGCGCTTCAGCCGCGCCACCAGATGCACCAGAGCGATCTTTGACGCGTCGCGCTCACGCGTGAACATGCTCTCGCCGAAAAAGGCGCCGCCCAGCGTCACGCCGTACAGGCCGCCGACCAGCCGCTCGTCCCGCCAGCACTCGATGGAATGGGCGTTCCCGCGCGCCTGAAGCTCCAGATACAGGCTCCGGATCGGGGCGTTGATCCAGGTGTCCTCGCGCCCCGGCATGGCGGCGGCGCAGGCGTCCAGCACCGCCTCGAACGCCGTGCTGACGCGCACCTCGAACGGTTCGCCCCGCACGGTCTTTCGCAAACGTGTGGGGATGTGAAAGCCGTCCAGCGGGATCACGCCGCGCTGGTCCGGCTCGACCAGAAACACGCGCGGATCATCACGCGCCTCTCCCATGGGAAAGACGCCCGTCGCATAGCAGTTCAGCAATTCATCCGGCCCGAAAAGGCCGGAGGAGGCGCTGGCGCTGAAGCCCGGCTCCTCCACCGCGATCCTACGCTTCGCCCTTCTGGCGCTTCTGCCAGTTCTCCAGCCAGTGGATGTCGTAATCGCCGGACAGGATGTCCGGCTCGGCCAGCAGCTTCTGGAACAGCGGGATCGTCGTATCGACGCCGCCGACGACCATTTCGCCCAGCGAACGCTTCAGGCGCGCGATGCATTCCTCGCGGTCGCGGCCATGGACAATCAGCTTGCCGATCAGGCTGTCGTAGTAGGGCGGGATCGAATAGCCGGCGTAGATGGCGCTATCCAGACGCACGCCCAGACCGCCCGGCGCGTGGAAGTCCGTGACCGTGCCCGGCGACGGGGTGAAGGTCTCGGAGTTTTCCGCATTGATGCGGCACTCGATGGCGTGGCCCTCGAAGGTCACGTCCGCCTGGGTGAAGGACAGCGGCAAACCGGCGGCGATGCGCACCTGTTCGCGAACCAGATCGACGCCCGTGATCATTTCGGTGACCGGGTGTTCGACCTGCAGGCGGGTGTTCATCTCGATGAAGAAGAACTCGCCGTCCTCCCACAGGAACTCGATGGTGCCGACGCCCAGATAGCCGATGGCGGCGATGGCCTTGTTGACCGTCTCACCGATCTTCTTGCGGCCCTCGGCCGACAGGGCCGGCGACGGCGCTTCTTCCAGAACCTTCTGGTGGCGGCGTTGCAGCGAGCAGTCGCGTTCGCCCAGGTGCACGACGTTGCCGTGGCTGTCGGCGATCACCTGGATCTCGATGTGGCGCGGCTTCTGGAGGTAGCGCTCCATGTAGACCGCGCCGTTGCCGAAGGCGGCCTTGGCCTCGGTCTGGGCGGTCTGGACGGCCTCGACCAGATCGTCAGCGGTCAGGGCGACCTTCATGCCGCGCCCGCCACCGCCGGCGGCGGCCTTGACGATCAGCGGGAAGCCGATGGTCCTGGAGGCCTCGATGGCGTCCTCGATGGTCTCGACCTCGCCGTCCGAACCCGGAACGCAGGGGATGCCCGCGGCCAGAACGGTCTGCTTGGCGCTGATCTTGTCGCCCATGACCCGGATGTGCTCCGGCTTGGGGCCGATGAAGGTCATGCCGTGGGCTTCGACGATCTCGGCGAAGCGCGCGTTTTCCGACAGGAAGCCATAGCCCGGGTGGATCGCCTGGGCGCCGGTGATCTCGGCGGCCGCGATGATCGACGGGATGTTCAGGTACGACTTGGCGGCCGGGGCAGGCCCGATGCAGACGCTCTCGTCGGCCAGACGCACCCACATGGCGCCCCGGTCGGCTTCCGAGTGCACGGCGACGGTGGAGATGCCCATCTCCTTGCACGCCCGGTGAATACGCAGGGCGATTTCGCCGCGGTTCGCGATCAGGACCTTGCTGAACATGGCTTACGCCTCGAGCAGGACGAGCGGTTCGCCGAACTCGACCGGCTGGGCGTCGCCGACGAGAACTTCAGCCACGACGCCGTCACGCGGGGCCTGGATCGGGTTCATCGTCTTCATGGCTTCGACGATCAGCAGGGTCTGGCCCTTCTTCACCTTGTCGCCCGGCTGGACGAATTTCGGCGCTTCCGGCGAGGCTTGCAGATAGGCGGTGCCGACCATCGGCGACTTCACCTCTTCACCCGAGCGGGCGAGGATGGTGGCCGGGTCCGAGGCCATGGCGACCGGAGCGGCGGCGGCGGCCGGCGCGGCGGCGACCGGGGCCGGAGCGGCGGCATAGGTCACCGGGGCGGCGGCCACCGTCACTTCACGGGCGACGCGGATGCGCAGGTCGTCCTTCTCGACCTCGATCTCGGTCAGATCGGTGTCGTTCAGGATGTCGGCGAGCTGGCGCACCAGGGTCGCGTCGATTTCGGCTTCGTTCTTCTTCGGGTCGGCCATGGGAGCCTCTTGCTGTCCTTTAATGCGAACGATCCTCGGACAGGCTGCGTTCCTGCACCAGTCCAAGGGCGGCCTTGACGGCCAGTTCGTAACTCATCGGGCCGAAGCCCGAAACCACGCCGGCGGCGATCGCCGACACATAGGTGCGATGCCGGAAACGCTCGCGCGCCGCCGGATTCGACAAATGGCATTCGACGATCGGAACCGTCAGGGTCTTCAGGGCGTCCAGCAGGGCCACGGACGTATGTCCGTACCCCGCGGGATTAATCACAAGCGCGTCAGCCTTCTCGCGGGCCTCCTGGACCCAGTCGATCAGTTCGCCCTCGTAATTGGTCTGGCGGAACACCACGGTCGCCCCCGCGGCGGTGCGTTCGCACAGCGCCTGAACGTCCGCCAAGGTCTCGCGTCCGTAGATTTCAGGCTCGCGCACCCCAAGCAGGTTGAGGTTCGGGCCATTCAGGACGTAGAGGACGGGGCTGTCGGGCATTCGCTCGCAGAGGTGACGTTCCGATGGAATCGGATCGGGCCTTTTAGCTGAGGCGTGGCGACAGGCAAGCGCGCGCCGCAAGAAGATTGACGCAAGGGCATGCAGATTCAGGTCAACGGCGAACTTCGCGAGGTCCACGCGACCACCATCCTGACCCTCGTGGAGGAGCTGGGACTGGACGTACGCAAGGTCGCCGTGGAGCGGAATCTCGAGATCGTCCCCAGGTCCCAACACGCGGTCACCCCCGTCGCCGAGGGCGACCGCATCGAGGTCGTCCAGTTCGTCGGCGGCGGCTGATCCCGCCTATTTCGGTCCGCAGGCGCCCCGGTCGTAGGGGCCGACGGTGCGGATCACCTCATTGACCGTCGGCTCGATCCGGCGGCCCGAGATCTGGCCGTCCAGCACCCTGCGCAGCAGGCTGTCGAGGCGGCTGACGACGTAGCATTTCACCTCGGGCGTGGCGTGCGCATTGCCCACGCCGCTGTCGTCGGTGAGGAACAGATAGCGGCTCTGAGTCGCGGCGGCGGCGGCGCGCATCACGAACTCGGCCCGGTGGCCCACGCCGCTGGCGGCGACGGGGGTGATCTGGATGCGGCGATCCCGCGCCGCCTGCACCTGTTCCCAGGTTGCGGCGATCCGGTTGTCATGCGGCGGGGCGTCGGCGACCAGCACGATCGAGCGCACCGCGTTCTCGCGCCAGGGATAGTCAATCGCCCGCGTCAGGGCCTGATCCATCGCCTCGGGATAGTCGCCACCGCCGTCCGCCCGCTGGGCCGCCAGCTGCCGGACCAGTTCGCCGACGTCGGCGGTGAAGGGGAAGTCGCGCACCACATACTGGTCGCCGTTGTCCCGATAGACGATCAGGCCGATCCGCGTGTTCACACCCGGATGGCGCTCGGCCAGCGAGTCCATGATCGAGGCCAGCTCGCGCTTCAGATACTCCATCTCGTCGCCCATGCTGCCCGTGGCGTCGATGACCAGCAGCAGGTCGAAGGCCCGGACCTCGGCGGCGCGGCGGGCGGTGCGAATCTCCATCCCGCTGTCCGGTCCGACCGTCAGGCGACGGGTGTTCCCCTCCACGGTGATGTCCGCCGTGCGGCCCAGCCGGTCCAGTTGCGGGAACAGCACGACCGTCCCGTCGGCCAGCGTGCGCAGGCGCAGCGGCGGGCTTTCGGGCCGTGAGACCGACACCTCCACGAACGGCGCGGGACGCCCATCGGCGTCGCGCACCGAGACCGTGATGGCCTGCCGCGTATCGACCCACGGCAGGCTCTGGTCGCCCGCCCCCTGACCCTGGCCTTGCAGGTAGCGGCCCACATAGTCGGCGTACCAGCTGGGGTTCAGCAGGTCGTCATAGTCGCCCGCCGTCAGCAGACCGGCCTGCGGGACCCGCGCGGCGGCCGGCGGCGTGCTGCGTGGCGGCAGGGTGGCCACGGGCGTCGCGGCGGCGATGCGGGCGTCGGGCGCGGCGGCCTCGGCGAGACCCTCGCCGGCGTCGTCGCGACGCACGCGGCTGCCGGTCACCACCACGTCGCCGACCTCCGTCGGGGCCTCGCCGGACGCCACGGGCGCGGGCGTGGGAGGCGGAGGGGGCGGCGGCGGCGGAGGAGGGGGAGGGGGAGGCGGCGGGGGAGGGGCCGGCGCCGTGGCGACCGTCGGCGCCGTCGCGGTCGAACAGCTGATCGTCGTGATCGCCGTCGAAGCCAGCAGCAAGGCGACGGCGCTCCTGACGACAATGGACCGGATCTGCATGGCGGGACTCCTTGAGCGACGACTCGGAAGCCTAGTGGCTCACGATCGCTCCCGCTCGAAAACTGACGAAAGGCGCCGGCTTCCGTTCGCGTGCAACGGAATCTGATGGTCGATCAGCAACCGGGTCTGTTTTGGTCCGGAACCGGACCTCCAACGGGGTGTTGCGCAGACAAACCCAAAACCACGCTGGAGACGTCATGTCCGTCGAGCGCAAAGCCGGAGGCCTCGCGGGAGGTCTCATCATCGCATTGGGGGTCATTCTGGCCCTGATCGGCCTGACCCTGACCGTCGGCGGCGGCTGGCTGATCGGTCTCGGCGGGTCCTGGTACTATCTGCTGGCGGGCCTGGGCCTGCTGGCCAGCGGCGTGCTGCTGATCCGGCGCAGCCTGCTCGGAGCCCTCATCTACATAGGCGTCTTCGTCCTGACGGTGCTCTGGGCGCTGTGGGAGGTCGGGATCGACGGATGGGGGCTGGTGCCCCGGGTCATCGCGCCTGCCGTTCTGCTGGTCTTCGTCCTCGCCGCCCTGCCGGTGCTGAAACCCGGCCGGGGCAAGGTCTGGGCCGCGGGCGGCGCGGTCGGTCTTCTGGCCCTGTTCCTGATCGGCGGCATCGCCTCGGCCAACGCCGCCAGGGTCCATATCAGCGAGGATATACCGACAGCTCAACAAATCGCGTCAAGCGACCCTGACGCCCTGCCGGTCGGCGCCGACTGGCCCGCCTACGGCGGCACTTATCACGCCCAGCGCTATTCGCCCCTGACCCAGATCACGCCCGAGAACGTCGGCCGACTGGAGCGGGTCTGGAGCCTGCACACCGGCGACCTGCCGGGCGACCGCCCCGGCGCGCAGAACAAATATGCGTCCGAGAATACGCCGCTGAAGATCGGCGACACCCTCTACATCTGCACCGGCAAGAACATGGTTCTGGCCGTCAACGCGGCGACCGGACAGAACATCTGGAAATTCGACCCGCGGGTCAGCGATGAGTCGATCCCGTACACGGCGGCATGTCGGGGCGTCAGCTACTATGTCGTCCCCAACGCGGTCGCGACCGATCCCTGCGCGACCCGGATCATCTGGGGCACGCTGGACGCCCGTCTGATCGCCGTGGACGCCCGCACGGGCCGGCGCTGCTCCGGCTTCGGCCAGAACGGTCAGGTCGACACCTCGGCCGACATGGGCCGCCTGATCCCGGGCATGGTCTCGATAACCTCGGCCCCGACCATTGTGCGCGGCGTGGTGGTCATCGGCCACCAGATCCTCGACGGCCAGTACCGCCATGCGCCGTCGGGCGTCATCAAGGGCTTTGACGCCGTCAGCGGCGAGCTGCGCTGGGCCTGGGACATGAACCGGCCGGACATCAACACGACCCCGCCGGAAGGCCAGATCTATACGCTGGGCACGCCCAACATGTGGACCACGGCCTCGGGCGACGAGCGTCTGGGTCTGGTCTATCTGCCGCTCGGTTCGACCGCCGCCGACTACGTCAGCGCCGACCGTCGGGGCCCGCAGCTGGACTATGCGACCTCGCTGGTGGCGCTGGACGTCACCACGGGCAAACCGCGCTGGCATTTCCAGACCGTCCGCCACGACGTCTGGGACTATGACCTCGGCTCGCAGGCCACGCTGGTGGACTTTCCCACGGCGGGCGGCCCGGTTCCAGCGGTCGTGCTGCCGTCCAAACAGGGCGACATCTACGTCCTGAATCGCGCCACCGGCCAGCCGCTGACCCCGGTCAATGAAATCCCGGTTCCGCGCGGCGGTGTCGAGCCGCAGATGCGCACCCCGACCCAGCCGACCAGCGGCTATCACACCCTGCGCCGCGAACAGGACCTGTCCGAGAAGCAGATGTGGGGCATGTCGCCGATCGACCAGATGATCTGCCGCATCCAGTTCCGCAGCGCCTCATACGAGGGCTTCTACACCCCGCCGACCGCGGACCGCCGCTATATCCAGTATCCCGGCTACAACGGCGGTTCGGACTGGGGCGGCATCGCCGTCGATCCGGCGCGGGGCGTGATCGTCGCCAACTACAACGACATGCCGAACTACAACCGTCTGGTTCCCCGCGCTGAAGCCGACCGCAAGGGCTGGGTCCCGCGCGGCGAGCCGAACGCCCGCAAGGGCGGCGCCGAAGGGGCAGGGGACCCGCAGGCGGGCGCCCCCTATGCGATCAGCGTCAACGCCGGCTGGCGGATGCCCTTCACCGGCCTGCTGTGCAAGCAGCCTCCCTATGGCGGCATCCGCGCCATCGACCTGCGCTCGGGCCGGACCATCTGGGACCGTCCGCTGGGGCAGGCCCTGAAGAACGGACCGTTCGGCATCCCGTCCATGCTGCCCGTCGAGATCGGCACGCCGAACAACGGCGGGGCGGTCGTGACGGCGGGCGGGGTGGTATTCATCGCCGCGGCCACCGACGATCTGATCCGCGCCATCGACCTGAAGACCGGCAAGACGCTGTGGACCGATCACCTGCCGGGCGGCGGCCAGACCACGCCGATGGTCTATGAGGTCGGCGGTCGCCAGTTCCTGGTCATCGCACCGGGCGGCCACCACTTCATGGAGACTCCCGTGTCAGACGAAGTGATCGCCTACGCGCTTCCGCAAGGCGCCTGAGGGTTCAAACCGGGCCGTTGAAGGCGTAGGAGCGGGGGCATGAACGCACATGCCCCCGTTTCCGTCTCCGCGAACGACAGCTGGACCGTCGCCGGCCGCACCTTCAACAGCCGTCTGATCGTCGGCACCGGCAAGTACGCCACCTATCAGCAGAACGCCGACGCCGCCGAGGCCGCGGGGGCCGAGATCGTCACCGTGGCCGTGCGCCGGGTGAACCTGACCGACCCGAACCAGCCCTTGCTGGTCGACTATGTGAAGCCCGACCGCTTCACCTTCCTGCCCAACACGGCGGGCTGTTTCACCGGCGAGGACGCCGTGCGCACCCTGCGTCTGGCGCGCGAGGCGGGCGGCTGGGATCTGGTCAAGCTGGAAGTGCTGTCGGACACCGCCCACCTGTACCCGGACATGGTCGAAACCCTGCGGGCGCTGGACCTGCTGATCAAGGACGGCTTCCAGGTCATGGTCTACTGCACCGACGACGTGGTCATGGCCAAGCGACTGGAGGACGCGGGCGCCGCCGCCATCATGCCCGCCGCCGCCCCCATTGGCTCGGGTCTGGGCATCCAGAACAAGGTCAACGTCCGCCTGATCATCGAGCAGGCCAGGGTGCCGGTTCTGGTCGACGCGGGCGTCGGCACCCCCTCGGACGCCACGCTTGCCATGGAGCTGGGCTGCGACGCCGTCCTGATGAACACCGCCATCGCGGGCGCGAATGATCCCATCCTGATGGCCAGCGCCATGAAGCACGCCGTCATCGCCGGCCGTCAGGGCTACCTCGCCGGCCGCATGCCCCGCCGCATGTACGCCAGCGCCAGCTCGCCGCTGTCGGGGCTGATCTGACGGGTAAGCCACAGGCGGGTGGGGTGGAGCCCGACGGTGATTGGTGATTGGTGATTGGTGACTGGTGACTGGATGCGTCTCCGTCAGGGGCTCGCCTTGGAACAGACTGTTCAGCCGCTGACCACCAATCACCAATCACCTTCCCAGCCGCCATCTGAGCCAGTTCGCCGCTAACGCCTGCGGCGGCGCTAACTCCATACGTCCAATACTGACGCATCGGCATGCCATCCTGTCCGGATGACCTGCGATCTCGCCCTCGACGACACGCCGCTTCCGGATATGGAGGAGGTTTATCGCCTCGCCGCCGCCCGCGTGACCGACGCCGTCCAGCGGGGCAAGATCGAGCTCGCCCTGCGCTGGGGCCGCATCCTCAATCTCGCCCTGCGCGACCGTCAGATGCGCGCGCGGCTGCCGGTCACCGCCGATGAAGTCAACCAACGCCTTGATCCGGCGCGGGAAACCCCGGCCGGGCGGGCGTCCCCGCCGTCACACCAATTACACTCTTCACACCCGGTTTTCGACGCGCCCCCGCCGGAGCCCGTGCCCGGCCCAAACCCACCCCGTCCGCGCCTCCGCAAGCGCAGGCGACGACGATGAATCGGGCTTCTGAACCCGAAAATCCCGCTTCTCCTCCCCGTTGGCGTCGCCAAGGGGGAGGCGGCGCGCCGCGAAGTCGCGGCGTGACGGAGGGGGTCTGTCCGCGCGCTCGGTAGAAGCCCCTCCGTCTCCTCGTACGGCTCGGAGCCGCCTCCCCATCGCTACCGCGACGGAGAGGAAACGCCCGCTTCGCACCGCCAGCCTTGGCGGAATCCCCCACGCCCGCTAGAGCAACCCTCTCCCTTCCAAGAGTTAGAGCCATGCACGACATCCGCGCCATCCGTGACAATCCCGCCGCATTCGTCAGCGGCTGGTCGTCGCGCGGGGTCGAGGAGGCTGACGGGCTGGTCGCCGACCTGCTGCGCCTCGACGGCGAGCTGCGCGCGGCCCAGACCACGGCGCAGGAGGGCCTGACCAAACGCAACGCCGCCTCCAAGTTGATCGGCGCCGCCATGGCCAAGAAGGACATGGCCGAGGCCGACCGCCTCAAGGCCGAGGTCGAGGCCCTCAAGGCCGACATCGCCGCCGCCGAACAGGTCGAGGCCAGCGTCGGCAAGGAGCTGCGTGACCTGCTGGCGGGGCTGAAGAACCTGGCCGCCGACGACGTCCCGGACGGCGAGGACGAGGCGGGCAATGTCGAGACGAGCCGCTGGGCCTCGGACCGCGCTGGCTCGCCGCAGCCAGTGATCTCCACCACCGCCAAGGACCACGCCGACCTCGGCGAGGCCATGGGCCTGCTTGACTTCGAGGCCGCCGCGAAGATGAGCGGCTCTCGCTTCGCCGTGCTGAAGGGCCATCTGGCGCGACTGGAGCGGGCCGTCGGCCAGTTCATGCTGGACTTCCAGACGGGTCGGAACGGTTATCTGGAAGTGAACCCGCCATTTATCGTCGGTGAGAAGGCGATGTTTGGGACCGGGCAACTGCCGAAATTTGAAGAAGATCTCTTCGAACTGCGGTTGGAGTTCCGCCAAGAAGAGCTGCGGCTTAGTGCTCTCAACGCTGAAAACAGGGAGCGACGCGCCCGAATTGGTGAGCTCAGTGAGCTGAATGACTTTGCTGGTGCGCAGCTTCAGGACGGGCTAGCCGCTGGCGTTGATGCGCGGTGGGCGTCGCCGGTTTTCAAGCGCCTTGCTGGCTTGTTCGGTGCGGCGGTCAAAGGCTTTGATGAGCATATCGCTTCCTACAACGAGGCGGCGGAAAAATTCACTGAGTTGGGGCGTCAGGGCGGCGGGCGAGGGTTCCTCATCCCCACCGCCGAAGTCTCCCTGACCAACCTCGTCCGCGAGCAGATCCTGCCTGAGAGCCAGCTGGCGACACCCATCCGCATGACCGCCCTGACGCCCTGTTTCCGGGCCGAGGCGGGGTCGGCCGGGCGAGACACCCGCGGCCTGATCCGTCAGCACCAGTTCCACAAGGTCGAGCTGGTCTCCATCACCCGGCCCGAGGACTCCGACGCCGAGCATGAGCGGATGGTGGGCTGCGCCGAGGCCATCCTGCAGGCGCTGGAACTGCCGTACCGCAAGATGCTGCTGTGCAAGGGCGACATGGGCTTCTCGGCCCGCAAGACCTACGACCTCGAGGTCTGGCTGCCGTCGCAGGGCATGTACCGCGAGATCAGCTCCTGCTCGAACTGCGGTGACTTCCAGGCTCGCCGCATGGACGCCCGCTTCAAGCGTGACGGCGAGAAGAAGACCGAGTTCGTCCACACCCTCAACGGCTCGGGCCTCGCGGTCGGCCGCACCCTGGTGGCCATCATGGAGAACTACCAGCAGGAAGACGGCTCCATCCGCGTGCCGGACGTTCTGGTCCCCTACATGGGCGGCCTGACCTCGGTCGGCGGCTGATTGCCGTAAGGCCGGGAGCCCTTCACGGCGTCAGCGGTTGCAGGAGAGACGGAGCCGCGCGTCATCACGCCGTCGCGGTTTACGCTCCACAGTGACGTCTCCGACCCGGAGACCAGCCAAAGGATCAGCATGATGCGCCCGACCTTCCGCCTCGCCCCCGTCGCCCTCGCCCTGTCGGCGGTCGTCACCGTCGGCGCCTGCGCCTCCACGCCGGGCAATGTCGCCGCCGCGCCCGCGTGGTTCGACGCCTCGGCGGACCAGTTCGAGGGCTGGGCCCTGATCCGCAACGGCGAGATCCATCTGTACGGCGAGCAGCGCGATCTGGACCGGGGCATTCCGAACGACTGCGTCAGCGCCGCCCTGCCGCGCAACCTCCAGCGCGCCTCCGGCGACCTGAACGGCATGAAGATCCGCCTGCACGGCCGCACCCTCGCCTGGGCCGACCGCAGCGGCGCCCAGACCCACGACTGGCAGGGCTCCACCCTCGTCAACGACTGCCGCCGCGACGTGGTGATCCTCGCCGACCGGGTGGAAGCCCTGCGCTAGGTTCACGGTGGGGCGCGGCGCCCCATTTTTCAGATGCGCCGGGTCGGCCTTGGCGTTAGGTCAGGTCGATCATGAGAATCCTGCTGACCAACGACGACGGCATCGAGGCCGAGGGCCTGGAATGTCTGGAGCGGATCGCCCGCACCCTTTCCGACGACATCTGGGTCTGCGCGCCCGCTGTCGAGCAGTCCGGGAAGGGGCGGGGGATCACCCTGACCGAGCCTTTGCGGGTCAACCGGCTGGGGCCCCAGCGCTTCGCCGTCACCGGCACCCCGACCGACTGCGTCGTGCTGGCGGTCAATGACCTGATGCCCGTGAAGCCCGATCTGGTGCTGTCCGGCGTCAATCGCGGGCACAATGTCGGGGAGGACTGCTCCTACTCCGGCACCGTCGCCGGCGCCCTGCAGGGCATGGCCTTCGGCATCCGCTCCATCGCCCTGTCCCAGAGCCTCGAGCGCTTCCACGACGAGGTCACCGCCCACTGGGAGACCGCCGAGGCCTTCGCGCCCGGCATCATCACCCGCCTGCTGGAGCAGAAGTGGGCGCCCGGCGTGGTCATGAACCTCAACTTCCCCAATCGCCCGCCGGAGGCCGTCACCCAGGTCGAGGTCACCCGCCAGGGCTTCCGCGACATCGGAGAGATGCACGCCGTCCGCCGCACCGACCTGCGTGGCCGCGACTACTACTGGATGAGCTTCCGGGGCGAGAAGCAGGAGCATCCCGAGGGCACCGACCTGCGCGCCATGGACGAGGGCCGCATCTCGGTCTCGCCCCTGCACATCGACCTGACCCACATGACCAGCGTCAACGACCTGAAGAAGGTCCTTGGCGGCGTCCCCCCCAAGGCGGTGGCGGCCGAATGAGGATCGCGCTCGCCCTGACGGTCACGGCCGTGCTGCTGGGCGGCTGCACGACCACGGCCCCATGGCCGGACCGGCCGGAGGTCGACTTCGGCTGCGACGGGCCGGGGTTCTGTTCGGTTCGGGGAACCCTGAGACGCCCCATGCCGGACGCGCCGGCCCGGGGCGTGCTGGAACTCGACGACGGGCGCTGCCTGTTCGTCGATCTTCCGCGCAAGGTCAGGGAGAGGGGAGACCGCTGGTGGGACCGGCGGGTGTCTGTTCGCGGCCCGGCGGTGCTCGCGGCAGGATACGGTCCCGTGCCGAACGAGCGCTGCGCCGGGACACTGCTGCTCTATGCCGAACGCCTCTCGTTGAAGGGCGACCGATGAAGCTGAACGATGACCGCGCCGGACGTCTGATCCTCGGCCTTCGCCAGCAGGGGGTCACGGACCCGCGCGTGCTGACGGCCATGGAGTCGATCGACCGCGCCGTCTTCGTGCACGAGAAGTTCCTCGATCAGGCGTGGGAGGATCAGGCCCTGCCGATCGACTGCGCCCAGACGATCAGCCAACCCTATATCGTCGGCCTGATGACCCAGGCGCTGGACGTGCAGCAGCGCCATCGCGTGCTCGAGATCGGCACCGGCAGCGGCTATCAGGCCGCCGTGCTCAGCCGACTGGCCCGCTACGTCTATTCCATCGAACGCTACCGCAGCCTGCTGACCGAGGCCGAGAACCGGTTGCGGGTGCTGGACATCGACAATGTGATCACCCGCCACGGCGACGGCGGGCTCGGCTGGCCGGAGCAGGCGCCGTTCGACCGCATCATGGTCACCGCCGCCGCGCCCGGAGAGCCGACCGAGCTTCTGAAGCAGCTGAAGCCCGGCGGCGTGCTGGTCTGTCCGGTGGGACGCAGCTCGGTCCAGATGCTGCATCGCTATACGGGCCAGCCGGACGGCTCCTTCCGCCGCGAGAGCCTGACCGAGGTGCGTTTTGTCCCGCTGGTTGAGGGGACGGCGCGCGAAGGTTAGACCTGTCGCAAGCTTTGATTAACCTTCCCGCCCAACTTTGGCGCGGTTTTCCGGGTCAGGTCGGCCCGGTTGTCGGGCGCTTTTGCGGAGCGGGTGAATGAATCGAACGGGCGTGACGCGCATCGTGATGGTCGCGGGGGTGATGAGCCTTCTGGCGGCCTGTTCCAGCTATCCGAGTGAGCCGCGCTATTCGATCCACGCCGACCGGCCCGCCGGACCGCCCTCCACGACGCCGCCGCCCGGTCCCGTCTATCCGACCCGCCCCATGCCGACCGGCCCCGCGCCGACCGGAGACGGCGTCCGCGGCGCAACCGATCCGGCCCGCGAGGTTCCGCCGCCGCGGGGCGCGCCCGTCGAACGCATCGAGGGCGGAGAACTGGGGGCGCCGGTTTCCAATGCTCCGCGTCCCTACGATGCACCGACCCGTCCCTACACCGAAGTGCCGAACGCGCCCTATGCGCCGGCCGCGCCTCCGGCCGGCCAGCCGGCCGCCGGGCCCTCGTCCGAAGGCTTCACCACCCCGCCGCCGCCCGCGCGTGGCGGAACGGCGGGCGTCTCCGTCGCCGGCGCGTCCTATGAAATCCAGCCGGGCGACACCATTTCCGGCGTCGGTCGTCGCTTCCAGACCCCGGTTCAGGTTCTGATCGACCTCAACAACCTCGGTCCTCGCGCCGCGATCAGCCCGGGTCAGCGGATCGTCCTGCCCGCGAACGCGGTGGACATCGGCGGCGATCCCTATGCGACCGGGCCGTCGCCGATGGGCGTGACCGTGCCGGAGGAGGGCGTTCCGCCGCCGCCCCCGCCGCCGCCCGCATCGACCCTGCCGCCGCCCCCGCGTCAGCCCGCCGCCTCGGCCCCGCCTGTCGCCGCACCGCCCGCGACGGGCGCCGTGGCGCTGGACTGGCCGGTGCGGGGCGACATCCTGCGCCGCTTCGGCCCCGTCGGAATGGGCGAGCGCAACAACGGCGTGAACATCGGCGCCCCCGCCGGCGCCGTGGTCTCGGCCGCCGCCGCCGGTCGCGTCGGCTATGTCGGCGATGATCTGGCGGGGCAGGGACTGACGGTCCTGATCGTCCACCGCGACGGCTGGCGCACGGTCTATGGTCATCTCGGTTCGGCCACGGTGCGCGACGGCGACACCGTGACGGCGGGTCAGCAGGTCGGAACCGTCGGAACAACCGCCGGCGACGGACGCCCCTCGATTCATTTCGAGACCTGGCGCATGCGCGGCGACGAGCCGACGGCGCTTGACCCGCTGACCGTGTTGCCGCGATAGCGCAACCCGAAGGCCGTGCTTTCGCGCCGCGTTGCAAAGTGTAACGACGCGCCCTAGGTTCCGCGCCTCATTTTCAGGGGCAGCGCCGAGGGCGCGCCCGGCGTTGTTTCGGAGATCTAAAGTGCAGGAATTGCTGGCTGGCCCGGGGTCGATGTTCATCTTCCTGGTGCCGATGATCGCGCTCTTCTACTTCCTCATCCTGCGCCCGCAGCAGCAGCAGGTGAAGAAGCACAAGGCGATGATCGAGTCGGTCAAGCGTGGCGAGACCGTCGTGCTGTCGAACGGCATGATCGGCAAGATCACCCGCGTCGAGACCGACGAAGCCATGGTCGAGATCGCCCAGGGCGTGAACGTCCGTGTGATCAAGACGATGATCGCCGACGTGCGGAACCGCACCGACGTCGCCGCCGCCAACGACGCCAAGGCCTGATTGGTCTCCTGAAAGGTTCGGGGCAGCCCGCATGATTCACCTGTCGCGCTGGAAGGTCATCCTTCTCGCCCTGTCCGTCCTTTTCGGTATCGTCTTCACGGTCCCGAACTTCCTGAGCCAGGCCCAGCGCGACGCGCTGCCGGGCTGGGTGCCGAAAAGCACCCTGAACCTGGGCCTCGACCTTCAGGGCGGGTCCTACCTGCTGCTGGAAGTCGACGTTCCGGCCATGCGCGCCGCGCGCCTGAACAACCTGGCGGAAGACGCCCGCACGGTTCTGGGCGAGGCCAACGTCAGCGTCAGCACGATCAACCGTCAGTCGGACGGCGTGATCATCACCCTGTCCAACCCGGCGCAGATGGAACTGGCCCAACAGGCCATGGGCGCCCTGATCTCCGGCAACGCCCAGGGCGTGGCCGACCGGGTTGTCCAGCGTCAGGGCAACGACCGCATTCGCTACGCCTTCAGCGACGCGACCATGAACGCCATGGCCTCTGACGCCGTGACGCAGTCCATCGAGATCGTGCGTCGCCGTCTGGACAGCGACGGCACCAAGGAAATCTCGATCACCCGTCAGGGCGCGAACCGCATCGTCGTTCAGGCTCCGGGTCAGAGCGATCCCGCCGCCCTGAAGCGACTGATCGGCCAGACCGCCCAGCTGACCTTCCAGATGGAAGACTATCAGAACGCGGCCCGCGCCCTGCAAAGCGGCATCATTCCCCCGGATTCCGAAGTCCTGATGGACGAGACCGGCCAGCCCTATCTGCTGAAGCGCCGCGTTGTCGTTTCGGGCGAGAACCTGACCAAGGCCTCGGTGGGGCAGGGTGAGAACAACCAGATCGCCATCGACTTCCGCTTCGATGGTCAGGGCGCGCGCCGCTTCGGCGAGGCGACCTCCGCCAACATCGGCCGCCGCTTCGCCATCGTGCTGGACGGCAAGATCATCTCGATCCCGACCATCAACAGCGCCATCAGCGGCGGCACCGGCCAGATCACCGGCAACTACACCATCCAGTCGGCCAGTGAGTTCGTGAACCTGCTGAACGGCGGCGCCCTGCCGGCCCCGCTGAACGTCGAGGAAAGTCGGACCGTTTCGGCCGAACTGGGCGAGGACGCTGTCGCCGCCGGCGCCCTGTCGACCGCCATCGGCTTCCTGATCATCGTCGTCTTCATGCTCCTGGCCTACGGCCTGCTGTTCGGCGGCATCTCTGTCATCGGCCTGGTGCTGAACGGCCTGATGATCGTGGCCTGTATGAGCCTTGTCGGCGCGGCCCTGACCCTGCCGGGTATCGCGGGTCTGATCCTGACGTTCGCGGTGGCGGTGGACGCCAACGTGCTGATTTACGAACGGATGCGCGACGAGGCCCGTGCCGGCCGGAGCGTCATCGCCTCGATGGACGCCGGCTTCTCCAAGGCCATGGCGACCATTATCGACGCCAACGTCACCACCCTGGTCGCCGCGGCGATCATGTTCTTCGCTGGCGCGGGCCCCGTTCGTGGCTTCGCCTGGACGCTGGGCATCGGGGTGTTCACCTCGGTGATCTCGTCCGTGCTGGTGGCGCAGGTGCTGCTGGCGTTCTGGCTGAAAACGGCCAAACCCAAAAAACTGCCGATCGCGGAGTGATGGCGATGCGTGGATGGCCCCTCATCAAACTGCTGCCGCAGAAGACCAATTTCCGCTTCGTTCGCTATGCGAAGCCGGCGGCCTTCATCTCGGTGATCCTTTGCGTCGCGGCGCTTGTCTCCTGCTTCATGCCCGGTCTCAACATGGGCATCGACTTCCGTGGCGGCGCCTCGCTGGAGGTGGCCAAACCGGCCGGGCAGGTGATCAATCTCGAGGACGTGCGCGGCGCTGTCAGCCGCCTCGATCTCGGCGATGTCGGTGTGCAGGGCATCGCCCGGCGTGACACCAACATCGACGACGGCTCGACCGCCATCGTGCGCTTCCAGATTCCGGAAGGCCGTGATCAGACCGCCGTCGTGACCGACGTCGAAACCGCCATCAGCCAGGCCACCGGCCAGGTCACCTATTCCGGCGTGAACGTCGTCGGGTCCAAGGTCTCGGGCGAACTGTTCATGTCCGGACTGATCGCCCTCGGTTCCGCCATCGGCCTGATGTTCCTGTACATCTGGTTCCGGTTCGAGCCCCAGTTCGGGTTCGGCGCCGTGGCCGGTCTGGTGCACGACGTGATCCTTACCTTCGGTCTGATCGTCGTGTTCCGCCTCGAATTCAGCCTGACCATGGTGGCCGCCATCCTGACCGTCATCGGCTATTCGATGAACGACACTGTCGTCGTGTTCGACCGCCTCCGGGAAAATCTGCGCAAGTACAAGGCCATGCCACTGCGCGACGTGATCGACCTGTCGCTGAACGAAACCCTGTCGCGGACGATCATCACCGGCGTCACCGCCGTCATGGTGCTGGCCGCCCTGGCCGTCTTCGGCGGCGAGGCCCTGTTCGGCTTCTCCATCGCCCTGATGTTCGGCATCATCATCGGCACCTATTCGTCGATCTACGTCGGCGCGCCGATCATCCTGCTGTGGGGTGTGAAGCGCGGCGGTCCGTCCGACGACGCCAAGCCGATCAAGCTGGGCATGGCCTCGCGGCCCTGATCCGGCCCGGGAAGGTATATTGGTCTGACGGGGCGGGTCTGACGATCCGCCCCGTTTTGTTTGCGAAGGACGCATGACCGATCTCGACGCACAGGTCCGGGAGGCCGACATCGACCGCTGGCTGTCCAGCCGGTTCGTCACCGACCTGCGCGCCCGGGCGGATCTGATCACCCTGTACGCCTTCGAGGCGGAACTGATGGCCATTCCGTCGCGCGTGACCCAGCCCCTGCTGGCCGAGATGCGCTTCACCTGGTGGGCCGAGCAGATGGACGGCGTGTTCAGCGGCGTCGCCCGCAAGGGCCATCCTGTTCTGGAGGCGCTGACTGGTCTGGTCGAGCGACACGGCCTGCCCCGTGCGCCCTTCGACGCCCTGATCGAGGCCCACATCGGTCGGGTGCATGGCGATCCGCATGACCTGGACGCCTTCTATGTCGGGCCGATGCAGATCGCGGCTCAGGTGCTGGCCGGTGAAGGTCATGAGGCCGCCGTCGTCGACGCCGGGCGCGTGCGCGGTCTGGGCCAGACCGGTCGTGGGGACGAGGCGAAGGCCCTGCGTCGTCAGGCCAACAGCGCCCTGAAAGCTCTTCCGGTCGCCGCTTTTCCGGCGGTCGCTCCGGCGGCGTTGGTCCGAACGGATGCGCCGGAGTTCCTGAAACGCCTGACGCTCGTGGCCGCGACCGTGCGCGGCCGGATCTGATCTGGAGGACCGTCCCATGGCCGCATTCGCCGACATCATCCTGCTGCTGGGTCAGGTCTTCGGCCTGGCCGCCGCGCCGGCCGCCATCACCGGCTTCTTCATGCGGGACGGGGGCGTGCCGCCACGCGGCTTCGCCCGGGCCTTCAAACTGGCCTATGCGCCGTGGCTGCTGACCATGGCGATGTTCGCCGGCTTCCAGTGGTACTGGTCCTCCATCCTCGGCTACCCCATCGGCGAGGTCCCGATCGTCGTCACCTTCGCCATGCTGGGTCTGGGCGGCTACGGCGCGGTCTACTTCGTCCGTCTGGCCGACAGGAGGGTCTGAGCCGAACCCGGCGGTCAGTAGCGCGTCACTTCCGGCGGGTGAACACGGGTGTTCGGCGAGCCCCGAAAGGCCCAGCGGATGAAGCGCGCGGTCGACAGGGCGGCGCCCCGGGTCAGCGCGCGCGGCGGGCCAAGCGGACGCTCGTGCATCGCCTGCGCCCAGTCCGGCAGGAGATCCAGACCGGCCTGCATGATAACGCCCGCGGCCGCATCCACCGAAGGCGCCCCCACTCGCTGCCGCATCACCATCCGGGCCACCTCGCGCGTGCGCTCATCAGCCTTCAGTTGCGGGCGATAGCTCTGGATCAGGGCCTCGGCCGCCGCCCGGGTCCGGGGCAGGGGATCGGCGTGCAGGGCCGCGCCGATCCGGGCCATCTCGTCGAAATAGGCGTCCTGATCCGCCATCGACATGTCCGGCTCGCCATACCGGATCCACGCCTCAAGGAAGCTGATCGTCTCTGTCACATGCACCCAGGCCAGCAGGGCCGGGTCTGACACCCGATAGGGCGTGCCGTCCGGCAGGACGCCCGCCAGCTTCGCATGGATGCGGTTGACCTTGTCGATCATCGCCCATCCGTTTTCGGCATGATCATAGGTCGTGGTGGCGATGAATTTGGCCGTTCGGCGCAGGCGACCGTGCATGTCGGCGCGGAAGTCGGAGTGATCCCAGACGCCCGCCAGAACCGCCGGATGTAGCATCTGCAACAGCAGTCCGGACACGCCGCCGATCATCATGGTGACGACATCGCCATTGACCCGCGCCGCTACCCCATCAGCCGGGAACAGGGCGTCGGCCCGGCGCAGCACCGGCCGCTCGCCCTTGTCGGCGTCGTTGAAGACGTCCGTGATCTTCTGGCGAACGGCGCGCCGTGCGAAGTCGAAAGGACGCCATGACCTCATCCGAAGTCCTCCGCCTCAAGCCTGACCGGCGGGCGGTTGAAGGCTGAGAATCTTGCGGTCCAGTCGGGCCACCTCATCCTCAAGCCGCGCCTTCTCGGAGGCCATATCGATCGGAGAACCGTCGTCATAGGTGATCCGGGCCCCCTTCGCGATCAGATCGAGGCGATAGATCAGGGTCGTGCGACGGTCGATCAACCGCGCCAGTTCGGTCTGTTCCGTCATCCGTTCGCGTCCCGCCAGGCCTTCAGGGCCTCGAGGCCGCGAAGGCTCATCAGCCGCTTCTTGGCGCGCCCCCGCTCCTTGGGATGGATGCGCTTTCCGTCGGCGTCGACCTTGGGCGCCTCCAGCGGCGGCAGCAGGCCGTAGTTGATATTCATCGGCTGGAACTTCGATCCCTCCAGATGTCCGCCGGTTATGTGTTCGACCAGCGCGCCCATGGCCGTTTCGGGCGGCGGAGCGGACACATCCTTGCCCAGCGCTTGCGCGGCGGCGAGGCGACCGGTCAGCAGCCCCATGGCGGCGCTCTCGACATAGCCCTCGACACCCGTGACCTGACCGGCGAAACGCAGACGCGGGATGGCCTTCAGACGCAGTTGCTTGTCCAGCAATTGCGGACTGTTCAGGTAGGTGTTGCGATGCAGGCCGCCCAGACGCGCGAACTGCGCGTTCTGCAGCCCCGGGATCATGCGGAAGGTCTCGGCCTGCGCCCGGTGCTTCAGCTTCGTCTGGAAGCCGACCAGATTGTAGAGGGTGCCCAGCGCATTGTCCTGACGCAGTTGGACGATGGCGTGCGCCTTGACCGTCGGATTGCGCGGATTGGTCAGGCCTACCGGCTTCATCGGCCCGTGGCGCAGGGTCTCTCGTCCCCGCTCGGCCATGACCTCGATGGGCAGGCAGCCGTCGAAGTACGGCACATTCTCCCAGTCCTTGAACTCTGCCTTGGGTCCGTTCAGCAGGGCGTCGATGAAGGCCTCATACTGTTCCTTGTCCATCGGACAGTTGACGTAGGCGGCGGCGTCTCCGCCCGGACCTTCCTTGTCATAGCGCGACTGACGCCAGGCGATATCGAAGTCGATACTGTCGGCATGAACGATGGGGGCGATGGCGTCGAAGAAGGACAGGCTCTCTTCACCCGTCGCCTTCAGCACGGCCTCGGCCAGGGCGGGCGAGGTCAGGGGACCGGTGGCGACGATGACATTGTCCCACTCTTCCGGCGGCAGACCCGCGATCTCTTCCCGCACGATGGTGATCAGCGGATGGGCTTCCAGCTTCGCCGTCACAGCCTGCGAGAAGCCGTCACGGTCCACGGCCAGGGCGCCGCCCGCCGGAACCTGATGAGCGTCGCCGCAAGCCATGATGATCGAGTTCAGCGCCCGCATCTCGGCGTGCAACAGGCCGACGGCGTTGTACTCCCAGTCGTCCGACCGGAAGGAGTTGGAACAAACCAGTTCGGCCAGACCGTCCGTCTGGTGCGCATCGGTCTTCACGCCCGGAACCCCGCGCATTTCGTGCAGGATGACGGGAACCCCGGCGTTGGCGATCTGCCAGGCGGCTTCTGAACCGGCAAGGCCGCCGCCGATGACGTGGACGGGAGAGGGAGAGGTGGTCGTGCTCATGGGCGGGGTTCTAACGGCCTGACCGGGGGACGCCAGTGTCTTAATCGCGGCAGTGGCGGATGCTGGCCTTACAGCTACGGTGCACCTAGGGTGCCGGACGGGTTTGAGGGCTGGAGGGGCCGATGACATTTTCAATCACCAAGGCCGCCTTCGAAGGCTTCCGGATCATGCGTCGCGCGCCGGTGGCGGTCGTCATGTGGGGCGTCACCTATTTTGTCTGCATCGGCCTGATCCTGCTGGCCGCGAGCGGCGCGGTCTTTTCCATGGTCACCGCCATCGGCGACGCCGAACCCACGGCGGCGCAGTCCTTCCGGATCGGCAGCAGCGTGATCCTCGCCTATCTGATCGCGATACCTCTCAGCCTGGTGGCGGCCTCCATCGTGGTGGCGGCGACCTGCCGCGCGGTTCTGACCCCGAAGAAGCCCGGCTTCTTCTTCATGCGGCTGGGCGGCGCCGAGTTCCGCCTTATGGGCGCCTATATGCTGATCGCGCTGGGCTTCGTCGCCGCCATGCTGCTGATCTTAGGAATCATCGGCGGGATTATGGGCGGAACCGCCGCCATGAACGGTGCAGGCGCGATGCCGCCGCGGGTGGTGGCTCTGATCTATCCGGCCTATTTCGGCTTCATCTTCTTCTACGTCTGGATTTCGGTGCGGCTGTCGCTTCTGGGGCCGATCACCGTGGCGGAAGGCCGGTTCGCGCTCGGCCGGGCGTGGGCGGCCAGCCGCGGCCGCTTCTGGGTTCTGCTGGATCTGGGCGCCGCCACCGTCTTGCGCTGGTTCGTGCTCTATGCGGTCGCCGTGACGGCGTTCAGCACCCTCGCGCTGATCGCCATCGGCGTCGTGCCGGATATCGCCGACATGGACCCCTCAAGAGTGACCAGCACCGTCCTGCCGCTGATGCTTGTCGGCGCTGTCCTGTTCGCGGGCTTCGCGGCGCTGCAGTTCACCGTTCTGAGCACACCTTTCGCGGTCTTCTATCGCGACGTCGTCGCCCCCACGATCCTTCCGGAAGAGGAACCCGGCGCGATCGACCCCCGGTTCTGAGGGCCGTCGCGACGCGTGGCCGCGTCGGGGTGACACCCGGTGGGGCGGTCTCTAGAACGGGCGGCGAGTCACGGAGAACATGATGAAGATCGCCGCCACAGAAGCCGTTTTCGAAGGCTTCCGCCTGACCCGGCGACGCCCGGGCGCCGTCGCGCTCTGGGGCGCCGTCTGGCTGGTCGGCCTGTTCCTGATCGTGCTGGCTGCCCTGCCGATGATCGCGCCCTATCTCGATGAGCTTGCGGCGGCGCAGGGTGATGCGAGCAAGCTCTCCGCGGCGGCGACGGCGGGGATGGAGCGGGCCTCCCTCATGGCCTTTCCGGTCGTGTTTCTGATCCAGGCGCTGCTGGCGACGGCTGTCTATCGCGCCGTCCTGCGCCCTGAACAGAGCTCATTCGGCTCGCTTCGGTTGGGGCGCGATGAAGGCCGGATGCTGGTGATCACCGTGCTGGTCGGCGGCGTCAGCCTGGCCCTGAACCTCGGCGGTGAATACCTGGTTCGCCTGGCGTCGGGCGCCAACATGATCGTCGGCGCCTTGGTTTGGCTGGTCGTCACGGCGCTGGTGGTCTGGCTCTCGGTGCGTCTGAGCCTGATCGCGCCGCTCAGTTTTCATCGGGGACGTCTGGCGTTCGCCGAGGGCTGGACGCTGTCTAAACCGCTCTTCTGGCCGCTGCTCGGCCTGATGATCGTCACCTTCGCCCTGGCGGTCGTGGTGGCCTTGCTGCTGATCCTGATCGGCTGGCCGTTGCAGGTGGCCATGTCCGGCGGCGGAGCGGGTTCGCCAGGGGCGGCTCTGGGCGCCCTCCTGATCCTCATCCTGATCCCGCTGGGCATGGCGATGGTGTCGACCATCATCTGGGCGCCCTTCGCGGCGATCTGCCGGGATCTTCCGGACGCCTGATCCCGGCTTGAGCGCGGACCGTCAGGCCCGCGCCTTCGCCCTGGCCTTCACCGGCTTGGCGGGCGCATCCGCCGACAGGGAGGCGACGCGCGCCTTTCGCCGGGCCTCGTGCCGGTCCAGCACCTCCTTGAGGTATTTGCCGGTCCAGCTCTTCGCAT
The DNA here is from genome assembly GCF_006547065.1 of Brevundimonas sp. M20. NCBI lineage: Bacteria > Pseudomonadati > Pseudomonadota > Alphaproteobacteria > Caulobacterales > Caulobacteraceae > Brevundimonas > Brevundimonas sp. M20. The sequence goes on along the minus strand of NZ_CP041243.1, from coordinate 1,668,657 downwards.
TGGCCGCGACATCTTCCGGGGTGCCGACCGCTACGATCTCGCCGCCGCCGTCGCCACCCTCGGGACCGAAGTCCAGCAGGTAATCGGCGACCTTGATGACATCCAGATTGTGCTCGATCACGACGATGGTGTTGCCGCTCTCGACCAGCTCCTGAAGCACCTCCAGCAGCTTGCGGGTGTCCTCGAAATGCAGGCCTGTGGTCGGCTCGTCGAGGATGTAGAGCGTCTTGCCGGTGGCCCGCTTCGACAGCTCCTTGGACAGTTTGACCCTCTGGGCCTCGCCGCCCGACAGGGTCGTCGCCGACTGGCCCACCTTGACGTAACCCAGACCGACGCGCTCCAGCGTCTGCATCTTGTCGCGGATCGAGGGCACGGCGGTGAAGAAGCGCGCGGCTTCTTCCACCGTCATATCAAGAACGTCCGAGATGGACTTGCCCTTGAACACGATCTCCAGCGTCTCGCGGTTGTAGCGCTTGCCGTGGCAGACGTCGCAGGTGACGTAGACGTCCGGCAGGAAGTGCATCTCGATCTTGATCAGGCCGTCGCCCTGGCAGGCCTCGCAGCGTCCGCCCTTCACATTGAACGAGAACCGGCCCGGGCCGTAGCCACGCGCCTTGGCTTCCGGCAGACCGGCGTACCAGTCGCGGATCGGGCCGAAGGCGCCGGTATAGGTGGCCGGGTTCGAGCGCGGCGTGCGGCCGATGGGCGACTGGTCGATGTCGATGACCTTGTCGAACTGCTCCAGTCCCTCGATGCGGTCGAACGGGGCAGGGGCGTCGGACGCGTTGTTCAGACGCCGCGCGGCCGCCTTGTACAGGGTCTCGATGGTGAAGGTCGACTTGCCCCCGCCCGACACCCCGGTGACGCAGGTGAACAGGCCGACCGGAATCTCGCCCGTGACGTTCTTCAGGTTGTTGCCGGTCGCGCCCGAGACCTTGAGCATCCGCTTGCGATTGATCGGACGGCGGCCTTCCGGCGGCAGCTCGATCTCGCGCTCGCCCGTCAGATACTTGCCCGTCAGCGAGTTGGGATTGGCCATGACCTCGGCGGGCGTGCCCTGGGCGCAGACCTGCCCACCATGGACGCCGGCGGCCGGCCCCATGTCGATGACGTAGTCGGCGGTCAGGATGGCTTCCTCGTCATGCTCGACCACAAGGACCGAGTTGCCGAGGTCGCGCAGCCCCATCAGGCTTTCCAGCAGGCGCGTGTTGTCGCGCTGGTGCAGGCCGATCGATGGCTCATCCAGCACATAGAGCACGCCGGTCAGGCCCGAACCGATCTGGCTGGCCAGACGGATCCGCTGGCTCTCGCCGCCGGACAGGGTGCCCGAACTGCGGGACAGGTTCAGGTAGTCCAGGCCGACGTTGTTCAGGAAGCGCAGCCGGTCGGTTATCTCCTTCAGAATCCGCCGGGCGATCTCCATCTGCTTGTCGGTCAGCTTGCCGTTGAGGCTCTGGAACCACTCGTGGGCGTGCTTGATCGACAGCCATGACACCTCGGCGATGTCCTCGCCGGCGATCTTCACCGCCAGCGCCTCAGGCTTCAGACGCTTGCCGCCACAGGCTTCGCAGGGCGTCTCGGACTGGAACCGGCCCAACTCCTCGCGCACCCAGGCCGAGTCCGTCTCGCGCCAGCGGCGCTCAAGGTTCGGCAACACGCCCTCGAAGGCCTTCAGCGTCTCGTACTTCCGGGCATTGTCGTCATAGACGAACTTGATCTTCTCTCCGCCCGAGCCGTGCAGAATGACGGTCTGGGCCTTGCCCGGCAGTTCCCGCCACGGCTTGTCCATCGAGAAGCCGTAATGGGTCGACAGCGACTGCAAGGTCTGGGTGTAGAGCGGGGAGGGCCCGCGCGACCACGGCGCCACCGCGCCCGCATGCAGGGTCTTGTCGCGATCCGGCACCACCAGATCCGCATCGAACGCCAGCTTCACGCCCAGACCGTCGCACACCGGGCAGGCGCCGAACGGGTTGTTGAACGAGAACAGCCGCGGCTCGATCTCGCTGATGGTGAAGCCCGAAACAGGGCAGGCGAATTTCTCGGAGAAGGTGATCCGGCGTGGGCCGGTCTCGCCTTCCATGGTGTTGGCCCATTCGGCCACGGCGATGCCGTCCGCCAGACCCAGAGCGGTCTGCAGGCTGTCGGCGTAACGGCCCTCCAGCCCCTGTTTGGTGACGATCCGGTCCACGACGATGTCGATGTCGTGCTTGAACTTCTTGTCCAGCGCCGGGGCGTCCTCGATAGCGTAGAACTCGCCGTCGATCTTCACGCGCTGGAAGCCCGCGCGCTGCCACTCGGCCATCTCCTTCTTGTACTCCCCCTTGCGACCGCGCACGACCGGGGCCAGCAGCAGGAGGCGCTCGCCGTCGGCCAGCGCCGTCAGCTTGTCGACCATCATCGAGATGGTCTGGCTCTCGATCGGAAGCCCCGTCGCGGGCGAATAGGGCACACCCACGCGCGCCCACAGCAGACGCATGTAGTCGTGGATTTCCGTGACGGTGCCGACGGTCGAGCGCGGGTTCTTGGAGGTGGTCTTCTGTTCGATCGAGATCGCCGGGGACAGGCCCTCGATCAGGTCCACATCCGGCTTGCCCATCAACTCCAGGAACTGGCGGGCATAGGCGCTCAGGCTCTCGACATAACGGCGCTGGCCCTCGGCGTAGATGGTGTCGAACGCGAGCGAGGATTTGCCCGAGCCCGACAGGCCCGTCATCACCACCAGCTTCTCGCGAGGAATGTCGAGATCGACACCCTTGAGATTGTGCTCGCGGGCGCCGCGGACGCGGATGAAGTTGTGCTTTTCGGTCATGGATTCCGGGAACGCGGGGAGGGCCGGGTAGGGTCCGGCGCGACAGCGCTATATGGGGGATGGTTTGGGGAAATCAGCAAGAACATTATAGGAACCGACAACCGCTTTCGCCAGACTGCTGACAGCAGATGGCAGCAGCCCTTCGGTTGCGCCCCCCGGGACCGCCTGACAGTGTGCCCCTTCGGAAGTGGGGAGAGTTCGAATGTTCAGAGCGGTTCCGGTCATCGCGGCGGTGATGATGTCGGCGGGCGTCGCGGCGTGTGGCCTGCCTGCCGCCACCGCCAGCCCCGAACGGGAAGCGGATGCACGGGCCCTGATGGAGGACCTGATCGCGGACCGTGACGATGTGCTGGTCGGCAAGATGTCGATGCAGGTGAATCCGGCTGACGTCCGCGCCCAACTGCCCTTCATGAAGACCCTGGTTCCCGAAGGCCCGCTGCCTGCCGGGACCGTCGCAGGCTGGCGCGCCAATGCCGGCGCCACCGGTTCGACCTATGAGGTCGCCCAGACCTATCAGTATCCCGACCGCACCCTGACTGTCAGCACTGTGTTCCGGAAAGAGGGGGCGGTCTGGAAAGTGCTCGGTTTCCATATCACCCCCACCATGATGGCCGAGCCGCCGGTCCAGGTCGTCCAACCCGCCCCTGAAGCCGGAATGGCCAAGGGCGCGCAATAGGGCTCAGCCCTGCGGCGTCCAGCGCCGCCGGTAGCGCTCGCCTGGTCCAAGAAGGACGTTGTTGGCGTTGGCCACGCCCAGTTCCAGGCTTTCGGCGATGCGTCGGGCGCGCGTCATGAAGTGGGCGGCGGCCGTCGGCGGGCAGACCTCTCGGGTCGTTTCCTCGAAGAGGGCCAACCAACGGTCGAAATGGCCGGCGTCGATGGGCAGAGGCAGATGCTTCGGCGTCGGCCGCCCTTCATAGACGCCGGTGGACAAGGCGACGGATGACCAGAACAGCTTCATCTGCGCCAGATGCGATCCCCAGTCCTCGACCCGCTCCGCGAAGATCGGGCCGATCAGGGCGTCATCACGGACCCGCGCGTAGAAAGTCTCGACCAGCCGGTCGATCATGGCTTCATCAATACCCGTCGCAGCCCGGATACGATCCGTCGCCGCCTGACGACGCGCGGCGAAGGCTTCAGCGGTGTCGGCATGGGTCATGGGGATGATCTAGGCTTCACCGGCCGATGGAACCAGAGCCCGCGGCGCCGCGTCAGTCCGATGCGATCAGGAAGTCACCGGCATTGAACGTCAGCAGGCAACGCGCATCACCGCCCGCCGCGTCCACGGTGCAGTAATCCACCCCGATCAGATCGCGCTGCACCTTGGCGGTCGAACGGTAGCGCCGCCCCTCATGCTCGAACCCCGTATCCATCCGCTCGCTGTGGGGCCCGAGGGCCTGCCAGAAGGCCGCGGCGATAGGACCGTCGCACGTGAACAGCAGCAGTTCATCGCCGCCGTCGATCACCTGCCGGTAGCTGTTCCGTTCGGCGGCCTGCCGGATGCAGTCGGCATAGAGCCGGGCGTGCGGGCCGGTCGCCTGGGTCTCCAGCGGCGCATGGTTCGGCGGAGGCGGCGGCGCCTCCGGGCCATGAACGCAGGCCGCCGTGGCGAACAGGCCCGCGACAGCGGCGAACCGGATCAGATGACGCATGGACAGTCCTCCCGCGCCCAGCCTTTCACGGCCTCGTCAGAGACGCCAGATGGGAAAGGGCTTGCGTCCGGAACGATCCGCACCCATCCTTTCCCTATCGAGTGAGTTCACTGGAGGCCCGACGATCATGATCAGCACGCTGGAAATCGGTTTCGCCCTTTCCGCTGTCCTGCTGACCGTGCTCGCTTATGCCCTCACTCCCAAGCCGAAACCCGTCCGCATCCGCACTCGTGACGCTCGATCGCGTCGCGGCCCGCACGCCTGACGGCCACACCCTCTTCTCTGATCTGAGCCTCGCTTTCGGGCGGGAGCGCACCGGACTTGTCGGCCGCAACGGCTCCGGCAAGACCACCTTGCTGCGCCTGATCGCCGGTCTGTCCGAACCCATCGAGGGCGCGATCAACCGCGCGGGAAGTGTCGCTTGGCTGGCGCAGCGGGCCGAACCGGCGCCCGGCGAGACCCTGGCCGACACCCTCGGTGTCGTCGGGCCCTTGTCGATCATCGCGCGCGTGCTGGCGGGTGAGGGGACTGCCGAAGACCTCGACGCCGCCGACTGGACTCTGGAGGAGCGGATCGCGAATGCACTGTCCGAAGTCGGGCTCGACTCGCCGGACCTGTCCCGCCCCACGTCGTCGCTCAGCGGCGGAGAGCAGATCCGACTGAGAATGGCCGTCCTGCTGCTTGATCGGCCGGACCTGCTGCTGCTCGACGAGCCGACCAATCATATGGACAGGGAAGGACGCGAACGGATCGCCGACCTGCTGACCCGCTGGCCGGGCGGCGTCGTGGTCGTCAGCCATGACCGCACGTTGCTGCGGCATATGGACAGGATTGTCGAACTGTCCGGCCTCGGCCTGACGACCTATGGCGGCGGTTACGATCTCTACGCCGAACGAAAGGCCGCGGAGCGGGCGAGCGCCGAGCGCGATCTGGACCTCGCCGAAAGCGAGGTTGGTCGTGTCGCGCGAGAAAGTCGGAAGGCCGTCGAGAAGAAGGCCCGGCGTGATCGCGCCGGGCGGGCCTTCGCAATGAAAAAGTCCGAACCGGCCATCCTGCTGGGCGCCATGGCCGAGCGCGCCGAGAACTCCGCCGCCCGCGAAAACCGTCTGGCCGCGCGCAGGGCAGAAGCGGCCGAGGCCGATCTGGCTGCCGCGCGGGACAGGATCGAACGTATCCGGACGCTCGACATTCCCATGCCGCCGACAGGTCTTTCCGCAGGCCGGACCGGACTGGTGCTGGATGAGGCAGGCTGGTCGACCTCTGATGGACGACAGATCGTCGGACCCGTCTCGCTAAGGGTGACAGGCCCGGAACGGATCGCGATCACGGGGCCGAACGGGGCCGGCAAATCGACCCTGCTGAAGCTCATGGCCGGAGCGCTGACGCCTTCAACCGGCCGGATCGAGCGTCCCATGCAGGCGGCGCTGCTGGATCAGGAGGCCGCCTTGTTGAATCCGGATGAGACGCTGGTCGAGGCCTACCGTCGCCTGAATCCGGAAGCCACGCCCAACGACGCCCACGCGGCGCTGGCGCGCTTCCTGTTCCGCAATGTCGCCGCGCAAAAGTCGGTCTCGGCCCTGTCCGGCGGCGAAAGGCTGCGGGCGGCGCTGGCCTGCGTCACAGGCGGCGCGCGACCGGCGCAGCTGTTGATCCTTGATGAGCCGACGAACCATCTGGACCTCGACGCCGTCGTGGCGGTCGAGGCGGCCTTACGCGGCTATGACGGCGCGCTGATTGTCGTCAGCCACGATCCGGACTTCCTCGATGCGATCGGGATCGACCGGACGCTGGCGCTTTAGCCCCAGCCGAGCACCTCGCCCTTGCGGCGCGAGGAGACCGGCGCGGCGACGACGGGGGTCTCGGTCGGGCGTCCGAACAGCCAGCCCTGACCGTAATCGACGCCGAGCGACTTCATGATCTCGGCCTGCGCCTCGGTCTCGATCATCTCGGCGACAGTCTGGATTTTCAGTTCCCGGCACAGTTCCAGGATGTTGGCGGCGAGCGTGCCGACCTTCGGATCTTCCTCGATCTCCCGGGCGAAGACCCCGTCCATCTTAAGCAGATCGACCGACAGTTTTCGCAAATAGCTCAGTGACGCCGCCCCGACTCCATAGTCATCCAGGCAGACCTTGATGTCGGCCTCGCGCAGGGCTTGCACCCGGCGGTTGGCGCCGTCCAGATCGGCGACCGCGGCCGTTTCGGTGATCTCGACCATCAGGCGCTTCCGGACTTCCGGACTGCTCGCCGTCATCCGCAACAGACCCTCGACGTAGCGGTCGTCGGCCAACGACACCCCGGAAACATTGACCGCCGCCTTCACCAGACCGAAGCCGGGCTTGCGCAACTGGGACACCGCCTTCTCGGCGACCGCGAGATCAAAGTCCTCGATCAGCCCGAGCTCTTCAGCCATGGCGATGGGCCCCGTCGGCGCCTGCTGTCCTCCGCCGAAGCGCGACAGGGCCTCGAAATGGTGCACCAGCCGGGTGTCCAGTGACACGATCGGCTGCCAGACCAGCGTGAAATCCCGGGCGCGCACGATGCCGCGGAACCGATCCGCGTTCTCGACTGTGCGACGCAGGCGCTCGCCGAACCGGTCACCGGCCGTCACGCCGTCCTTGAGGTACTCGCTCAGCGCCAGCCGCAGCGTGCGGACGGCGACGGCGGCTTCCACGGCCCCGATATCCGCGCGACTGGCCTGAGCCGAAATATCCAGACCTTCCGCCGCGCAGAGGGCGCGTATCTCCACTGTCAGATCGGCCACATCCGAGCCGCTTCGCATCAGTGCGAAACGATCCGGGGCCAGTTTGGCCGCGCTGGCTCCATCGACCGAGGCGGACTGCAGACAGGCTTCGATCCGCTGGCTGGCGTTGCGATGAGCCTCGTCATCGAGCTCGCCCAACCCCGGAACCTCGACGAAGTCCACCGACACGCCCGGCGGGTTCGGGATGCTCCCGGAGGTCAGCAAGGCGCTAAGTCGCTTCAGAAGCCCCCGGGCGTCCAGCAAAGGCTCCGTCAACGGCGCGATCGCCTGATAGGCCGCGCCCTGCCAGGCCATGGCGCACGAGACGGCCGGCGCAAGGTCCGGCAGCAGGAAGGCGCGCAAAACCGCCCTGCGGGCCCGTCCGTCGCCGGTCAGCACCTCGACTTCGACCGGACCGGAGCGAACACCCGGCGACAGGGCGCGCACCGCCGTGGTCACCCTTTTGCGCGAGGCGTCTCCCATGAAGGTTTCAAGAGCCCGGCTGGTCCACGCCGCGCCGGGGTCGACACCGGGCGCCGGGCCCGCGCCGATGGCGAAGGTCACCGTCTCCCCGTCCAGCTCGAGAAGCACATCGGAAGCCGCGAAAGCCATGCCGAGGAGGCGGGATTTGATGCTCATGCCTCAGGCGTACAACGACTTGCGTTAAAAACGCCTTTGCGGCGACCCGTCGAAATTACGCCGTTCGGTTCAGGGCCACCGCGCGCGCGTCCCCGGCGTTGGCCCGGCCCGAAGCGCCATAGGCGGACGGCGATCCGCGCTGACCGGCCACCTCGGCGGCGATGGTCTGGACCAGCCCTTCGGAAATGACCCGGGCGGCCTCAACGGCCGCGGCGTGACGCGCCAGCACGGCCTCGAACACCTGTGTCGCCTTGAGCAGCGCGGCGCGATAGGCCGCCGGGGCCGGTGCGATCACCTTGGGGTTGGCCCGCAGCTGGACCGACTCGCGGCGATAGGCGTTCGCCAGTTCCTGGGTCGCGGCGACCGTCGCGGCGGCGTCCTGAGGACGGCGGGCTTCGAAGGCCTTCGACTCCTCGATCAGGCAGGCGGTCAGGCGCTCGGTCAGATCGGTCATCTGCTTGACGCGCGCGGTGGCGTTATGAACGGCGGGGTCGGTCATGCTTGTCCCTGTTCCTGCATCTTGATCATCTGGGCCATGACCTGATCGGCCAGACCGATCCCGCCGGCCTTCACGGTCTGCTTGGCCATGGCGTCGATCATGAAGCTGCGCCATTGACCTTCAGCCTCGCCGCCGCCGAACATCCCGTCCGTCTTCAGCCCCTCGAACATCGGCTTGAGCATCTGCGACAGGAAGGAGGCCTCGAACTGTTCGGCGGTCTCGCGCATGCGGGCGGCGTCGCGGCTGCGCTGCACATCAACCCCGATCGCGGGCAGGCCGCTGGAGAAGGGAGAGGTGATGGTCATGTCGATCATGGTCACATCACCTCGATGTCGGCTTGCAGGGCGCCCGCGGCCTTGATGGCCTGCAGGATGCTGATCATGTCGCGCGGGCTGACGCCCAGGGCGTTCAGGCCGTTGACCAGGCTGGACAGGGAGCTTCCGCCGCCCAGCATCCGCATCTGCACGCCGCGTTCTTCCTCAACCGTGACATCGGACTGAGGCAGCACGACCGTCTGACCGCCGCGGCTGAAGGGCTCGGGCTGGCTGACCATCGGGCTCTCCTGGACCGAAACGGTCAGGTTGCCCTGGGCGATGGCGACGGTGGAGACCCGCACGGCCTCGCCCATGACCACAACGCCGTTGACCTCGTCGATAATGACCTTGGCCGGAGCATCCACTTCGACGGACAGGTTCTCGACCCGGCTGATGAAGCCCGCCATACCCAGACCCGCCGGAGCGCGCAGGGCCACGACCGTGCCATTCTCTGCCAGGGCGCTGTTCGGATAGGACTGGTTGATCACCGCCGCCATTCGCTGGGCCGTGGTGAAATCCGGGTTGCGCAGCGTCAGCCGCACCTCATTCATATTGGCCAGCTCGAAGCCGGTCTCACGCTCGACCGTCGCGCCCGAGGCGATTCTGCCCGCCGTCGGCACGCCGCGCGTGATCGATGAGCCCGAGGCGCCTGAAGCCGAAACCGAGCCGGTCTGCACCGAGCCTTGCGCCACCGCATACACCTGACCGTCGGCTCCTTGCAGGCCGGTCACGATCAGCGACCCGCCCAGCAGGCTCTTGGCGTCGCACATGGACGAGACGCTGACGTCGATTCGCGCGCCCGGTGTAGCGAAGGCGGGGAGCTCCGCGGTGACCATCACCGCCGCCATGTTCTTGGTGTTGGCCGTCGAACCGCGGATATTGTTGCCGAGGCGCTCGCTCATGCCTTCCAGCGACTGCCGGGTGAAGGGGCAGTTGCGCAGCGAGTCACCCGTCCCGGCCAGACCCACGACCAGACCGTATCCGACCAGCTGGTTGGAGCGCACGCCTTCGACGGCGGCGATGTCCTTGATCCGCGACTGGGCCATCGCCGGAGCGGCGAATCCGGCCAGTGCGGCGGCGGTCAGGAGGGAGGCCAGCAATTTCTGCATCGGTCATGTGTCCGGTGAACAGTCGATGCGCCTCGTGTTGCTAACCTTGTGCCAAACAGAAATCTTAACAAAAACAACAAGCGCCTTGCCCCGACGGGCCGCAGCGAGGGCAAATTCTGCCGGGCCGTTAACCAAACAGTGACCAGCGCCCGCGATGTTGACTCATGTCCCGGAGTCGCACCGCATGAAGGTCACCGGCCCTACCGGCCCCACGGCGTCCCAGAGCTCCCGCCCTTCGAAGGCGGCGAGCGGTTTCTCGGTGCCGGGCGCGGCCTCCGCAGCCCCCGCCGGCGCCGCCGCTGCGGCGAGCTCCGTCTCGGGCGTCGCCGGCATGAACGCCCTCATGGCGCTTCAGGGCGTTGAGGACGCCACCGAGCGCCGCCGTCGCGCCATGCGTCGGGGCAGCGGTCTTCTGGATCGTCTGGACGAGTTGAAACTGGCCCTTCTCGCCGGAGAAGCGGGGGAGGGGGCGCTGGAGCGTTTGACCCGCACCTTGCAGGAAGAACGGCCCGACGACGCCGATCCGGGGCTCAAGGCAGTGCTCGATCAGATTGATCTTCGCGCCGCGGTTGAGCTGGCAAAGGCCGATATGACTCGAAATCCGGCCTCAAGCGGCGAAATCTTCCCCTAAATCTCGCGACGCACGCGCCGGGTGATGAAGAAATGTCACGGTTGCGGCGGCGGATTAATCTTTCTCGCTCACACTCGCGAGAGGCGTGTTGCCGCGACTCCCGCGCATCCGTATACGCAGCGGTGCGCCACAGGGGGGCGTTGTTTAGAGCGTGAGTGCGATGAACGCATTGGCGTCTGTTATCGACACGGCCGCGTACCGGCCGTCCGACGACGAGCCGTTCATGAATGAGCGGCAGCTGGCCTATTTCAAGGCCAAACTCATGGACTGGAAGGATGACATCCTTCGCGAGTCCAAGGGCACCGTCAGCAATCTGAAGGCCGAGACCGAGAACCATCCGGACATCGTCGACCGGGCGTCTTCGGAGTCCGACCGGGCCCTGGAGCTCCGGACCCGGGACCGTCAGCGCAAGCTGATCTCCAAGATCGACGACGCCCTGCGTCGGATCGAGGACGGTTCCTACGGCTATTGCGAGGAGACCGGCGAGCCGATCAGCCTCGGCCGGTTGGAAGCCCGCCCGACAGCGACCCTGTCGGTGGAAGCCCAGGAACGCCACGAGCGCCGCGAACGCGTCCACCGCGACGACTGACGGTTCAGGCGGTCCGAACCGCCTGAATATCCTTGCGCGCCTTGACTTCGCCGGGTTGCAGCGCGACCTACGCGCCTCGCATCCCGAGGTTTCTCTTCCCATGACCGTCAAGGTTCGTTTCGCCCCGTCGCCGACGGGTAAGCTGCACGTCGGCAACGTCCGCACCGCCCTGGTGAACTGGCTTTTCGCCAAGGGGCAGGGCGGGCAGTTCGTGCTACGGATCGACGACACCGACCTGGCCCGCTCGACGCCCGAGTTCGAGCAGGGGATCGAGGATGACCTGACCTGGCTGGGTTTGGTCTGGGACGAGCGTCACAACCAGTCCAAACGCTTTGACCGCTATGAGGACGCCGCCGCGCGCCTGAAGGCTTCGGGCCGCCTGTACGCCTGCTACGAAACCTCCGAAGAGCTGGACCGCCGCCGCAAGGTGCAACTGTCGCGCGGCCTGCCGCCCATCTACGACCGCGCCGCGCTGGACCTGACCGACGCCGAGAAAGCCGCTTATGAGGCCGAGGGCCGTCGTCCGCACTGGCGCTTCAAGCTGGAAGGCAAGCGCGTCGCCTGGGAAGATCTGGCCCGCGGCCACGCCGAGGTGGACACCGCTTCCATGTCGGACCCGGTGCTGATCCGCGAGGACGGCCTGTTCCTCTACACCCTGCCGTCGGTCGTCGACGACATCGACATGGCCATCACCCACATCATCCGGGGCGAGGACCACGTCACCAACACCGGCGCCCAGATCGAGATCTTCGAGGCGCTGGGCGCCACGGTTCCGGGTTTCGCCCATATGCCGCTGCTGGTCGGCGCGGACGGCGCGGCCCTGTCCAAGCGTCTGGGCTCCCTGTCGATCAGCGACATGCGCGAGCAGGGCTACGAGCCCATCGCCATCACCAGCCACCTGGGCAAGATCGGCACCTCGGACGCGCTGGAAATCGGCGCCTCGGTGCAGGCGCTGGGCGACAGCTTCGCCTTCTCCAAGATGGGCCGTTCGCCCGCGCGCTATGATACCGCCGATCTGGACCGTCTGAACGCCCAGGCCCTGCACGCCATGGACTATGCCACCGCGCAACCCCGTCTGGCGGCGCTGGACGCCGATCTGGGCGAAGCCTTCTGGGAGGTCGTGCGTCCGAACCTGCAGAAGTTCGCCGACGTCGTCGGTCTGGCCGCCATCGTGCGCGGCCCGGTCACCCCGGTGATCGAGGACGCCGCCTTCGCCGCCGCCGCGCTGGAGGTCCTGCCGGAGACGATGGACGAGACCCTGTGGCCGACCTGGACCAACGCCGTGAAGGAAAAGACCGGCGCCAAGGGCAAGGGCCTGTTCATGCCCCTGCGCCTGATCCTGACCGGCCAAGCCCACGGCCCCGACATGGCCGCCATCGCCCCGATGATCGGCCGCGAGCGCATCGTGCAGCGCCTGAAGGGCGAGACGGCCTAGGGCGCCGCCAGAACAGACGAGAGGGACGGCGTGACGATTGAAGATGTGAACACTGTGGACTTCTCCGGCATTGATCGGTCCAGCAATGAATTCATCTTGGCGATCTCCGATCATCTGCCTTGGGACGACGACCGGCGCTACGACTTACTAGAGCAAAAGATAACCTCCTACCTCAGCTATCTGTCGTCGGGTCAGTTTCTTGAAACGCACCCCGAGGCGTCGGGCATGAAGGTCAGGATCGACCTAATCTGCCAGTACCAACCGCCCGCCGAGCATCTGGATATCTTGGACGCCGTGAAGGGACAGCTTGGCGAAATGGATATCAACTTCTCCCAAATCGTCCTGCCGCCAGCCTGACTTAAGGTGATCAGCAAAAAGGCCGCCCCTCGCAGGGCGGCCTTTTCATTTTCAGCGATACGTCGCCGATCAGGCGGCGTTGCAGGCCGTCAGTTCTTCGGCGGTCAGCGGCGTGCCCTTGTAGGTGAAGGCCGAGACGTTGCCGAAGCGGGCCACGACGCGGCGGCAGGCGCGGGTCGCGGTCTGGCTGTTGCCGCCCGTGGCGGTGCACGACGCGCCGTCGCAGCGCCAGGTGGCGCCGTCGATGATGGTGCGGCCGGCGGGCGCCTTGGAGGCGTCGGTCAGGGTGGCGCTGGTGCCGGCGGATTGAGCGAAGGCGGGAGCGGCGACCAGCAGGGCCGCGGCGACGAGGAAGGCGCGCATTATTGGAGATCTCCGATGAGGTCGGGCGCGCTGGCGCACCCACCATCTCAGTGTGCGTTGTTATTCAAAACTGTCAAGAGCGCGTAGCCAAACGAAACGCGGTCAGCGCGATCTGATCAACGATCACTTACCGCAGATCATGTTGCAAGTGAGGCAGATCGTCCGCGCCCTGCATCAGGGCGATCGCCTCCTCGACGGTATTCACGACACTGTAGGCGTCGCGGAAAGACTCCGGCGTCATCTGCTGCGCGATGCCGGTCTCAATCGCAGCCAGAAGCGTGTCCCAGAAGCCGTTGATATTGAGGAAGATGACCGGCTTGTGGTGAAGGTCGAGCCGCTTCCACGACAAAACCTCGATCACTTCTTCCAGCGTGCCCACGCCGCCCGGCGCGACGACGAAGGCGTCAGACTGGTCGTACATGATGGTCTTGCGCTCGTGCATCGAAGTCACAACCAGGGTCTCCACCTCGTCGAACAGACGCTCGCGGCTGCGCAGGAAGCCCGGCATGACGCCCAGAACCCGTCCGCCAGCCTCGTGCGCGGCCCGGGCCGAGGCGCCCATCAGGCCCACGCCGCCGCCGCCATAGACCAGCCGCCAGCCGGCCCCCGCCGTCTGCGCGCCGAATTCCTGGGCGGCGATGGTGTAGGCCGGATCGGACCGGTCGGAGGAGCCGCAGAACAGGCAGACGGACTTGCCGTCGAACGGCTGGATGGAGATGCTCATGAAGCCTCGAACGTGAAACGGAAGACAGCGGCGGCCCCGCCGCGCTATCGGGGGGCGTATTCCTAGCGGCGGGAGAGACAGGATGAAACGGGCCATCTGCGCAGTCGTCGCCGTGACGGCCCTGGGCCTGTCCGCCTGCATGCCTGAAGCGGAGCGTCCGGCCCGTGATGTGGCGGGGAATACGACCGGCTGGACCCAGCCGCCGCAGATTCTGTCGGTGCGTCTGGCCGAAGCCAGCCTGATCTTCTCCGGACGGGCGGAACCGGGTGCAAGGGTGGTTCTGCGCAGCGCGCAGGGCGCCGCCTATGCCGCCGCCGCGGATCCCGAAGGCCGATTCGAGATTCGGATGGTCAAACCGCGTGGCTCCCTGCTGCTGCGCCCCGAGACCCAGGTCGGACAGGACGCGGCCCCTTCACCAGACCGGCTGCTGATCATAGACGGGGGGCGCGGCCCGATCGCCATCCTGCGATCCGGCGGGCCGACCCGCCGTCTGGACGCCGCCCCGTCGCTCGGCGCCGTCGACAGCGACGCCCAGTCCCTTCTGGCGTCAGGCCGCACCGCCGCCCCCGGCGCGCGCGTCGAGGTCTCCGCCGACGATGAGGCGCTGCAGGTGATTTCCGGCGAGTCCGGCGTCTGGAGCGTCCTGCTGGGGCCGGTCGAGCCCGGCGCCGGCGTGGACGTCGGCGGCCGCGCCTTCATCTGGCCGGGCCCGGGCGTGGACACAGCGCCCCTGCAGGTCGAACGGGCGGGGCAGGGCTGGCGCGTCGGCTGGAGCGGGCCAGGCGGCGCCCGCCAGTGGACGTGGATGCCGGACGGCGCGCCTCCGGCTTCTTAATCCCCGGTTAACCAATTCAGCCGCACGGATGCCTTGTCTTCTCTTCTTCGAGGACACCCACCATCACCGAACTTTTTCAGCCCGGCGCTAGCGTCGGGCTTTTTTCTGCGCGAAATCCGGACGCACGAAAGCGGCCCCGAAGGGCGACGTCTTGTTCTGTCGAGTAACTTGCCGAGGCCCGAAAAGGGCGATGGCTCCGCAGGTAGGATTCGAACCTACGACCAGCCGATTAACAGTCGGCTGCTCTACCACTGAGCTACTGCGGAACAGGTTTCGCTCGGGAAGGCGGGCGCTATAGCAACGGGAATCGAATGTACGCAACAGGAAATGTCGGACTTTGAAAAACTTCCGCGTCGAAACACCCGACGATCCCCGCATCGCGGGCTTCCGCGACATACGCGAAAAAGACCTCACCGGGCGTCAGGGCCTGTTCGTGGCCGAAGGGGAGGTGGTTCTGCGCGTCCTGACCTCCGCGCACGCCCTGTGCCGCCCCCGCGCTGTCCTGTTGGCCGAGAACAGGTTCGACGGACTGGCCGACGCGCTGGAGGGCCTGCCCCATGGTGTGCCGGTCTATCTGGCCGGGCAGGGTGTGCTGGACGCCATCGCGGGCTTCCCCCTGCACAGGGGCATACTGGCCCTGGGCGAAAAGCCGACGCCGACGCCGCTGGAGACCCTGGTCGGCGGCTTCAGCGATCAGGCTCTGGTCGTTCTGGCTTGCGGGATCGGCAATCACGACAATATGGGCGGCATCTTCCGTAACGCGGCGGCCTTCGGAGCGGACGCGGTGCTGCTGGATGCGCACTGCTGTGATCCCTTCTACCGCAAGGCCATCCGCGTCTCTGTGGGCGCGGTGCTCCGCACGCCGATGAGCACAGGACTGGACGCATCACAGACGGTCGAGACCCTGAAGGCGGCGGGCTTCCGAGTACTGGCGATGACGCCCTCTGCGACAGGGACCCTGGATCAGGCGCAGGTCGGAGGACGCACGGCGATCGTGCTCGGAGCGGAAGGCCCGGGCCTGGATCAGGGAATCATCGACCGATGCGAACCGGTGGGGATTCGCATGTCTGGAGGCTTCGATTCCCTGAATGTCGCCGTCGCGGGCGCCTTGGCCCTGCATCATTTCGCGCGCCGGGCGTAAAGCGATCACCAAATCGCGATTAACGCTTTGTACACCTTGATGGAGCGCTGGACCTGTGTCGCTGTAGCCATGTCCGGGGAAGGGGCGTTGCTATGTTTGGCGGTATTCTCGTTTTCGTAAGTCGCAACGCGCGCGTCGGCATCGCCGTCGCCGTGGTCGCCGCAGCTGTCGGCGCGGCCGGAGCCATCGGCTGGATCACCGCCCCGGTCGCCTGAAGGGCAGAAAATCTTCGAGGAACGCGCGACGAAAGTCGGCGCGCGAATCTGTGCGCGTCATGCAGATCGATCTGAAGGGGAAATTCTCGCGATGGAGGCCTGAGCCGGAATCGAACCGGCGTACACGGATTTGCAGTCCGCTGCGTAACCACTCCGCCATCAGGCCAGAGAGCCCTGGAAGAACCAGGCCGTCCATCGCGAGGCGGGTTCGCTATCAGATCGGATTGTCCGCTGCAACGCACAGACCTATAAGCGCGCCAGATTTCAGCAGGATTCTTCCAAAATGGATTTCGCCGCCGCACGCAAGGCCATGGTCGACAGCCAGGTTCGGGTCAACGATGTCACGGATCGCGCCCTGCAGGCCGCCCTGCTGGCCGTGTCGCGCGAAGCATTCGTTCCCGCTGACCGCGCCTTCTCCGCCTATGCCGAGGTCGAGGTCGAGATCGCCGGTGATCGTCGCCTGATGCTGGCCCGTGACGTGTCCAAGCTGCTGATGTCCCTGCATGCCCGCGAAGGCGAGCGCGCCCTGGCCGTCGCCGCCCCCTATGCCGCCGCCGTGCTGGCGCGGATGGGCCTGAATGTCACCGCCCAGGAATCGGACCCCGCCGTGTTCGACGTCGCCGGCGCGGCCCTGGCGACCGACGGCGTCGCCACCGTCGTCGCGCCGCTGACCGCCGCCTCGGGCGAGGGCTACGATATCATCGTTTCGGAAGCCGCCGTCCCGGGCCGCCCTGAGGCCTGGTTGAAGGCCCTGTCCGTCGGCGGGCGTCTGGCCGTCGTCGAGCGCACCGGCCCCGCCGGCAAGGCCGTCCTCTATGTGCGTGGCGAACAGGGCATATCGCGCAAGGAATTGTTCGACGCCGCCCCGCCGCTGCTTGCGGAACTGGCGCCGGAGCCCACCTTCGCCCTCTAGTTGGCGTCTCCGACGGAGACCGCGGCTCGACGCGTGAAAAAAACTTAACTGGCGCGGGCATAATCCGTCCCGCATCAGGCTGTACGTTATGAGGGCGCACTCCCAGCGCCAGGCAGGAACCATCATGCTGAAACGCTCGCGCGCACTTACTTCGGTCGCCGTCATCGCCGTGATCGCCGGTATCGGCGCCCCGGCCTGGGCGGACACCCTGCAGGAAGCCATCGCGCTGGCCTACCGCACCAACCCCTCGCTGCTGGCCCAACGCGCCAACCAGCGCGCGCTGGACGAAAGCATCGTTCAGGCCCGCGCCGGCCTGCGGCCCACGCTCGATGTGACCCTGAGCGGCTCCTACACCCGCACGGATTCGCCGGTGACCGGCACGCCGCCGTTCACCTCGGGCGGCGTCGACGACAGCGACAGCGCCTCGGCCAGCATCGGTCTGGGCCAGAACATCTGGACCGGCGGCCGCGTCGCCCACGCCATCACCGCCGCCGAGGCCGACATTCTGGCCGGACGCGAGAACCTGCGTGACATCGAGCAAAGCGTTCTGGCTCTGGTGATCCAGTCCTACGCCGACGTCATCCGCGACACCGAAATCCTGCGCATCCGCGAAGCCAACCTGACGGTCCTGCGTCGTCAGCTGGACGAATCGACCGCCCGTTTCGAAGTCGGCGAGATCACCCGCACCGACGTCGCCCAGTCCGAAGCCCGTCTGGCCCAGTCGGAAGCCGATCTGGCCAACGCCCGCGCGCAGCTGTCCGTCTCGCGCGCCGCCTACGCCGCCGTCGTCGGCCAGACGCCGGGCGATCTGGCCCCGATGCCGGTCCTGCCGGGCGTGCCGTCCGACTTCGACGCCGCGCTGGACGTCGCTCTGGTCGACAACCCCGGCGTTCGCGCCGCGACCTATACGCTGCAGGCGGCTGAAGCCAATGTCGCCGCCGCCAAGGCCGAGTTCCTGCCGTCGCTGCGCGCCACCGCCAGCTACGGCGGCTCCAACGCGGACTTCGACCGCATCGGCGACATCGGCGACAACACCCGTCTGACCGCCGGCGCGACCCTGTCGGTGCCGCTGTTCACCGGCGGCCTGAACTCGTCGCGCGTCGCCCAGGCCCTGGAACGCTCGAACGCCGCCCAGATCAGCGTCGAGGGCGAGCGCCGCAACACCTTGCAGGCCGTCAGCTCGGCCTACGCCCAGTCGATCTCGGCCCGCGCCACCCTGCAGGCCGGTCAGGAAGCGGTTCGCGCCGCCACCGTCGCCGCCGAAGGCGTGCGTCAGGAGGCCCAGGTCGGTCTGCGCACCACTCTGGACGTGCTGAACCAGGAACTGGAACTGCGGAACGCCGAGGTCACCCTGGCCAGCGCCCAGCGCAACGAATACGTCGCCCAGGCCAATCTGCTGGCCGCCATGGGCAGGCTGGAAGGCCCGGACCTCGATCCGACCCTGACCGCCTATGACCCTGCCGCCAACTACCAGCGCGTCCGCAACCGGGGCGCCCTGCCGTGGGACGGCGTTGTCGAAACCCTCGACCGTGTCGCCGCGCCGCGCATCACGCCGGCCGCCGACGCCGAGGACGCTCCGGTGGACGCCCAGCTGAAGTCCGAGATCGTGCGGACCGCGCCGCGCGACTGAAGCCTCCTGCGCGACTCTCGCGGCGGGGGAAAAACGCCCGTTGATTCCGGCGGGCTGAGATGCGACGACAATCGTGCGGGGCGGGGAACCGCTTCGCACGCCAGTTTTTCGATCAGATCGCCCGCCTGAGTGGGCGTCCGGGATACAGCCATGACCGACCAGACCGCCCAGGAACCGACGATGGAGGAAATCCTGGCGTCCATCCGCCGGATCATCTCCGAGGACGACGCGCCGGCCGAAACCGCCGCCGCGCCCGCGCCTGCGCCGGAACCCGCGCCGGCCCCGGCTCCCGAACCCGCCCCGGCGCCTGAACCGGTCATCGCCGCCGCGCCGGCCCCGGCGCCCGAGCCCGAGCCGGTCGAGGAAGACGTTCTCGAACTGACCGACACTTACGAAGCCCCGGCCACTGACAGCATCGGCGACCTGGACCTGTCTCCGGTCGCTGAGCCGGAGCCGTTCCCGGCCGAGCCGGTCAGCGAATCGGTCTTCGCCCCGCCGCCGGAAATCCACACGCCGGAGCATCCTTCGGTCCCGACACCCCATTACGACTCGCTCGTCGGCGAAAGCGCCGCCGCCAGCGCCGCCTCGGCCTTCGCCGGTCTGGCCGCCAGCTTCCAGAAGCCGGCCGCCACGCCCGCGTCGTCGTCGACCGACCTGACCTTCGCCAGCGGCTCGACCGTCGAGGCCATGGTCGCCGAAATGCTGCGCCCGATGCTCAAGGATTGGCTCGACGCCAACCTGCCGGGCATCGTCGAGGCTGAGGTACGCAAGGAAGTAGAACGTATCGCCCGCTCGGCCGGCTAAGCCTTCACCTGCACACCGATCTTCACTAGATCACCACAGGGCGGCTCCGGCGGGGCCGCCCTTTTCTTTTCGCGAACCGCCTCCAGCAGCGACACGCCGTGCGTGTCGCGATAGGCCAAAAGAATGACCATGCTCGACAAGACTTTCGATCCGAAATCCGCTGAACCCCGGCTGTACGCGATGTGGGAGGACAGCGGCCTGTTCGCGCCCCGCGCCGCCGTGGCCACGGACGGAGCCGCCGACGCCTATTCGATCGTCATCCCGCCGCCGAACGTGACCGGCTCGCTGCACATCGGCCACGCGCTGAACAACACGCTTCAGGACATTCTGGCCCGCTATCACCGGATGAAGGGCAAGGCCGTTCTCTGGCTGCCGGGCACCGACCACGCGGGCATCGCCACCCAGATGGTGGTCGAGCGCCAGATGGCCGCCGCCGGCAATGTCGGGCGGCGCGAAATGGGCCGCGACGCCTTCGTCGACAAGGTCTGGGAGTGGAAGGCCGAATCCGGCGGGACCATCGTCCGCCAGCTGCGCCGTCTGGGCTCGTCCTGCGACTGGTCGCGCGAGCGCTTCACCCTCGACGAGGGTCTGAACGCCGCTGTCCGCAAGGTCTTCGTCCAGTTGCACAAGGAGGGCCTGATCTATCGCGACAAGCGGCTGGTGAACTGGGACCCGCATTTCCAGACGGCGATCAGCGACCTGGAGGTCGAACAGCGCGAGGTCGAGGGCCACTACTGGCATTTTGCCTATCCGCTGGCGGACGGCGTGACTTACGAACACCCGATCGCCTTCGACGAGGCGGGCGAGCCGACCAAATGGGAAACCCGCGACTTCATCGTCGTGGCCACGACGAGGCCGGAGACGATGCTGGGCGACACCGGCGTGGCGGTGCATCCGGACGACGCGCGCTATGCTTCCATCGTTGGCAATGAAGTGATCCTGCCGATCACGGGCCGCCGCATACCCATCGTCGCCGATGAGTATGCCGACCCGACAAAAGGCTCTGGCGCGGTGAAGATCACCCCGGCCCACGACTTCAACGATTTCCAGGTCGGCAAGCGGGCGGGACTACGCTCCATCAACATCTTGAACCAATACGCTCAAATCCTGAGTGCAGCGGACGTCACCTATAAGGAAATCCCCGGGACCGACGCGTTAGACTACGGCCCGGAACTGTGGCTCATCGAGAATGAGATTCCTCGTGATCTGCAGGGCCTTGACCGCTTCGCCGCGCGCAAGGCCATCATCGCCCGCGCCGAGGCGGAAGGCTGGCTGCGCGAGATCGAGAAAACCAAACACGTTGTTCCGCACGGCGACCGGTCCGGCGTGGTCATCGAGCCGTGGCTGACGGACCAGTGGTACGTCGACGCCCACACCCTGGCCCAGCCCGCGATCAAGGCGGTGGAGACGGGTGCGACGGTGTTCGAGCCGAAGTCTTATGAGAAGATCTATTTCGAGTGGCTGCGCAACATCGAACCGTGGTGCGTGTCGCGCCAGCTGTGGTGGGGGCACCGGATCCCGGCCTGGTACGGGCCGAATGGTGAGATCTATGTCGCCGAGACGGAAGAGGACGCCCGCGAACAGGCGATGTCGGACTATGATTCCGAGGTCATGCTGACGCAGGACGAGGACGTTCTGGATACCTGGTTCAGCTCGGCCCTGTGGCCGTTCTCGACCATGGGCTGGCCCGAGAAGACCGAGGATCTGGAGCGGTTTTATCCGACCAGCGACCTGGTCACGGCGGCGGACATCATCTTCTTCTGGGTGGCCCGGATGATGATGATGGGACTTCATTTCATGGATGAGGTTCCGTTCAAGCGGGTCATCATCAATGGTCTGGTCCGCGACGAGAAGGGCCAGAAGATGAGCAAGTCGAAGGGGAACGTCATCGACCCCCTCGGCATCATCGACGAGCTGGGCGCCGATCCGCTGCGCTTCACCATGGCCATCCTGTCGGGCACACGCGACATTAAACTGTCGAAGCAACGTATTGAAGGTTATCGCAACTTCGGCACCAAGCTGTGGAATGCGGCCCGCTTCAGCCAGATGAACGAGGCGAAGCGCGTCGAGGGCTTCGATCCCGCGACCGTCCAGCAGTCGATCAACCGCTGGATTCGCGGCGAGCTGACCAAGGCCGAACGTCAGGTGTCGGACGCCATCGAAGGCGGTCGTTTCGACGACGCCGCCTCGGCCCTGTACCGCTTCGTCTGGAACGTCTTCTGCGACTGGTATCTGGAACTGGCCAAGCCGGTCTTCCAGGGCTCGGACGAGGCCGCAAAGGCCGAGACCCGCGCCATGACCGCCTGGACGCTCGACCAGACCCTGAAGCTGATGCACCCGGTCATGCCCTTCATCACCGAAGAGCTGTGGGACAAGCTGGCGGAAGAGGGCGCGCCCCGCACCGAGGCGACCCTGATTGGCGCCGCCTGGCCGGTGCTGCCGGACAGCTTCATCGACGTCGCCGCCGACGCCGAGATCGGCTGGCTGGTCGATCTGGTCACCGAGGTGCGCCAACTGCGCGCTGAGATGAATGTCCCGCCGTCGGCCAAGCCGCCGCTGACCTTCGTCGCCCCGTCGGCGGAGAACGCCCGTCTGGTCGAACTGCACCGCCCCCTGATCCTGACCCTGGCCCGCGTGTCCGAAGTGACGCTCGCCGACGCTCTTCCGACCGGCGCCGTCTCGCTGGTCATCAACGGCGACACGGCGGCCCTGTCACTGGCCGAAATCATCGACCTGACCGCCGAGAAGGCTCGTCTGGTCAAGGAAATCGCCGCCTTCGACAGCGACATCGGCCACGTGAACAAGAAGCTGGGCAACCCCAACTTCGTCTCACGCGCCGCGCCGGAAGTCGTCGACGAACAGCGCGAGAAGCTGGCCGAGGCCGAAGCCGGCAAGGCCCGCCTCGAGGCCGCGCTAAAGCGTCTGGAAGCGCTGTGACGATCACGTTCCTCCCCCATCGGGGGAGGGGGACCGCGAAGCGGTGGAGGGGCGCCGGCTCCGGGCTCGCTTCAACACCCCTCCACCATCCTTCGGATGCCCCCCCTCCGCGGGGCGGAGAGGAACTATGACCCGCATCGACCAGCTTCTGGTCTCGCGAGGACTGTTCGACAGTCGTTCGCGGGCCCAGGCAGCCATCGAAGCGGGTCTGGTCAAGGCGGACGGCCGGGTCGTTTCGAAGCCGTCGGAGAAGGTCGCCGATGACGCGGTTCTGGAAGCCGAGGAGGCCCACCGCTTCGTCGGCCGCGCCGCCCTGAAGCTGGATCACGCCCTGACCCTTTGGCCGATCGCGGTCGAGGGCCGGACCGTGCTGGACGTCGGCGCGTCGACCGGCGGCTTCACCGAGGTCTGTCTGGAACGCGGCGCCGCCCATGTCTGGTCGGTCGATGTGGGGCAGGGGCAGTTGCACCGCCGGATCGCCGCCGATCCGCGCGTGACCAATCTGGAGAAGACAGACGCCCGCGACCTGACGCCGGACCTGATCCCGGACGCCCCCGACCTGATCGTCTGCGACGCCAGCTTCATCGGCCTGTCCAAGGTCCTGCCGGTCGCCCTCGCGCTCGCGGCGCCCGACGCCGATCTGGTCACGCTGGTGAAGCCGCAATTCGAGATGGAGACCCGCGCCGATGTGGGGCGGGGCGGGGTCGTGAAGGACGATGAGGCCCGTCAGGCCGCGCTCGCCCACGTCGCCGACTGGATCACATCACGCGGCTGGACTGTCCGGGCGACCGCCAAAAGCCCCATCACCGGCGGCGACGGCAACATCGAATATCTTCTTTGGGCGAAGCGCAGCTAACGCTGCGCTTTCTCTGTTGGGCCGCGGTCGTCGGCTCTTCGGGACCTCCCGACCCCACCCGACGCGGCCTCGCGCTTCGCGCATGCCATTGCGCCGCAGAGCCGGCGTTCGACAATGCGCTGAAGCAGTGAGCGACCGCGTCGCGAGCGTTAGCGCCCTCCAGAAATGAAAAGCCCCCGGTGGATTTCTCCACCGGGGGCCTCCGTCACATCGCCGATCGACAGGGGGGCTGAAAATAACCGGCGACGCGATCCCGTCAGTAGCCGTTGCAGACTTCCTCGTAGCGGGTCACCAGACGGCCGCTCCAATCGCGGGTCCGGGTCTCGACCGTGCGGCAACCGTAGCGGTCGCTGCGATAGTCCGAACGGTCGCCGTAACCGTAGCGGTCGTCATAGCGATAGCGGTCGTCGTAACGGTCCCGGGCGTAGCGATCATCGTAACGGCTGTCGTAGCCCCGATAGCTGTAGCCGCGGTCGTCATAACGTCCGCAGTCACGGGCCGAGTCGTTGCCGATGGCGCCGCCGACGACCGCGCCCAGAACGCCGCCGAGGATGCTGCCTTCGGTGCGGCGACCGCGCGCCGCCGCCTGCGAGCCCGCCACCGCGCCGATCCCGGCGCCGATGGTGGCGCCCGCCGCGCGCCTCTGGTTCTGATCGCTGCGGCAATAGTCGTAGCTGCTGTAACGGTCGTCGTACCGGTCGCCGCTGTAATAGCGATCGCCGTAGCTTTGGCCGTAGTAGTTCGAACCGCCGTAGCGGTCGCCCTGATAGGTGTAGGCCTGCGCCGAGGCGCTGGCGGGGACCAGCAGCAGACCGGCAGCCGCGACGGCGGCGGCGCCACAGGCGACCTTGCTGGAGAGAGAGACGGACATGGACGTCATCCTTGAACGGTTCAGACGACGACCGAACGATCCGGCCCCGCATCTGTTGCATCCCTTATGACGACGCCAAGCTGAACGGCCTTTGATCGCGCCGTTCATCTTCGTTCATGTTTCGCTCGGCGCGGATTTCCCTCTAGAAGCGCCGGATGACGGAAACGCTGACCATTTCACGCGTGGGCGGGCAGGGCGACGGTATCGCCGAAACGCCCCAAGGCCCCGTGTTCGCCCCCCTGACCCTGCCGGGCGAAACCGTGCGCGGGATCGTGCGCGACGGGCGGCTGGAGGAGCTCGAGGTCGTCACCCCCAGCGCCGACCGGATCGCGCCGGTCTCGCCCCAGTACGGCGACTGCGGCGGCTGCTCGCTGCAGCACTGGGCGGCCGGGCCCTATCTGGACTGGAAGCGCGAACAGGTCCGCCTGGCCTTGGCTCGCGAAAAGATCGACATCGAGATCGAGCCGACCGTGCCTGTGCCCGCCGGGTCGCGCCGCCGCTTGGCCCTCCACGCCCGTCGCGGTCCGGACGGCGGCGCTGTTCTGGGCTTCAAGGCGCGCAAGAGCTGGCGTCTGGTCGAGGTGAACAGCTGCCCCGTCGCCGATCCGCGACTGGTCGCGGCGCTGCCCGCGCTGGCCAGGGTGGCCACGCCGTTTCTGGAACACCCCAAGTCGGCCCCGACCCTGCACGTCACCCTGACGCTGGACGGGCTGGACGTGGATGTCACCGGGGTCGAGCGCCGCTCGGGCGGAGGCCTGTCCCGCGACGCGCAGATGAAGGCCATCAAGGCCTCGGCCGCCGCCGATCTGGCCCGCCTCAGCCTGGCGGGTGAAACCCTCGTCATGGCGCGCCAGCCGCATGTGGAGTTTGGCCCGGCCACGGTGCCGATTCCCGCGGGCGGCTTCCTGCAGGCCGCGCCGCCGGCCGAGCA
Organism: Brevundimonas sp. M20; assembly: GCF_006547065.1. Lineage (NCBI taxonomy): Bacteria > Pseudomonadati > Pseudomonadota > Alphaproteobacteria > Caulobacterales > Caulobacteraceae > Brevundimonas > Brevundimonas sp. M20. The sequence goes on along the minus strand of NZ_CP041243.1, from coordinate 1,643,663 downwards.
GGCCATGGTCGACCGCGCCGTCGCGGCGGCGAAGGGGGCGAAGAAGATCGCGGACCTGTTCTGCGGCGCGGGAACCTTCACCTTCCCGCTGGCCACCGTCGCGCCCGTGATCGCCGCCGACGGCTCTGCACCCGCCATCGCGGCGCTGAAGGCCGGCTTCAGAACGGCGAAGAAGATCAAGACCATCGACGCGCAGGCCCGCGACCTGTTCCGCCGACCGATGGCCCCGTACGACCTGCGCGGCTGCGACGCCATTGTGCTGGACCCGCCCCGCGCGGGGGCGCTGGAACAGACCCAGCAGATCGCCCAGACCAGGGCCACGACCGTGGTCTACGTCTCATGTAATCCGGTGACCTTCGCCCGCGACGCCCGCGTGCTGCTGGACGCCGGCTTCCGGCTGGAGAGCGTCACCCCGGTGGACCAGTTCCTCTGGTCGGCCCACGTCGAACTGGTCAGCGTCTTCCGGCGCTAACTTCCCAACGCCGCCGTAAGACGCGCCACGAAGTCCGGCTGTCGGCCGACATCGCTGTGACCGGCGGCGGGGAAGACAATCCGTTCGACCGTATTGCCCTGCGCCTCAAGAGCCCGGGCCAGGTCACGGCTGAGGGCCGGGGGCAGGGTGTCGTCCTTGCCGGCCTCCAGAACCACCACCTTGCCCGGATAGCCGTTCAGGGCGGTCGGGATGTCGACGGCCTCCAGCGCGGGGGCGAGCGTCACGCGCACGAAGGGCCGCATCAGGCCGACCTGCTGGTTCACGGTCGCCCGTGCGCCCGGCGTGGTGGTCTCCAGCACCAGTACATCAGCTCGGGTGCGCACCGCCATCTCGGAGCAGACGATGCCGCCCAGCGAGTGGCCCCAGACGATCAGCCGGCGCCCCTCGGCATCCGCCTGCCGCCGGGCCTCATCGGCCACCACCTCGCCGACGGCGCGGAAATTGGCGAAGCTGTCCGGACCGGCGGTGCCGCCATAGCCCGGATAGTCGAACATCAGGGCGTCGCCAAACGGCGCCAGAATCTCGGCGCGCGACCCGCCCGCCGCCTCACGCCGGAACATGTTGCCGCCGCAGAACAGGATCAGGGGCCGCGTCGTCTCGGATGACCGCACGCGCGTCGCCCCGATCGGGCCTTGCGCATAGCCCAGGACAACAGTTTCGGCCCCCTCCGGCGGCGGATTTGAGGGCAGCGTGATGTTCTCCTGCGTCAGCCGCGCATCCGGCCAGAAGAAAGCCCGCTCCGGCACATCGACCTTCATGCAGGCGGTCAGGGCCATAGGCAGGATCACGGCCGCCGCCAGTCCCGCCGCACGCGTCTTCCGCAGGATCATCGGTCGCCTCACTGACATCAACCTTGGCAGTTCGCATCCGGAACTCACCCTTGTCCAGAGCCAGGTCAGGCCGCGTCGAACAGATCCATCTGTTTGCGCGCCGAGGCCGGCACCCTGAATTTCGTCTCGTCCAGCAGATGGCGCGGGGCATCCAGCCCGTACCGCTTCACCGCCGCCCTGAACCGGGTCCCGATCAGCTCCGCCACCGGCCCCGTGCCCTTCATCCGATGCGACCAGTCGGCGTCATAATCCTTGCCGCCCCGCGTCTGGCGAACCAGCGACATCACCCGCGCCGCCCGGTCGGGGCGAGCGTCCGCCAGCCACTCGCGAAACAGGTCCTTGATCTCCAGCGGCAGACGCAGGGTCACATACATGGCTGTCGTCGCCCCGGCCTTCGCCGCCGCCTCCAGAATGGCCTCCAACTCATGATCGTTCAGCCCGGGGATGACCGGCGCGAAGCCCACTCCGACCGGCACGCCCGCATCCGCCAGCCGGGAAATGGCCTCCAGCCGCTTCGCCGGCGTCGAAGCGCGCGGCTCCATCGCCCGCGCCAGCTTGCGGTCCAGCGTCGTGATCGAGACGAAGGCCGAGGCCAGCCCGTCTCGTCCCATCGGTCCCAGAATGTCCACGTCGCGCGCGATCAGCACCGACTTGGTGATGATGCTGAACGGGTGATTGAACCGTTGCAGCACCTCCAGAATCGACCGGGTCGACTTCAGCTCGCGCTCAACCGGCTGATAGGGGTCGGTATTGCCGCCTATGTGGATGCGCTTGCAGACGTATCGCGGCTTGCAGAGTTCCTGCTCCAGCAGACCTGCTGCCCCCGGCTTGAAGAAGAGCCGGCTCTCGAAATCCAGGCCCGGGGATAGGCCCATCCAGGCATGGGACGGACGGGCGTAACAGTAGATACAGCCATGTTCGCAACCTTTGTACGGGTTGATGGAACGGTCGAAACCGATGTCCGGACTGGTGTTCCTCGCGATGATCGTCCGGGCCGCCTCAGGCGTCAGGGTGGTGCGCAACGGCGCCGCCTCGGCATCCTGATCGGTCCAGCCGTCATCGAAGGCCTCGACCGTTTCGGGCTCAAAGCGTCCGGTCGCATTCGACCTCGCACCCCGTCCTTTCGCCGTCTCGACCATAGGAGAACGATACGCGCAAACGAGAACAAAGCAAGAACTTATTGACACTTGCCGTAAGGTCTCCCGGCAGGCAGTGAGGCAGGGGGATCAGACAAATGTTTCGCAATATGCTGCTGGCTGTCGCGGCGACTGGAATGGCGGCGACGCCCGTCCGGGCGATGCAGACGCCTCCGCTTCGTCCGGCTCTGGTCGAGAGGCTGGCGATGACCTGCACCGCCCAGGGCGCTCTTGGGCATAAGTTCGGCGCGGTCTGGACCGGCCCGAGCCAACTGGGTCTGGACCCTGAAGAGGTCGCTCACAACCGGATTGACATCACCCGCACCGCGCGGACGCAGCAGATCTATGATCTGTCGGCCTCCATCTCCTACGAGCGGCTACCGGGAACTACGTTGGAGGATCGCTACGCCGCTGCTGACGCGCTCTACGCCGCGCTGGAGACAGAGATCGTCGAGGGGGGCCGGTATGGGAACCGCCGGGAAGGCCAGTACGGCGGCTGGACCTGGGACGTGCCCGGTTCGGACGTCACGCTGTCCCTGACCCACAACAGCCGTGTGGCGGTCACCCTGACCTGCAACGACCGCAGTCTTGAGGTCCAGCACGTCAATGAGACGTTGGGGAACGGTCGGGTCACGCGCCCGCTCAAGCCCGTGCTCGAACTGCCGCCTAGCGTGGACCGCTCCGCCTGCAGTGATCCCGAACAGGCCAGGGTCGTGACGACGGCCTTTTCGACGGTCGGCATGCAGGCGCTGGATCACGGCAATGCGGCGTCCCGCTATTCAGAACACATGGCTGATTGGTGGGGCCAGCAACTTATTGACGGCGGGGTCTGGACAGAGGCCACCCGCGACGCCTTTGCCCTGCGCGCCGCCCGCGATCCCGTCGTCACGCGTGAACTGGGCCAGCAGATGCCGCGCCTGCGACAGATGCTCGACGCCATAATGACCTATGCGGAAGCGGATGAGGCCGGAGACACCGCCGCAGCCTGCGCCGCCGCGATCCGGGGTCTGGACACGATCAGGGAGATCACCGCCTCCAATGAGGTGCAGTGGACGCGGATGCTGGAACGCTACCGCGCCGAGGCCGCGCGGCTGAACTTCACGCTTGAGGATTGACCGGCGTGGGCCTCTTGCCCGACGGGCCGCCGCGCCTTAGGACCGGCGCAGAACCTATGCGGATGTGGCGGAACTGGTAGACGCACTGGATTTAGGTTCCAGCGCCGCGAGGCGTGGAGGTTCGAGTCCTCTCATCCGCACCACCCCCTTTACTTTCGTCGCCTGATCGAAGCGCAAAGGAAAAGGCCCGGGATCGCTCCCGGGCCTTCCTGTTATCCTTGATCCGTGGATCAGGTCGTCGCCGGCGGCGGCGGGATGTCGCTGTCCTGCTCGTGGACCTCGACGTGACCGCGGCCCAGGTGGCTCTTGCGGATGCCGTAGGCGAAGTAGATCACCAGACCGATCGCGCCCCAGATCGGCAGCACCATCTTGGCGTCGTGCGGCAGGTTCCAGAACAGGAACGCACAGCCCGCGGCCGAGAGCGGCGCGATGACGTAAACCAGCGGCATCCTGAACGGGCGGGCGCGGTTCGGATCGGTCCGACGCAGGATGATCACGGCGATCGACACCATGAAGAAGGCGAACAGCGTGCCCGAGTTCGAGATGTCGGCCAGTTGACCGACGGGGAACAGGGCGGCGCCGATGGCCACGGCCAGACCGGTGAAAATGGTCACGACGTAGGGCGTCTTGAAGCGCTTGTGCATCTTGGTCAGGCCTTCCGGCAGCAGACCGTCGCGCGCCATCACGAAGAAGATGCGGGTCTGGCCATAGATCATCATCAGGATGACCGACGGCAGGGCCAGCATGGCGGCGACGCCCAGGGCGTTACCGACCTGCTCATGACCGATCACGCGCAGGACGTGAGCCAGGGCCTCGTTCGAGCAGACCAGACGCTCGCTGTTTTCGGCCAGGGCGCAGGCCGCGACGAAGGCGGGCGAACCGGGCTGGACGGCTTCACCGGCCGCGCCGAGAACCGGCTGGGCGCCGATGGCGCCGGCCGCGCCCAGTGCGACGAGCAGGTAGAAGACCGTACAGAAAGCCAGCGATCCGATCAGGCCGATCGGCACGTTCTTCTGCGGATTCTTGGTTTCCTCGGCGGCGGTCGAGACCGCGTCGAAGCCGACATAGGCGAAGAAGATGGAGGCGGCGGCGCCGACGATGCCCATCCCCGAATAGGCCCCGAACGCGCCATTGGGCGCGAAGGGCGACAGGTTTCCGGTCTTGATGACCGGCAGGGTCAGGACGATGAAGACCGTCAGGGCAGCGACCTTGATGAGCACCAGAATGGCGTTCACGCGAGCCGATTCCGTGGTGCCGAGCACCAGCAGGCCGGTCACGGCCAGGGCCACGATGATCGCCGGAACGTTGACGATCCCCGCCGAGAAGTCCGGCGTCGGGATGAAGCCGTTCATGGTCCAGGTCGGACCGGCGGCAAGCAAGTCAGGGAAGTCGAAATGTAATCCCTGCTCGATCAGCCCCAGCACGTATCCCGACCAGCCGACCGAGACGGCCGAGGCGGCCACGGCGTATTCGAGGATCAGCGCCCAGCCGACGCACCAGGCCAGCAGTTCGCCCATCACCGCGTAGGTGTAGGTGTAGGCAGAGCCCGAGACGGGAGCCATGGCGGCCAGTTCGGAGTAGCAGAGCGCCGCGACGGCGCAGACGGCGCCGGCGATGACGAAGCTGAGCATCATGCCCGGGCCGGCCTTCTGCGAGGCGGCGGCGGTCAGAACGAAGATCCCGGTGCCGATGATGGCCCCGATCCCCAGAAGTGTGAGTTGGACCGGACCCAGCGACCGATGAAGAGACTTCTTCTCGGCCGTGGCCAGAATCGCGTCTAGCGATTTAACGCGCCACATAAATTACCCCTCCGACATTGGTTCGGGGCAGCCCTCTCGCCACCCTTTATTGAGCAGCCCTCTCGCTGCTTTGGCCGGACGCTAGCGACGTGAAAGGCCGGTGGCAACGCGGTTTCCGATGCGTGAACCTGAGACGACGCTTTCGTGAACCGGCCCGTTGCCGCTAGACCGCACCTCGATGTTACCGATCCACGCCGTTATCGACCCTCTGAAGGCCGTGCTCGCGCAAGGCAATGTCGCCGTGCTGGCCGCGCCTCCGGGGGCGGGCAAGACCACGGTCGTGCCCCTGGCCCTGCTGGACCAGCCCTGGCTGGGCGAACAGCGTGTGCTGGTCCTGGAGCCGCGACGCCTCGCCGCACGGGCCGCCGCCGACCGGATGGCCTCGTCGCTGGGCGAGCAGGCGGGCGGCGCCGTCGGCTATCGCACCCGCCTCCAGTCGCGCATCGGCCCGAAGACCCGGATCGAGGTCATCACCGAGGGGGTCTTCACCCGTATGATTCTGGACGATCCCGCGCTGGACGGCGTCGGCGCGGTCCTGTTCGACGAGTTCCATGAACGCAGTCTGGACGCTGATCTCGGGCTGGCGCTCGCCCGCGAGGCGCAGGGTCTGCTGCGCGATGATCTGCGCCTGCTGGTCATGTCCGCGACGCTCGACATCGCGGGCGTCTCGAGGTTGCTGAGGGGCGCGCCGGTCATCGAGGCCGAAGGACGGATGTATCCGGTCGAGACCCGCTATCTCGGCCGCAATCCGGCCGAGCGGTTCGAGGACGCCGTCGCGCGCGCCGTGCGTCAGGCGTTGGCGGACGAGACCGGCTCCATCCTCGTCTTCCTGCCGGGGCAGGGGGAGATTCATCGCACCGCCCGCGCCCTCGGCGACCGCCTCGCGGCCAATGTCGATCTGGTCCAGCTCTATGGCGGCCTCGACAAGGACGAGCAGGACCGGGCTATCGAACCGGCCGCGCCGGGCCGCCGCAAGATCGTTCTGGCCACCTCGGTCGCGGAGACCAGCCTGACCATCGAGGGGGTGCGCGTGGTCATCGACGGCGGCCTGTCCCGCGTGCCCCGTTTCGAGCCGTCCAGCGGCCTGACCCGACTGGCGACGGTCAGGGTCAGCCGCTCCTCCGCCGAACAGCGCCGGGGCCGGGCGGGGCGGGTCGAACCCGGCGTCTGCTATCGCCTGTGGGACGAGGAACAGACGCGGGGTCTCGTCGCGCACCAGCGCCCGGAAATCCTCGAGGCCGACCTGACCGCCTTCGCGCTCGATCTGGCCCGTTGGGGCGCGCGCTCGCCGGACGGACTGGCCCTGCTGGACCCGCCGTCCGCCGGCGCCTTCGCCGAGGCGCGCAAGGTGCTGACCCGGCTGGACGCCCTCGACGCCGACGGCGCCCTGACCGACCACGGCCGTCGCCTGACCCGCATCCCCCTGTCGCCGCGTCTGGCCCATATGGTCGCCGTGGCCAGCGACGGGGGCGACGCCCTGCTGGGCGCGAACATCGCCGCCGTGCTCAGCGAACCGGGCCTCGGCGGAACCTCTGTTGATCTGACCGAGCGCCTGCGCGGCTTCGACCGCGACCGCTCGCCCCGCGCCCGCGACGCCGCGAAGCTGGCGGATCGTTGGGCGAAGGCGGCGGGGGGCGGGAAGGGAGGGCATCCCGATCCGGGCGGCCTGCTGGCGGAGGCCTTCCCGGAGCGGGTCGCCAGGGCGCGCGGAAAGCCGGGCGAATTCCTGCTGGCCTCCGGCCGGGGCGCCTTCCTTAAACCCACCGACGTCATGGCGCGCGAAGGTTGGCTGGCCGTCGCCGAGCTGGGCGGTGGAGACGCCCGCGATCGCATCCGCCTGGCCGCGCCGGTCGCGCTGGCCGATCTCGAACACCGGCTCGAGATCGAGGACCGACTCACCCGCGAGCCCTCGGGCCGCATGGTGCTGAAGCGCATCCGCCGGATCGGCGCCGTCGTGGTCGACGAGAAGATCATGGGCGCGCCGGACCGCAAGGCGATCACCGCCGCCCTGAAGAGCGAGATCGAGGCGGACGGACTGAAGGCGATCCGCTGGGGCGAACGCGCCTCGGCCTTGCGCGCCCGGCTGGCCTTCCTGTCGGCGCTTGAGGATGGCTGGCCCGACGTGTCCGACGAGGGCCTGCTGGCCGAGCGCGAGACCTGGCTGTGGCCCCTGTTGGAGACGGTGCAGTCGCTGGACGCCCTCGCGGACGGCCCGCTCGCCGACGGCCTGCGCGCCCTGATCCCGTGGGACCGCCAACGCGCCTTGAACGAGCTGGCGCCCGAGCGGCTGGACACCCCGCTGGGCTCCGCCGCCATCGACTACGCCGCCGAGGGCGGGCCGCGTGTCGACATCCGGGTGCAGGAGCTGTTCGGGGTGAAGGCCCATCCGACGGTCGGTCGGGGCACGCCTCTGACGCTAGCCCTTCTGTCGCCAGCCCGCCGCCCGATCCAGATGACCAAGGACCTGCCGGGCTTCTGGGCCGGCTCATGGAAGGATGTCCGCGCCGACATGCGCGGCCGCTACCCCCGCCACCCATGGCCCGAAGATCCGTCCGTCGCCGAGGCCACGAATCGCGCCAAGCCGCGCGGGACGTGACGCACCTGCCGGTCTGCGGCAGGATGGAGCCTTGAGGGAGCTTGCGTATGAAGCAGTGTGTTGCGGCCCTGACCTGCGTCGTTCTGCTCGGCTGCGGTCGCGGCGGACCCGAAGCGCCGAAGCCGCCTGAACCGCCCGCCGCTCCGGCAGCGCCCGAGGCGCCCCGGCCGCCACAGGCGCCTCCGGCTTCGGAAGGGACAGCGGCCATCGTTGTGCCCGTCGGCGACGACAACCGGCTGAACATCCCTCCGGCGATCTATCCGCCCTTGCCGGGGCGCTTCGCCGATGCGGCAGCCGTCACGCCCGGGGGATGGCGGATCGAGTATCGGGTCGAGGGTGATCTGAACGGCGATCGGCGCGCCGATCTGGTGCTGGTGCTGCGCCAGCAGAACCCGGCCAATATCGTCAACAATGACGGACTCGGCGGCGAACGCCTCGACACCAATCCGCGCCTGCTCGTGGTCGGCCTGGCCGGTCAGGACGGCTACCGGCTCGCCGTCGCCAATCACAGCTTCATCCCGCGCCACCTCGAACCGACCCTGTCCGATGCGCTCGAGCAATCACCTGCAATCCGCAACGGCGTGCTGTCGATCACGCTCAACTATTTCGCCAGCGCCGGCGGATGGACCATGTCCAACGCAACATCCCGCTTCCGCTGGCAGGACGGCGCCCTGCGCCTGATCGGCCACGACTATTCAGAAGTTCAGCGCAACACCGGCGAGACGCTGGATCGCAGCGTGAACTTCCTGACCCGCCGCGTCAGCACCACGACCTCCAGCATCGACGCCGACAAGGATCCCGCGCCCGTCTGGACCAGACTGGCGGACGGTCCGCTTTTGACGATCGATCAGGTCGGCGACGGGCTCGAGTTCAATCCGGTCGGTTGACGACGGGCGACGGGACCGGTCTTCGCTTGCCTTTTCGTCCCATCCCGACTAAACGGCCCGCGCACTTCGCACGTGGGCGTGGCGCGGCCGGGGGAGACATCCCCGACCGCACCATTCCGAGGGTCCAGCCGGATCTTTAAAACGCCCGCGCAACGTCTATCGGAAAAAAGGACACTACCGATCATGGCTCTGCCTGAATTCTCCATGCGTTCGCTGCTCGAAGCCGGCGCTCACTTCGGTCACCAGACGCACCGCTGGAACCCGAAGATGGACCGCTACATCTTCGGCGCCCGCTCGAACATCCACATCATCGACCTGTCGCAGACCATCCCGCTGCTGCACCAGGCTCTGGTTGAAGTCCGCAACGTCGCCGCCAAGGGTGGCCGCGTTCTGTTCGTCGGCACCAAGCGTCAGGCCGCCGATCCGGTCGCCGAGGCCGCCAAGCGCTGCGCCCAGTACTACATGAACAATCGTTGGCTCGGCGGCACGCTGACCAACTGGAAGACCGTTTCGGGTTCGATCGCCCGTCTGCGCGAACTGGACGGCCTGCTGGAATCCGGCGGCGAAGGCCGCAACAAGCGCGAACTGCTGAGCCTGCAACGCGAGCGTGACAAGCTGGACGCCTCGCTTGGCGGCATCAAGGACATGGGCGGCATCCCCGACATCATGTTCGTGATCGACACCAACAAGGAAGCGATCGCGATCCAGGAAGCCCGCAAGCTGAACATCCCGATCATCGCGATCCTGGACACCAACTCGGATCCGGACGGCATCACCTACCCGGTCCCGGGTAACGACGACGCCGCCCGCGCCATCCAGACCTACTGCGACCTGATCGCCGACGCCGTCCTGGACGGCCTGGCCGCCGGCGCCGGCGCCGCCGGCGTCGATCTGGGCGCTTCGGTGAACCCGGAAGAGCCTATGCTGCGCGAGGCTTCGGCCCCGGTCGCCGCTGAAGCCGCTCCGGCCGGCACGGAAGCCGTCGCCGCCGAGCTGGAAGCCGCCGCTGAACCGGCTGCCGAGCCGGCCGCCGACGAAGACAAGGCCGCGGTCTGAGACCGCAGTAAGGCCTTCCCTGAAGGCCCTACGTCGAACTGACACACGGCCGGGGCACAACACCCCGGCCGTTACCGCATACGAATACCCCTCCAAGGAGACTGAACATGGCCGAGATCACTGCCGCCCTCGTCAAGGAACTGCGCGAGCGTTCGGGCGTCGGCATGATGGACTGCAAGAAGGCCCTGCAAGAGAACGACGGCAACATCGAAGCCGCGATCGACTGGCTGCGCGCCAAGGGCCTCTCGAAGGCCGCCAAGAAGGCCGACCGCGTCGCCGCTGAAGGCCTGGTCGCCGTGGCGTCGAAGGAAGACGGCAAGGGCGAAGTCGCCGCCGCCATCGAGTTCAACGCGGAAACCGACTTCGTCGCCCGCAATGAACTGTTCCAGAACGCCGCCAAGCAATTCGCCCAACTGGGCCTGGAGCACCACACCGTGGAAGCTCTGCACGGCGCTGAACTGGAAGCCGGCAAGACCGTTCAGGACGAAGTCACCAACATGATCGCCACCATCGGCGAGAACATGCAGCTGCGTCGCGCCGCCCGTCTGTCGGTGTCGGAAGGCGTGGTTTCGACCTATGTCCACAACGCCGTCTCGCCGGGCGTCGGCCGTATCGGCGTGCTGGTCGCCCTGGAAGGCGAGGGCGACAAGACCGTCCTGCGCGAACTGGGCCGCAAGATCGCCATGCACGTCGCCGCCACGGCGCCGCTGTCGCTGAACACCGACGACCTGGACCCGGCCGCCATCGAGAAAGAACGCGCCGTTCTGATCGAAAAGGCCAAGGAAGAAGGCCGCCCGGAAAACATGATCGAAAAGATCGTGGAAGGTCAGATCAACAAGTTCCAGAAGGACGTGGTGCTGTCGAAGCAACCGTTCGTCATGGACCCGGACGTGACCATCGAGCAGCTGGTCGCCAACTCGGCCAAGGAACTCGGCTCCTCGAACCTGCACCTGGCCGGCTTCGTCCGTCTGGCGCTGGGTGAAGGCGTCGAGAAGGTCGAAGGCCCGGACTTCGCTTCGGAAGTCGCCTCGATGATGGGCGGTCAGTAAGACCTTCCATTCTGTCTCCGGACGGAACTGATAAAGATGAGGGGTCGGCGGCTTCGGTCGCCGGCCCTTTTTCGTACGCGCACCGCGGGAGCGAACGATGAGCGAAGAGATCACGGATTTCGGCGACGACGGCGGCGGCTATGACGCGGACGACTGGTCCCGCCTGACGCCATTCAACGGCCGTATCGCGACGCTGGACGACGTACAGGCCAGGGTCGCCGTTTTCGCCCTGAACGACACCGCCGATCCCCGCGTCATCGACATGGACCTGCCCCAGCCCGTGATCTGGTGGGAGGAGGGCGGCGAGCAGGCGGCCGTGGCCGTACAGGCCGAAAGCCATCTGGGCGACGAGGGCGACGAGATGGACGTTCTGGGCCTGATCCTGCCGGACGGCGGCGCCGCTGTGGCCCTGATGGAGGATTGCGACCTCGTGGACGACACCGACCCCGTCTGGCGCAAGCTGGTCGAGGACGCGATTGATCCGGACGCCGCGACGGACTGACGCTCCGTGGACGTTCTTCCTTTGCACTGAGGCGAGGCTTGCAGTCTTATCGCCGCCGTTCAGTGATTCAGGGGAGTTTCCATGCGTCTTGCCGCCTTGTTGTCCGCCACCGCGATTGCGTTGACGGCCGTTCCGCTCGCCACGCCCGCTCTGGCCCAGTCGCCTGATCTGGTCGCCATCAACGGCATCATCGACCAGGGCCTGAACCACAGCGAGGTGATGAACACCGCCGCCTACCTGACCGACCGCATCGGCGGCCGCATGACCAACTCGCCCCAGATGCGTCAGGCCGAGGCCTGGACCCAGCAGCGCTTCCGCGACTGGGGCCTGACCAACGTCCGCGCCGATCCGTTCGATTTCGGCCGTGGCTGGTCGGTCGTCCGCTCCAGCGCCCGCATGACCGCGCCGCGTCCGCTGGACCTGCGCGCCATCCCCATCGCCTGGACCCCGTCCACGCCCGGAACCATCAGCGGCGAAGTCATCGTCGCCCCGATGAGCAGCGCCGGCGACTTCGCCCGCTATCGCGGCAAGCTGGCCGGCAAAATTGTTCTGGTCTCGCGCCCGACCGCCGGCTCCGAGCCGACCGACCCGGCCTTCCGCCGCCTGACCGAGGAAGACCTCGAGAACGCCGGGAACGCCTACAACATCCCCAACCATTCGGCCCAGTCGGTCGACAGCCTGCGCGGCCCGGATTTCGCCCGCCAGCTGGACGCCTTCCTGCAGGAAGAGGGCGCGCTGGCGTGGGTTCGCATGTCGCAACGCGACGGCGGCCTGTTGCATGGCAACGGCACCGGTTACCGCATGGACGATCAGCGCAGGACGCCGGGCATGGAACTGGCCGCCGAGGACTATCGTCGTCTCGCCCGTCTGGCCCAGACCGAAGACGCCAAGCCGACCCTCGAACTGATGAGCGAGGTCCGGTTCCACGAGGAAGACACCAACGGCTACAACATCCTGGCAGACATTCCGGGGACCAGCCGTTCGGGCGAATACGTGATGGCCGGCGCCCATCTGGACAGCTGGGCCGCCGCTGACGGCGCCGTCGACAACGCCGCCGGCAGCGCCGTGGTCATGGAGGCCGCCCGCATCCTGCGCGCCTTGGGCGTCCGTCCAAAGCGCACCATCCGCTTCGCGCTGTGGAGCGGGGAAGAGCAGGGGCTGTGGGGGTCGCTGGCCTACACGGACCGCTATCTGGCCACCCGCGCCCCGCTGGGCGACGCCGCGTTGGACGCCTTGCCGAACAACCGCACCTGGCGCCAGCGCTGGCCCGTCCAGCCGCGCGAGGGTCACGGCTCCCTGGTCGCCTACTTCAATCTCGACAACGGCTCGGGCAAGATCCGCGGCATCAACGCCGAGGGTAACGTCGCCGCCGCCCCGATCTTCGAGGAGTGGCTGAAGCCCTTCAACCCGATGGGCGCGACGACCGTCTCGCTACGCACCTCGGGCGCGACCGACCACGTCTACATGCAGACCGTCGGCGTCCCGGGTTTCCAGTTCATCCAGGACCCGCTCGACTACGGCGCGCGCCTGCACCACACCTCGATCGACACCTATGACCACATGCGCGCCGAGGACCTGCGTCAGGCCGCGGTCATTCTGGCGTCTTTCCTGCTGAACGCCGCCAACTCGGACGAGCCCCTGCCGCGCATGCCGCTGCCGACCCGCCCGAACCCGACCGACCCGTTCCCGCTGCAGCAGTAACGGAACCGGCCTGAAGGCCTGAGCAAGGGCGTCGCGGCCTCCGCTGCGACGCCCTTTTTCCGTTCACGGCAACCGCAGCAGCGGCCCCGGTCCGCCTCGAGACCGCTCCACGCTGTTGACGTGATTTCGGGAGTCCGTTCGTGATTTCGCGAACGGGCATTTCGCGAAGATGTCGGTGCGACACCCGCCGCGCCTTCTCGCCGCCGCCGACAGCCGCTAAAGCAACCTCAGCCTGTTTTCGGCGTGGAGCCCCGTCATGCCCATCGGTCCGCTGACCATGTTCGCCATCTATGTCGTCGTCTGGTGGACGGTGCTGTTCGCCGTCCTGCCGCTCGGCATGAATCAGCAGGGACAGGCCAAGCCAACGGACGGCGCCCAGTGGGGCGCGCCGGAGAACCCGCAGCTGAAGAAGAAATTCATCACCACCACCTGGGTCTCGGCCATCGTCTGGGTGGTGATCATGATTATGGTCTTCTTCGGCTGGATGCCCCTGCCGCCGATGGCGCCGCCGGTCTAGGGTCTCGTCATGACCGACCGTCTCTACCTCCTGAATCCCGACTGGCATGATGACGCCGGCGGCCCGTGGTTCTGCCCGCCGGGCGCTTTCGTGGAGGGCATGCTGTCCTTCTATCCGGCGCTGCGCGAGCAACTCCTGATCACCTATCTGGATCACCCGCGGCCACGTCCGCCGGTCATCGCCGAGGTCGGCGAGGATCACCAGAGCTGCCCGCTGCTGGTGCTGGACGGAACCTTTGACTGGCCCGACGCCGAAACCAGCGCCGCCACCGGCCGCCGTTTCCTTCAGGACCACGCCATCGCCCCCTATCTGGCGGCCCGCTACGGCATCAGTTTGCCACACCCCTGAGGGATCAGGGAACAGGGATTAGGGATTAGGATTTCCGGGACTGTGATCAGGCGTTGGCGCGTCTTCGCGCCCCTGATCCCTAATCCCCAGTCCCTAATCCCCCATCCACCGCCTAGCTTTCGCCCCGTCCTCCCGGCTACACCTGCCACTCCCAAGCCTGTTCTCCCGGATTCCCGACCATGCGCCTGTCGCGCTACTTCCTGCCCACCCTGAAAGAGGCGCCTTCGGACGCCCAGATCGTTTCCCACCAGCTGATGCTGCGCGCCGGCCTGATCAAACAGGAAGCGGCGGGCATCTACGCCTGGCTGCCGCTGGGCCTGCGGGTGCTGCGCAAGATCGAGCAGATCGTGCGTGAGGAGCAGGTGCGGGCAGGGGCCGTAGAGCTGCTGATGCCGACCCTGCAACTCGCCGACCTGTGGCGCGAGTCGGGCCGTTACGACGCCTACGGCCCGGAGATGCTGCGCATCACCGACCGTCACGAGCGCGAACTGCTGTACGGCCCCACCAATGAGGAGATGATCACCGACATCTTCCGCGGCTTCGTGAAGTCCTACAAAGCCCTGCCGCTGAACCTCTTCCACATCCAGTGGAAGTTCCGCGACGAGCGCCGTCCGCGCTTCGGCGTGATGCGCGGCCGCGAGTTCCTGATGAAGGACGCCTATTCGTTCGACATCGACGAGGCCGCCGCCCGCGTCGCTTACAACCGCATGTTCGCGGCCTATCTGAACACCTTCGCCCGCATCGGGCTGAAAGCCGTTCCGATGCGCGCCGACACCGGCCCCATCGGCGGCGACCTGTCGCACGAGTTCATCGTTCTGGCCGAGACCGGCGAGAGCGAGGTCTTCTGCGACCGCAAGCTGGTCGAGATGCCCGCGCCCGGCCACGACTTCAGCCCCGAGGCCGTGCAGGCCGTCTTCGACGAACGCACCGCCCTGTACGCCGCCACCGAGGAAATGCACGACGCGGCGGCCTTCGAGGCCGGAACCGCCGAGGGCGACCGGCTCTCGGCCCGCGGCATCGAGGTCGGCCACATCTTCTACTTCGGCACCAAATACTCCGCCGCCATGAAGGCCAACGTCCAGGGTCCGGACGGCAAGGAAGCCCCGGTTCACATGGGCAGCTACGGCGTCGGCGTGTCGCGCCTGCTCGGCGCTATCATCGAGGCCAGCCACGACGCGGGCGGAATCATCTGGCCGGACGCCGTGGCCCCGTTCGACGTGGTGGTCATCAACCTGCGCGCCAATGACGAAGCCGTCTCGACCGCCTGTGAGGAGGCCGTTCACCGCCTCGAGGCCGCGGGCAAGGACGTCCTCTACGACGACACCGACGAACGTCCGGGCGGCAAGTTCGCCACCGCCGACCTGATCGGCGTGCCCTGGCAGCTGACCATCGGGCCCAAGGGTCTGGCGGACGGCGTGGTCGAACTGAAGCGCCGCGCCACCGGCGAGAAACTGACCCTGCCGCTGGACGAAGCCATTTCGAGGCTCATCGGATGACCAACGCCACGCCGGCCGCCCAGCCGACGAAGCCGACGAAGCCCGCCGGTCCCTTCTCCGCCTGGGAGATCGGACTGGCCCTCCGCTACCTTCGCGCCAAGCGCAAGGAGGGCGGCATCGCCCTGATCGCCATCATCTCCTACGTCGCCATCGCGCTGGCCGTGATGGCGCTGATCACGGTGATGAGCATCATGGCCGGCTTCCGGGCGACGCTGCTGGACCGCATGCTGTCGTTCAACGGGCATATGTATGTGTCCGGCGACCTGCTGAACTCGCCCGAGCGGGACGCGGCAGTCGCTCGTCTGAAGGCCGTCCCGGGCGTCGCCTTCGTCACCCCGATGACCAATGACCAGAGCATCGTCCGCGCGGGCGGGGCCACGACGGGCGCCATCGTGCGCGGCGTCGCCCCCGGCGACCTGCCCTCCATGCAATACGTCTACGAGAGCCTCGAAGAGACGCCCGAGGCGATCCGCAGCTTCGGCCGGGGCGAGTTCGGCGGCGACAACGTCCTGATCGGCAAGGCGCTGGCCGAGGGGTTGGGTCTTCGCATCGGCGATCCCATCACCCTGTATTCGCCCACCGGCGCCTCCAGCGCCTTCGGCAATCTGGGCGGGCTGGAGAAGACCTACCGCGTCGGCGGCGTGTTCAGCTCCGGCACGACGGACTTCGATCAGGCTTTCATCTTCATGCCGCTGGAACAGGCCCAGCTGTTCTACGGCAAGGATTCCGTCTGGGACGTGATCGAGCTGAAGATCGACCAGCCTGACCGCGTCGAATCCATGCGCCTGCCCGTCCAGCGCGCCGTCGGTCAGACCGGCGTCGTCACCGACTGGCGCGACCGCCTCGCCGCCTTCTGGGGCGCGCTGAAGGTCGAGCGGGCGGCCATGAGCATCATCCTGGGCCTCGTCGTCGCCATCGCCGCGCTGAACATCATCTCCGGCATCGTCATGCTGGTGAAGAACAAGACGCGCGACATCGCCATCCTGCGCACCGTGGGCGCCAGCCAGTCGTCCATGCTGCGGATCTTCTTCCTGTCCGGCGCCATGATCGGCGTGGCGGGCACCCTGACCGGCCTGCTGCTCGGCCTGCTGTTCTGCCTGAACATCGGCTCGATCCAGCATTTCCTGGAGTTTGTCTTCCAGACCAAGCTCTTCGACGCCGACGTCTATATGCTGGACGCCGTCCCGGCCCTGGTCGATCCGGTCGACGTCTTCTGGGTCACCGTCTGGTCCTTCTTCATGAGCTGCGTCGCCGGACTGATCCCGTCCTGGCAGGCCGCCAAGCTCGATCCGGTCGAGGCCCTCCGTTATGAGTAAGACGACCGTGGCTCCCGTCCTTTCGGTGCGCGGCCTGACCCGCACCTACGACACCGCGGCCGGCGGCCTGACCGTCCTGCGCGGCGTCGATCTCGACATCATGCCCGGCGAGATCGTCGGCCTGATCGGCCCCTCCGGCTCGGGCAAGTCCAGCCTCCTGCACGCCGCGGGCCTGCTGGAGCATCCGACCGAGGGCGAGGTGAAGATCGACGGGGAAGCCGTGGCCGCCCTCAGCGACCGCCAGCGGACCCACATCCGTCTGGACCGCATCGGCTTCGTCTATCAGTTCCACCACCTGCTGCCCGAGTTCGACGCCCGCGATAACGTGGCCCTGCCGCTGCGCATCGCCGGCTGGAAACAGGCCGACGCCCGCGCCCGCGCCGAGGAGCTTCTGACCGCCCTCGGCCTCGGCGACCGCCTGACCCACCAGCCGTCACAAATGTCGGGCGGCGAGCGTCAGCGCGTCGCCGTGGCCCGCGCCCTGGCCAACCGTCCGCGCCTGCTTCTGGCCGACGAGCCGACCGGCAACCTCGACCCGGCCACCAGCCAGACCGTGTTCGAGGCCCTGCACGACGTGGTGAAATCCACCGGCGTCGCCGCCCTGATCGCCACCCACAACATGGAACTGGCCGGCCACATGGACCGCGTCTTCGCCATCAAGGACGGGCACCTGGAAGAGCGTCCGGCGGAAGCCCACGCTTATTGATGGGCGTCTCGGCGCCCATCCTTCTGTCTGACATCTGGCCGCTGGCGGCGCCGGCCACCTTCAAGATCCACTTCTCGCGGTGGAACCGGCAGCATGAGCCGCTGGACGTGTGGGTGAACAGCCCGGCGGATTATCAGACATGGCAGGAATACAGACCAGCTCGGGACGAGTTCAATCGCCCACGCATCTTCTCGCTCGCTCGCTTCTATCATGAGCCCGACATCTGGCTATTCACGGGCATCTTCGATGTTCTTGACCGCAAGGCTGATCAGTATGTGGTCTCCCGCTCCGCCGAGGGATCCGCATTCATCGGCCGATTGAAGATCAGACATCCTTACCGAGACCGTTCTGTCCGGTTGAACTTTGAAAACCACTATCCGCTCATGCAGGTGTCTGAGGTGCTGGCAGAGCCCTACAGCGGTCGCGCATTCCCGGGTTTCGACGGTATCGACCTGTCTTTCGCCGAACTTGAAAATCTGGCGCGCACAGGACGGGCTGATTGGATGGCGGCCCTCAGCAGCATCAAGGGCATCTACCTGATCTCCGACGTTCTGACGGGGAAACGCTATGTCGGCTCGGCGTATGGGCAAGGCGGTGTCTGGTCGCGGTGGTGCGAATACGCCGCAACCGGGCACGGCAACAACGCGGAACTTCGCCAACTCGTGACGAACCCGAACCTCGACTATGTACGCAAGGCTTTCCGGTTCGCCCTTCTCGAGCACCGCCCGGTCGCCACGCCTGATCAGACGATTCTGGATCGCGAGGGTTTTTGGAAGACTATCCTGCTCACGCGTGGCGCCTTCGGGAACAATCGGAACTGACGACCCCTTGACGTGAACATAACAAGAACATAGAACACAACAAGAACATATATCCGGGAGGCCGTCATGGCGCGTTGGGTTCGGGAGTGTCTGTCATTGGCGTCGTGCGCCGGTTTCGTGCTGCTGGTCTGGCAGGCGGTCCTGCTGCTCCCCGCCGCCTGATCGAAAAGGCCACTAAAGTGCACTCAAAAAATAATTGAGTGCACATCCGCCCGGCGCGACGAGGTCCGCCCGGCGCCGGTCCACAGGCCATCCCCGGTCACATCCGCCCCGCGTCGCTTTCCGGTGTTTCCGGCGACCAGGATGTGAGACTCGGTTCACCATGGACGGATGGCGGACGAACGGAGCGGTGAAGCGGTGAGCGAGGTGTTGAACAGTCAGGGCTTCATCCACCTGCGGGTCCGCTCGGCCTATTCGCTGCTGGAAGGCGCGATCAAGGCGGGCAAGATCCCGAAGATGGCGGCGGACAATGGCATGCCCGCCGTGGCCGTGGCCGACCGCGCCAACCTGTTCGGCGCGCTCGAGTTCAGCCAGGCCGCCAAGGATGCGGGCGTCCAGCCCATCGTCGCCTGCGCCCTGCCGATCACCGGCATCGGCGGGCAGGGGACCGAACGCTGGACCAAGGTCCCGACCGTCGTCCTGATCGCCCAGAACGAGGCCGGCTGGCTGAACCTGTGCAAGCTGTCGTCGTCGGCCTACCTGGACATCGCCCCGACCGACGAGCCGGGCGTGCCGTGGAGCACCGTCGTCGAGCATTCCGACGGCCTTTTGCTGCTGTCCGGCGGCCCCGACGGTCCGGTCGATCCACTCTATGTTCAGGGCAAGGTCCGCGACGGCGACGCCGCCCTGAACGAGATGTTCGCCACCTTCGGCGACCGGATGTACGTCGAGCTTCAGCGCCACGGCCTGGCGGCCGAAGCCCAGGCCGAACGGGGTCTGGTCGCCTGGGCCTATGAGAACGACGTCCCGCTGGTCGCCACCAACGACGTCTATTACGCCAAGGCCTCGCAGGCGAAGTCGCACGACGCCCTGCTGTGCATCGCCGACGGCGCCTTCACCGGTCAGGAGGACCGCCGCCGCATCACCGGCGAGCACTGGTTCAAGACGCCCGCCGCCATGCGCGAGCTGTTCGCTGACCTGCCCGAGGCCTGCGACACCACCCTCGACATCGCCCGCCGCTGCGCCTTCCTGGTGAAGACCCACGCGCCGATCCTGCCGCGCTTCGACACCGGCGCCGGGAGGTCCGAGCCCGACGAACTGGCCCATCAGGCGCGCGAGGGGCTGAAGTTGCGCCTGCAACAGGTCACGCCCGCCGTGCCCGAGCAGGAGTATTGGGATCGCCTCGAATGGGAGGTCGGGATCATCGTCCAGATGGGCTTCCCCGGCTACTTCCTGATCGTCGCCGACTTCATCAAATGGGCCAAGACCCACGATATTCCGGTGGGGCCGGGGCGGGGTTCCGGCGCCGGTTCACTGGTCGCCTGGGCCCTGACCATCACCGATCTGGACCCCTTGCGGTTCGGCCTGCTGTTCGAGCGCTTCCTGAACCCGGAACGCGTCTCGATGCCCGACTTCGACATCGACTTCTGTCAGGAGCGGCGTGAAGAGGTCATCACCTATGTCCAGCAGCACTACGGCAAGGACCGGGTCGCCCAGATCATCACCTTCGGCACCCTGCAGGCCCGCGCCGTGCTGCGCGACGTCGGCCGTGTGCTGCAGATGCCGCTCGGTCAGGTCGACCGCCTCTGCAAGATGGTGCCGAACAATCCGGCCGCGCCCGTCACCCTCGCCCAGGCCATCGACCTTGAGCCGCGCCTGAAGGAGGCTCGCGACGCCGAACCGGCGGTTCGCAACCTGCTGGAGACGGCGCTGGAGCTGGAGGGGCTGTACCGCAACGCCTCGACCCACGCCGCCGGCATCGTCATCGGCGACCGCCCGCTGACCGAGCTGGTGCCCCTGTACCAGGACCCGCGCTCGGACATTCCGGCCACCCAGTTCAACATGAAGTGGGTCGAACCGGCCGGTCTGGTGAAGTTCGACTTCCTCGGCCTGAAGACCCTGACCACGCTGGACCGCGCCCACGGCTATCTGTCGCGGCGCGGGCTGGCCCCGATCTGGAACCAGCTGCCGCTGGACGACGCCCGCACCTATGAGCTGATGGCCTCGGGCCAGACGGTCGGGGTGTTCCAGCTGGAATCCCAGGGCATGCGCGACACCCTGCGCAAGATGCGCTGCGGGTCGATCGAGGAAATCACCGCCCTGATCTCCCTGTACCGGCCCGGGCCGATGGAGATGATCGACACCTACATCGACCGGAAGTTCGGCCGGGCCGAGGTCGACTATCTCCACGACAGCCTGAAGGAGACGCTGACCGAGACCTACGGCGTCATCATCTACCAGGAACAGGTGATGAAGATCGCCCAGATCCTGGCCGGCTACTCTCTCGGGGAAGCCGATCTGCTGCGCCGGGCCATGGGCAAGAAGAAGAAGGAGGAGATGGATTTCCAGCGCCTCCGCTTCGTCAGGGGCGCCGCCGAGAAGGGCGTATCCGAGGCCCAGTCAGGCGGCATCTTCGATCTGGTGGCCAAGTTCGCCGGCTACGGCTTCAACAAGTCGCACGCCGCCGCCTACGCCCTGATCTCGTTCCAGACGGGCTGGCTGAAGGCCAACCATCCGGTCGAATTCTTCGCCGCCTCGATGAGCCTCGATCTCAGCAACACCGATAAGTTGGCTGTTTTCTATCAGGATTGTCGGCGCTTCGATATTCCGGTCAGGGCCCCGGACGTCAACCGGTCCTCTGCCGACTTCGACGTGGAGTGGGTGGAAGGCCAGGACGGGCCGGAAGGCGCTGTCCTCTATGCGCTGGGCGCCGTCCGCAACGTCGGCCTCGAAGCCATGAAGCATCTGGTCGAGGTGCGCGAGGCGGGCGGCCGCTTCACCGACATCTTCGACTTCCTCGAACGGGTCGATCCGCGCTTCGTCAACAAGCGCGCTCTGGAGAACCTGGCTCGCGCCGGCGCCTTCGACAGCTTCCACTCCAACCGTCGCCAGCT